>JBOGDS010000008.1:0-62986 GCA_050743075.1 Jiangellaceae bacterium | reverse complement strand
GTGAAGCACCCGTCAGGGTGGTGGACGTGATCAACGGGAGCGGCATGTGACGGTGAACGGCGTGACGGTGCCGAGGCCGCGGATCTCGGTCGGCGGCGGGGCGCGCATCGCGACGCCGGCGTGGTCGGCCAGTGCGGCTGCCGTCGCCTCGACGGAGCGGACCAACTCGACGACGGTGCGCAGGGCCACGACGTCCTCGTCGGTGAACGCCCACGTCTGGGTAGCCCAGCGACCGCCAGTACGCGCGGGCCTCCTCGATGGTCACGCCGACCTGGCGCGCCACCTCCTCCCGGGTGTGAACACGCGGCACGCCCAGGAGCAGTCGCTCGAGTCGTCCGGCGTGACACGGGATCGCTCACCGTCCGGCTGGGTCGTCGCGTCGCCAGTCGTAGGGCTCGTCGCTGGCGAGCGGACGGGTACCCCCGCGGCGAGGCTCCGGCGCCGTCTCCGGTTCCGGCTCGTCGGCAACCTGTCGCGATGGGCCCGACCAGCCGTGTGCCTCCCGGACGAGCTCGCTCATCTCGAGCTGGACGGCGTGAACCCGTGGAACGTCGCGCAGGATGATCGTGCCCCTGCTCGCTGGCCGCGGACACGTTGAGCGACCCGCAGCGCAGCACGCGGTCCACCAGGCTCTGCTGGTACGCCACGTCGTTGATACGGCCCAGCGGGATGTCGCGACCATGGCGGTTGATCACGCCTTGACGGGTGATCAGTCGCTCGGACGTGACGGTGTACGTCGTCGTCAGCCAGACGAGGAACGGCCACAGCGACCATCGCGCGATGACGAGCACCCCGCCGATGACGAGCGCCCACCGGCCAACCGACCCGCCGGTGCCGCCGTCGGGCAGGACGCCGAAGCCGAAGCCGACGGCAGCCGCCGCAGCGAGCAGGACCAGGACCGGGACGATGAGCACCTTCAGGTGCGTACGCATGTGGACGACGACGGTCTCGCCCTCACCGAGCAGGCGCTGCGAAAACCCCATGCGGGCAGCTTATCCCCATGATCATGTCGCCTTTGCCCAGGAAATGCTGGTCGAACTCGACATGATCATGGGCGGGGGCGGGTGCCGAGGTGGGCGACCTCGCCGGCGCCGACGGATCGGCGCCCGGACGGCGTCCGGATGACAAGCCGGCCGGCGTCGTCGATGTCCACTGCCCGGCCCTCGACCGGAGGCCGGCCCGGTAGCTCTGCCCGCACGTCGCGGCCCAGCGTGTCGCAGACGTCGCGGTAGGCCGGCGCGAGCCACGGCGCCGGGTCGCCGCCGGCCGCACGCCACGCGTCGTAGCGCTCGGCAAGGCTTGCGAGCAGCGCGTCGAGCACGCCGTCGCGGGTCGCCTCCGGATGCCCGGCGGCTACCAGAGACGTCGCGCCCAGCGGCGCCGCAGACACGTTGAGCCCCACGCCCGCCACGGCCGCGGCGCCCGTCGGCGTCTCCACCCGTTCGACCAGGATCCCGGCCAGCTTGGCGCCGCCCAGGACAACGTCGTTCGGCCACTTGAGCGCCGCCGCCACGCCGGGGTACGAAGCCAGCGCCTCCACCACACAGACGCCCACTAGGAGCGGCAGCCAGGGCCAGCGATGTGCGGGTACGGACAACGGCCGCAGCAGCACCGACGCAGCCAAGCCGGTACCGGCGGGCGCCTGCCACGAACGGCCGAGCCGGCCGCGGCCGGCCGTCTGATGGTCCGCGACCAGCACCATGCCCTCAGCCGCGCCCGCCCGCGCGGCCGAGGCCACGTCGGCGTTGGTCGACCCCGCCTCCGCGACCCGCGTCACCCGCCACGCGACCACGTCTGCCGCTCCCTACGCCTTCCACTAGTGGAGGGTTCTCCGCCCTTCCCGGCTGCCGAAGGACGGAAAACCCTCCAGTGGCGCACCGTCTCAGCCGGTGTTCTGGAGGCCGGCGGAGACGCCGTTGACCGTGATCTGGAGGAGCCGGCGCATCGCGGCGTCCTTGGTCGTACCTTCGCGCAGCGCCCGCAGAGCGAGCACCTGGAGGTAGGACAGCGCGTCGACGTACGGGTTGCGCAACGCGACCGCCCGCCCCAGCACCCGCCGGTCCTCCAGCAGTCGGGTATGCCCGGTGACCGCAAGGACCTGCGACGTCGTACGTGCGTGCTCCTCGAGTACGCGGGCGGTGAGATCAGGTCTGCCACCGAGCTCGAGGTACCGCGCCGCGATCCGCCTGTCGGTCTTGGCGAGCGACATCTCGGCGTTCTCGAGCATCACCGTGAACAGCGGCCACGACTCGTAGGCGCGGCGCAGCAACGCGAGGTCGCCGACGGCTTCGAGGCCCGCCCCCAGTCCGTACCAGCCGGGAAGGTTGACCCTCGTCTGCGCCCACGAGAACACCCACGGGATCGCCCGCAGGTCACCCAGCGACGACGACGCCACGGTGCCGCGCCGCGCCGGCCGGGAACCCAGACGCAACGCGCCGACCTCCTCCAGCGGTGTCACCCGGCCGAACCACTCGGCGAAGCCGTCCGTCCGCACCAGCGCGTCGTACGCCTCCCGCGCAGCACCGTCCAGCACCGCACCGACCTCCGCGTACTCGACCGCCGCGTCCCGGGCGCGCTGCTCGACGGTAGGCGTCGACGCGAGCAGCACGGCAGACGCCACCTGCTCGACGTGCCTGCGGGCGATCACCGGGTCGCCGTACCGCGCGAAGATCACCTCACCCTGCTCGGTGACCTTGAACCTGCCCGCGACGGAGCCGGGCGCCTGGGCCAGCACGGCCCGGTTGGCCGGTCCCCCGCCACGTCCCAGGGCACCGCCCCGGCCGTGGAAGAGCGTCAGTTTCAGCGCGTGCCGCGCCGCCCACGCCGTCAGCCGCGCCTGCGCGTCGTAGAGCGCGAGCGTCGCGGACACCGGCCCGACGTCCTTGGCCGAGTCGGAGTAGCCGAGCATGACCTCGAACCGCCGCCCGCTCGCCGAGATCCGGCGGCGGACCTCGGGCAGGGCGATGGCCTCGTCGAGGACGTCGACGCACCGGGCCAGGTCCTCGCCGGTCTCGAAGAGGGGGATGACGTCGAGGACGAGCTCGCGCCCGTCCAGGGCGACCCGGGCCAGCTCGTACACCGCACTGACGTCAGCGGCTGCGCGGGTGAACGACACGACATACCTGCGGCAGGCGTCTGGCCCGAACCGATGCTGGATCTGCGCCATCACCCGCAGTGTCGCCAGCACCTCCTGGGTGGTCTCCGACGGCGGGTTCCCGGCCCGCAACTCGGCGAGCGCGTCGGCGTGGACCGCACTGTGCTGGCGCACCTCCAGCTCGGCCAGGTGGAAGCCGAACGACTCGACCTGCCAGACCAGGTGCTGCAGCTCCCCGTACGCCTGCCGTGGCGCGCCCGCCGCCGCCAGGCTCCGCTGCAGCGTCGTCAGCTCCGCCAGGAGGTCGGCCGCGGACGCATACGCGAGGTCGGCGTCGCGCCGCCTCGTCGCGGCCACCCGCTCGGCGGCCAGCAGCAGGACCACACGGTGCGGCTCGTCCGGCGACCGGGCCGTGAGGTCTGCGAGCAGTTCCGGATGCGCCGCCGACGCGTCGGCGATGATGCGCCCGACCGCAGGCGAGGGCGGCGTCGTCTCCGCATCCACGGTCAACCCACGACCGACCCGGTCGCAGGCCTGCTCGATCGCGCGGAGGACATGGTCGGACTGGATTGCCACGGCCTGACGGGTGACCGCGCTGGTCACGGACGGGTTGCCGTCACGATCGCCGCCGATCCAGGAGCCGAGCCGGACGAACGCGGGCACCCGCGGCGGCGCCGCGCCCGCGTGGGACACGGCGAGCGCCGTCTCGGCCCGCCGGTACACCTGCGGCAGGACGCGGAAGAGGACCTCGTCGAAGGCGGTCATCGCGGTGCGGACCTCGTCCAACGGCCCGGGCCGCTCGGCCCGGAGCTGGGCGGTGCGCCAGAGCACGTCCACCTCCTCCAGCAGCCGCCGCCGGGTCTCGAACTCCTCGGAGGCGCCCAGCCGCGGGTCGTCGCGCCGTTCCAACAGTTCCGCGATCCGCCGGATGCCGGTGGCGACGGCGCGCCGCCGGGCCTCCGTGGGATGCGCCGTGAGAACCGGCCGGAACTCCAGCGCAGCGAGCAGCCCCTGTGCCTGCGCGGGACCGTGCAGCCTGGCGACCTCATCGACGGCTGCGGCGACGGTCCCCGACAGCGGCCGGTCGGCCCGGTCGCCGGCCCGCAGGGCCCGGATCCGGTGGTGCTCCTCGGCGACGTTGACCAGGTGGAAGTAGACGGTGAACGCACGGGCCACGTCCTCGGCGCGCTCGACCGGCCAGGAGGAGACCAGCTTCTCGGCCTGGGTGGCGGCGTCCTCCGCGACGGTCTCGTCCTCGTGGTGGGCGGCGATGGCCAGCTCACGCAGCCGCTCGACGGCGGCGAGCAGCGCCTCGCCGCCGTACTCGCGCAGGATCTCGCCCAGCGCGTCGCCGAGCAGCCTGACCTCGGCGCGCAGCGCGTCGGGCACGTCGAAGCGCGCAGCCTCGCGGGAGCCGGTGGCCGTGGACACGCTCGCCAGCGTAGTGAGGCACCGTGTGGTCTAGCCTGCCGTCCATGCTTCCGGACGGGACCCCGGCGAACGAGGGCGTCGACATCCACTCGACCGCCGGCAAGCTCGCCGACCTGCAGCGCCGCACGGACGAGGCCGTGCACGCCGGTTCCGCCCGGGCCGTCGAGAAGCAGCACGCCCGCGGCAAGATGACCGCACGTGAGCGGATCGCGCTGCTGCTCGACGAGGGCTCGTTCGTCGAGTTCGACGAGTTGGCCAGGCACCGCTCGACGGCCTTCGGGATGGAGAAGAACCGCCCGTACGGCGACGGCGTCGTCACGGGCTTCGGCACTGTGGACGGCCGCCAGGTGGCCGTGTTCGCCCAGGACTTCACCGTGTTCGGCGGAAGCCTCGGCCAGGTCTTCGGCGAGAAGATCGTCAAGGTTATGGACTTCGCGCTCAAGACGGGTTGTCCGATGGTCGGCATCAACGACTCCGGCGGGGCTCGCATCCAGGAGGGCGTGGTCTCGCTCGGCCTCTACGGCGAGATCTTTCATCGCAACGTGCTGGCGTCGGGCGTGGTCCCGCAGATCTCGCTGATCCTGGGGCCGTGCGCGGGCGGCGCGGTCTACTCACCCGCGATCACCGACTTCACAGTCATGGTCGACGGGACGTCGCACATGTTCATCACCGGCCCCGACGTCATCAAGACCGTGACCGGGGAGGACGTCGGCTTCGAGGAGCTCGGCGGTGCCCGCTCGCACAACACCAAGAGCGGGAACGCCCACTACCTGGCGACCGACGAGACCGACGCCATCGACTACGTCCGCGCGCTGCTGTCCTACTTGCCGCAGAACAACCTCGACGACCCGCCCGCCTACCCGTTCGAGTCCGCGCTGGAGGTGACGCCGCACGACGAGGCGTTGGACACGCTGGTCCCCGACAGCGCCAACCAGCCGTACGACATGCACCGCGTCATCGAGGGCGTCATGGACAGCACGGCCGACGGCTCCGCTGATTTTCTGGACGTGCACGCGCTGTTCGCGCCGAACATGGTGGTGGGGTTCGGGCGCGTGGAGGGGCGGTCGGTCGGCGTGGTCGCCAACCAGCCTCTCCATTTCGCCGGGACACTCGACATCGACGCGTCGGAGAAGGCGGCGCGCTTCGTCCGCACCTGCGACGCCTTCAACATCCCGGTCCTGACGTTCGTCGACGTCCCGGGGTTCCTGCCCGGCACCGACCAGGAGTGGAACGGCATCATCCGCCGTGGCGCCAAGCTCATCTACGCGTACGCCGAGGCCACCGTGCCACTGGTCACTGTCATCACCCGCAAGGCGTATGGCGGCGCGTATGACGTCATGGGATCCAAGCACCTGGGCGCCGACATCAACCTGGCCTGGCCGACGGCCCAGATCGCAGTCATGGGGGCCCAGGGAGCGGTGAACATCCTGTACCGGCGCGAGCTTGCCGAAGCGGCCGACCCCGAGACGCGGCGGGCGGAGCTGATCGCCGACTACCAGGACACCCTGGCCAACCCGTACGTCGCGGCCGAGCGCGGCTACGTCGACGGCGTGATCCCGCCGTCACGAACCCGGATCGCGGTCACCCAGGCGCTGCGCGGCCTGCGCACGAAGCGCGCGACGCTGCCCCCGAAGAAGCACGGCAACATCCCACTCTGACGCCCCGAGCGCGCTCCGGGAGGGCCGGCTGTCCTGCTCAGCGGCGCGTGACGCGGATCTTCGACTGTTTGTGCGGGCGCGACTCCCAGTCGTCCATGCACCGGGCGTTCAGGCCGTGGCTCTCGGCGAGGTGGACCAGGGTTTCCGTCCGGTAGTAGAAGTCCTCGTTCAGGACCTGGTGCTCCTTGCCGTCGGTCCGGTCGAAGGTGAAGTCGAACCAGCCGTCCGGCTTCATCACCCGCCCGACGTGCCGCAGGCACTCGTCGATCACCGACAAGGGCGAGTGCGAGAAGACGCTGTGCGCGTGGACGACGTCGAAGTGCTCGTCGGGTAGGAACGCGAGCGTCAGGTCTCGCACCGGCGTCAGGACCGCCAGCTTGGCCTGCAGGCCATGCTCGGCGACCACCCGCTGCGCGTCGAACAGGATGTCCGGCGAGATGTCCACTCCGTAGTAGTTGCCGGCGTCGAGGTACTCGATGAACCGCCATCCGGCGCGCAGGTTGCCACACCCGATCTCGAGCATGCGGTGCTCGGGCCGCAACCCGTGCTCCAGCAGATAGTCGAGCTGCATCTTGCCCAGCGCCAGCCAGCGGTCGTGCCGCTTCGACCCGACGGCGGCCTCCGGGTTGCGGCTCGCATCGTCGGCCATGACCGCGCGGTAGTAGGTGATGTGGTCGCCCTTCGTCGCACGACTCAGCCAGGCGTCGCGAACGAGCCTGCGCAGGTGCGGGAGGATGCGGCCGGGATGGCGGATCGCGTAGCCCGCCTGGTGCAGAACGTTCGATCTCGGTCGGGTGGAGGTCATCGCGCCGGCGGCCTCGCTCTCGATCCTCGTTCTCGACCTCGCCGGACTGTACCGCTGGGCGCCGAGCATGGCGAAACGGCCATTACTGTTGGCAGCGTGGATGCGGAGGCCGAGCCCCTGGTGCGAGTCGTCAAGGGCGACCCCACTGACGAGGAGTTGGCTGCGCTCGTCGCGGCCCTTGCCTCGCGCGCTGCGGCCGGGCCGTCAGACACCGGCGAGAAGCCCGCCTCCTGGGCGGCGTACTGGAGTTCGGTGCGGGAGCCGCTGCGGCACGGCCCGACCGCCTGGCGCGACAGCGCTCGCCCCCGCCCCCGCTGAGCTCCGCCACGGTCCAGCACCCGGTCGGCGGAGCATGGCACGCTCAACCGCTCCACAAACCATGGCATATCGCCCACTGTTACAACGGTTCATCGTGCCATGAACAGCGGTCTGGCGTGCCATGGCACCGATGACGAGCGGGCCGCCGAGGCCGGCCTGTCGGGACCGGGCACTACCGTCCGGACGCATGGGTGGAGTCCGCGTGGGGATCGTCGCGCAGACGGGGTCCGCGGTCGCGGTCGCTCTCACCGGCTCCCCGCGGCGGCCGGAGTTCGCCGGGCGCTGGCCGGTCGAGCTGGTGCCCGACGACCTCCCGGTGCAGTACCACGCCGCCGCGGGGATGGACCCCGACGCTGCGGAGGCGCTCGTCCGGCGGGTCGAGCAGGCGGCCGGTGAGGCCGCGGGAGACGCGTTGCGCTCGCTGACGGACCTGGTGTTCGTCGACGGGGTGGGCTTGCTCGTGAAGCCGACACCGCGGGCACCAGGCACGGTCGCCGCGGTCGTCCGCAACCACGTCGCCATGCACACCGCGGAGGGTGAGCTCTACCTCGACGCGCTGATGTCGGCGGCGGAGCAGCTCGGTCTGCCGGTGCAGGCGATCCCGCCCGACGCCCTGCCGGAGGCAACGGACCGCGTCGCCGCGATCGGCAAGGCTGCCGGCCGGCCATGGCGGCGCCAGGAGAAGGACGCCGCCCGATGTGCGCTCGTCCTGCTGGGCTCCGAAATCGGATGACCGCTGTCGGGGCGCTCGTCTAGGGTCCTGACACGTGACCATTGAACAGAGAACCGTCGACGCCATCGCCGACGAGTACGTCGACGCCTATGCCGCGCTGGAGCCGTTCGATGCCACGTTCTCGGGCATCACCGGCCACGAGGGCGAGACGACCGACCTCTCGCCGGCCGGCTACGCCGAGCGGGCGGAGCTCGACCGGCGAACGCTTCGCGAGCTGGAGACCGCGCACGCCCGCGACGAGCGCGAGCGGGTCGCCGGAGAGTCGATGAAAGAGCGGCTCGGCGTCCAGGTGGCGATGCGTGAGGCCGGCCTCGACGTCGGCCTCAACGTCCTCGCCAGCCCGTGGCACTCGACCCGCGAGGTCTACGACCTCATGGCCACCGACACGGAGGACGACTGGCGCAACATCGCAGCCAGGCTGCGCGATCTCCCGAAGGCCGTGGCGGGCTACCGCGAGACGCTCGAAGCCGAGATCTCGGCCGGCCGGCCGCCGGCACGGCGGCAGATCGACGCCGTCGTCCCCCAGGTCCACCGCGCGGCCAAGGATCTTCTGCCTGAGCTCGTGGCACCGGCTCCCGACACCCTGCGCGCCGAGCTCGACTCCCGGGTCGAGACGGCGGCCGCGGCCTATGAGGACTTCGCCCGCTACCTCGCCGACGAGGTCGCGCCGCGAGCGCGCGAGCACGACCCGGTGGGCCGCGACGTCTACACGGTCGCCAGCCGCTACTTCCTCGGCGCCCGGGTCGACCTGGACGAGACCTACGCCTGGGGCATGGACGAGCTGAACCGGATCGAGGCCGAGATGGCCGAGGTCGCGTCCCAGATCAAGCCCGGCAGCACCGTCGACGAGGCCGTCGAGGCGCTGGAGGCCGACCCGTCGCGCAAGATCCACGGCAGCGACGCCCTGCAGCGCTGGATGCAGGACCTGTCCGACCGCACGATCGCGGACCTGAACGGGGTCCACTTCGACATCGCCGAGCCCATCCGGCGCCTCGACTGCCGCATCGCGCCGACCAGGGACGGCGGCATCTACTACACCGGGCCGAGCGAGGACTTCTCCCGCCCCGGCAGCATGTGGTGGTCGGTCCCGGAGGGCGTCGAGGACTTCTCGACCTGGCAGGAGACCACCACGGTCTTCCACGAGGGCGTGCCCGGTCACCACCTGCAGATCGCCCAGGCGGTGTACCGCAGCGACGTGCTCAACCGCTGGCAGCGGATGCTGTGCTGGTGCTCGGGCCACGGCGAAGGCTGGGCACTCTATGCCGAGCGCCTGATGGCCGGCCTGGGCTTCCTCGACGACCCGGGCGACCGGCTCGGCATGCTCGACGGCCAGGCGACCCGGGCGGCCCGCGTCGTGATCGACATCGGCGTGCACTGCGAGCTCGACGTTCCCGACCAGCTGGTCCAGCGTGACGGCCTCGCGCCCGGCCGGTGGACCTACGACTCGGCGTGGGCGTTCCTGCGCAGGCACACCCGGATGCCGGACGAGAACCTGCGCTTCGAGTTGGACCGGTATCTCGGCTGGCCGGGGCAGGCGCCGTCGTACAAGATCGGCGAGCGGATCTGGCTGTCCGCCCGGGAAGAGCTGCGCGCCCGCAAGGGCGACGCGTTCGACGTCAAGGAGTTCCACCGGGCCGCGCTCGACCTCGGCGCGCTCGGGCTGGACCCGCTCAAGGAGGCCCTCGCGCGGCTGTGAGCAGTGCCCACCCGTGATCATGTCGATGACGTCCACGACTTGCTGGACGTAATCGACATGATCATGGGGTGGAGCCCCGCTAGCAGATCGCCCGCAACGCGAAGTTCTCCGTCACCGTCTCGCCCCTGACGACTCTGGTCGTCCGGGTCTGCGGTTGGAAGTCGTCCTTCGCGACGATCACCGTGAGCGGGTTGTTGCGCCGGTCGAGCCAATGGGCGTATGTCCCGTCCGCCTCGGTGATCAGCGTGATGGACATCGCCCACGAGTCGATCTGGACGACGGCACCGGCGATCGGGGAGCGCGTGCCGTCACAGCCGATACCGTCGACCGTGCCGGCGATCTTGCCCCACGACGCGGGCGGCGTGACGTTCATCGTGACGCCGACCGGGTCGACGGAGTGCGGCGTGTCCTCCGCGATCCCCACACCAGCCGTGTAGGTCCCCGGCTGCGCGACGTTGGCGTCCATCGCCACGGTGACGGCCACGCTGTCACCGGGTTCGAGGGTCGCCGTGGTCGGGGCCACCGAGAGCCACGGCACGTCGGCGGCCAGCCCGCAGTCCTCGAAGCCGGGCAGCACCTCGCCCAGGTTCGAGGGCGTGAAGCCCGCGATCGTGGAGCCGCCGACCTTGTAGAAGCCGCAGGCGCTACCAGCCCGGAACAGGGTGTGGTTCGACGCCGGCAGCGGCGACCACACGTCGTCCGCAGGGTTGTAGGTGAATCCCTGGTTGGTGATCGTCGACGGGCCGGTGAGGCCCCCGTTGATCAGGAGCTGGTCGTTCGCGCCGACGTACGCGCTGCCCCACAGATTGGCGGGCATGTCGGCGACAGCCATCCAGTCGTCACTCGACGGGTCGTACGCGTAGGCGTTGGTGGTCGGCTGACCGTTGGCCAGTCCGCCTGCGCAGTAGAGCAGCCCGCGGACGGCACCACAGGACTCCCATGCGATGAGTTCCGGATAGTCGGCCAAGGTCTCCCAGGTGTCGCTCCCCGGGTCGTACCGGAACACGTCGCTCGAGTACGGAGCGCACGCGGAGGTGGTGCATCCACCGACGACGTACAGCTGGCCGTCGACAACGGCCGAACCGGCCGCGGCGCGCGCGCCCGGCATGGCGGCAGCATTGGTCCAGCTGTCGGTCGCCGGGTCGTAGACCGTCGTCGCGGTCGTGGGGTTCTGTCCGGCCTGGAACCAACCGCTGGCCAGGTAGACCAGTCCGTCGATGAGGCCCTCGACCGCCTGGTGCCGGGATCCCGGCATGTCGGCCAGCCGGGTCCAGGCCTGCGTGGCAACGTCGAGGGCGTAGACCTCGGCCAGCGATGCAGAACCGGTCGAGCCGCCGAGCGAGTACACGGTGCCGTCCACGAAGACCAGGTTGTTTTCCATGACGGTCCGCGGCAGGTTGGGCAGGTTGGTCCACGGCGGAGCCGACGGCGCCTGCGCCGCCGATCCCTCGGTGGCCGTACCCATCCGCGACGGAGCCAGGCTGGCCGACAGCTCCGCGAGCGACGCGTCGACCTCGACCCGTCGCACGGCAGCGCCGGCGCTGGACAGGACGTCCTGTTCGCTCAGCTGGCTCCCGTCCGCTCGCAGGATCTCGAACGAGCCGGAGCGCTCGGAGAGCTCGACCGACGCCGGGGCCGTCCCGGTGTTGGTGATGGTGAACCCGCGCTCCGCGGACCCGCCGAGTGGGATCGTCGCCTGGACGCTCGTCGGGTCGACCTCCAACTGGCCCGCGCCCAGCCGGAAGTTGGCCTGGGTGGCCCAGTCGGCCTGGACGTTGACCTGCCGGGTCTGGTCGGTGTAGTTGCCCGCCGTCGCAGCAATCCGGTGCCGACCGGTCAGCGAGGAGAACATCCAGTAGAACCCGTCGGCCCGGCCGGGGTCGTCGGGCGTCGCGAACGTCGTCGCGGTGTCCTCGGGTGCGTCCACGCTGGTCACCGTGGCGCCGTTGACCGGCGCGTTGGTGTTGTCGTCGCGGACGTGCCCGATCACGAGCCCGCCGTTGACCGGCGCACAGATGACCTCGGTGCCGACCAGGACGTTGTCGACCTCCCACCACCATTCGAACGACGCGTTGTGGTAGTGGAACCTCACCTGGACGTCGGGCTGGCCACCGGCCGGTGGAATCGGCACCGTCGCGACCCGCGGGCCACGCAGGTCGACGCCGGTCTGGGACAGGACGGTCTGCCAGGTCGCGCCGCCGTCGACGGACAGGTCGACGTCGGCGAGTTCCGTGCCGAAGTTGTTGTAGTCCTGGTTGAACCTGATGACCGGCTCGGCCACGTCGCTCAGGTCGATCACCGGACTGACCAGCGACGTGTTCTGGCTGCCTCCGGGGCCGTAGAAGTCATTGTCCACGACCGCGAACCCGCCGGCACCACCGGTCAGGTTGCCTCGTTCGCCCGGGTCGTCGAACCGCCAGACCTGGTTGTTGCCGACGTTGTCGACGACGGTCCAGCCCTGCGGCACCGTCTCGGCATCGAACGGCTCGAACACGCCGTCGGAGCCGAACCTGTAGCCAGGCGCCGAGGTGCAGGCGGCCGGGTCGACGATCACCTGCATGTCATGGGTCGCGTTTCCGCCGCCGACCTCGGCCGTCTCGGTCAGGTCGAGGTACCCGGGGTACTGCGACTCCACGGCCAGCGTGTACGTCGCGTTCGCCGGCACCCGGAGGCTGTACCTGCCGTCGACCGGGTTGGTGTAGTCGCTCACGTCGGGCACGCCCTGCACGGTGACGTTCGCGTACATCGGCCAGCCGTGGCCGGAGCCGTCGCGGATCTGCCCACTCAGCGTGACCGTCGGCTGCGCCTCGAGCGCGAAGTCCTGCGTCGTGGTCTCGTCGGTTGCGACGGTCGCCGTTGCGGTCTGGGTGTCGTAGCCGAATGCAGACGCGCTCACGGTGTAGTCGCCGACGGGGAGCAGCACCGAGAAGGTGCCGTCCGCACCGGTCACGAGCTCGCGGTCGACCTCGCCGGTGACCGTGACCGTTGCCCCGGCGATCGGATCGCCGGCCCCGGCGTCGCTCACCGTTCCGGCGAGCGTGCCGGTGTCACCGATCGGTGCGCTCTGCAGCAACGCCAGCGCATCCAGCCGGCCCTTGCCGAAGACGTTGTTGTCGTCGGCCGTGCCACCACATTGCAGGTTCTCGGTGTCGATGGCGGAGTCGTCGAGCAGCGCCTTGGTGGCGGCGTTGTCCCCGATCAGACCGGGTGCGGCCGACCACAGCAGGGATGGCCCCGGCCACGTGCGGCGACGCCATGGAGGTGCCGCTGAAGTTGGCGTAGCCGCCTCCCGGAACGCTGGAGCGGACGTTGACGCCCGGCGCCGCGATGTTGGGCTTGATCTCGCCGTCCTGACCTGGGCCGCGGCCCGACGAGGGCGAGATGACGTTGTTGATGTCGTAGGAGCCGGCCGAGTAGTTGATGATCCGGCTGCCCGGCGATCCGGACGACATGCAGCCGAGCCCGCCGCTGTTGCCGTTCGCCCACATGCCGAAGATGCCCGAGGCGTCCCACGCGATGAGCACGTCCTCCATGAACGGGTCGGTGGACGGCGACGTGCTGCCCCACGAGTTGTTGATGATGTGCGGCCGCTTGCCGGCGTCGGGGCTCTCGCCCTCCAGGTCCGTCGGCTCCAGGAACCACTCGCCCGAGGCGATCAGCGCGGCGTCGGACGGGCAGCAGCCGTTGGCAGTGATCCAGTTGGCCTCCGGCGCCATGCCGATCTGGTTCTCGCCGCCGTCGTCACCGACCATGGTGCCCATCGTGTGGGAGCCGTGACCGTTGGTGTCGCACGGAGCGTCGGGACAGGTTCCGGCGGCGTCGAACCAGTTGTAATCGTGGTCGAAGTTGCCACCGCCGAGGTTGCCCCGGTAGGTGTCGACCAGCGCGGGGTGGTCGAACTGCGTGCCGGTGTCGATGCTGGCCACCGTGATGCCATCGCCGCGTACGCCGAACTCGGTCCAGACGTCATCGGCGTTGACGTTGGCGATGTTCCACTCCAGCGCGTTGGGGGCATGCCGGGGCTCACCCGGCGTCGGCTCGATGAGCTCGTACGGTGTGGGTGCGTACAGTCCCTCGACTTCCGGCCTCGCGGCCATCTGCGCCGCCAGCGCCTCCGAACCGTCACGCACGAAGATCGCGTTGGTCACCCAGAAGGCCTGATGGTCCTGGCCCGCGCGCTCGAGGTCGGCGACGGCGCCGCCCTGGCTTGCTGCCGCGGTCTTCTTCAAGGCCGCGGCGACGGCCGTACCGCGCTCGGCCCAGTCGGCGACCTGGCTGGCATCTCTGAGGTCCGCGCGGTCTCGGAAGCGGATCCAGAACGACGCCTCGCCCTTCGACGCGAGCGACTCGGCGAGCTCCGGCCGGATCTTGTCTGATCGTTCGGGTGCCGCTTGCGCACCGGTCGATGTCACCAGGACCATGCTCGCCACCAGCGTGATCGACGCTGTGGCAGACACGGTCATGCGGATGAGGCGCCTCGTTCGGTCCCGGTTGACCAACACCGCAGTCCTCCTCTGCTCTACCAGCGAAAAGGGGCGGGTGTCGCCCGCCCCACGGGCACGCTAGAAGAACGTGATCATGGGCGACAAGGACGCGCGGTGAGCAATCCGACGGCACCTTGTGGCACGCCTGCCGCCCATTTCAGGGCAGTTCATCGGCAGCAGGTGGGCGTCGGATGGGCGGCACCCGAGCACGGTGAAATACGGCCTGGTCACATTCGGGCCATCTGCTCATCAACCCTGGTGTGACCGGTTGTCAACCTGCGATGATAGGCGTCCAGGCGCGTCAAAGGGGACATGCCATGGACAGTGCAGGGACAGGTGCGACCAGCGAACAACCCCTGATCGTCGGCATTGCGTTACCCCGTAACGCGCGCGCTCGCTTGGCCGAACTGCTCGACGGCTCCAGCCCGGTCCTCCTCGTCTCGACGGCTGCGCAGGCCTGCGCACTCCTCGACACCGCCGAGCGCGCAGGACCAGGCAGGGCCGAGACCGGCCGGGATCCCGCCCTGTGGTCCAACAGAAACGGGCGATCTCCCGGCGGGCCCGCCGACGAGCCGTCGGTCATCGAGCTTGCAGACACCAGGATCGACTCCGACCTGCTCACCGCCACGGTCGGGGAGCGTCACGTTGCCCTCACGCCGCTCGAGCACGACCTGCTGGTGTGCCTGGGTGCGAAGCCGCGACGGACCTGGACCCATGCCGCACTGCACGAAGCTGTCTGGAACAGCGGTCACGCCGGCGGGACGGCCGACCTCCACTCGGTCGTCAAGCGCCTGCGTCGCAAGCTCGCGACCCTGGGCGCGCTCACCAGCATCGACGCGGTCCGCGGCGTCGGTTTCCGCTTGGGTGAGGCTCCAACCCGCGGGGCGATGGTGCGGCAGATCCGGCGGGTCGACGGGGTCGCGGCCGGCCGACGCCATCGGTAGCACTCGGCGCCGGCCGGACGGACGGTCCCCCGAGTGCTGATCCAAGGCCGTTCACAGGGCGTGCGCCCGGCCTGGCCGGCGCGGCCGTGTGGTCATGCGCTGACGTAGCGTGTCCGCCGTGACGCGGCTGCTCCTGGCGTCGGCATCGCCGGCCCGCCTGACGACGCTGCGGTCGGCAGGCGTCGATCCCGTCGTGCGGAGTCCCGATGTCGACGAGGACGCCACTGTTGCCGCTGCCGCCGAACGGCACGGCACGCTGGAGCCCGCCGAGGTCGCGCTGCTGTTGGCCCGCGCGAAGGCCGAGGCCGTCGCCGCCGGCACCAACGGCTTCGTCGTCCTTGGCTGCGACACCGTGCTGAACCTCGACGGCGAGGCCATGGGCAAGCCTGCCGACGCGACCTCCGCGACGGAGCGCTGGCGGGCCATGCGGGGCCGCTCAGGTGTCCTGCTCACCGGCCACTGGCTGATCGACACCCGCTCCGACGGACGGGGCGGCCCGCTCGGTGCGACCGCCTCGACCACCGTCCACTTCGCGGACGTGTCCGACGACGAGATCGAGGCCTACATCCGGACCGGCGAGCCGCTGCAGGTGGCGGGCGCCTTCACGATCGACGGGCTCGGTGGCCCGTTCGTGACCAGCATCGAGGGTGACCATCACAACGTCGTCGGGCTCTCGCTGCCTCTGCTGCGGCGTCTGCTGGCCAGGCTCGGCGTCGCCTGGCCCGACCTCTGGGCGCGCTCCGGCTGACGACAAGCCGCACGGCCTTCGGCTCCGACGAGCGCACGGCCGAGGTCGCCCGCAGGCTGATGGCCGTGTGTGGTTGACGGGGTCGCCGTGGCACGGCCGCGCCGTGCTGCGCACCGCCGTGAGCAACTGGGCGACCGACGACGCCGACGTCGCCACCTCGCTGGACGCGCTCCGCCGCGCCGCCGACGGCCACTGAGGCGGTCGGGCAACGACGTCGGGCAAGACCTCAGACCGGGGGGATGCCGTGGCGGCGGTCGGAGAAGCCGCGGTCCTTGGTGGCCGCGGCGGCCAGCCGGGCCACCAGCTCGTCGCGCAGCGCCTCGGGCTCGACGATGGCGTCGATCACCAGGTCGGACGCGAGCCGCAGGATGTCGATGTCGGTCTCGTACTCCTCGCGCAGCCCGTCGACGTAGGCCGCGCGCTCGGCCTCGTCCGAGATGGCGGCGATCTTGTTGAAGAACACCGCGTTGACGGCGGCCTCAGGGCCCATGACGGCGATCTTCGCGGTCGGCAGCGCCAGGCAGGCGTCCGGCCCGAACCCCGGGCCGCACATCGCATAGAGGCCGGCGCCGTACGCCTTGCGGACGATCACCGACACGGTCGGGACCGTCGCCTCGGCCACCGCGGTGATCATCTTGGCGCCGTGCCGGATGATGCCCTGGCGCTCCACCTCGGAGCCGATCATGAAACCCGGCACGTCAGCCAGATAGACCAGCGCGATGTTGAACGCGTCGCACAGCCAGATGAAGCGCGCCGCCTTGTCCGCGGAGTCGACGAACAACACCCCGCCGCGCACGGCCGGCTGGTTCGCGACGATCCCCACGACCTGGCCCTCCAGCAGAGCGAAGCCGGTCACCAGCTCGGCGGCAAACAGCGGCTTGAGCTCGAAGAAGGAGCCGTCGTCGACCAGGCCCTCGACGACCTCGCGGATGTCGTACCCGACGGACTCCTCGGCCGGCACGACGTCGCGGGAGAACGTCCTCGACGGCGGCGCCGCCGCATACGCCGGCGGGTTGGCCCGCCAGGAGCCGGGCAGGTACGAGAAGTACGTCTTGGCCAGCTCGATCGCCTCGGTGTCGTCAGCGGCCAGGTTGTCGCCGCACCCGGAGACGCTGACGTGCATCCGCGCGCCCCCCATCTCCTCCAGCGTGACCGTCTCGCCGACGACCATCTCGGCCATCCGAGGCGACCCGAGGTACATGGACGCGTTGCCCTCGACCATGATCACGAGGTCGCAGAACGACGGGATGTACGCGCCGCCGGCCGCACTCGGACCGAACAGGCAGCAGATCTGCGGCACCTTGCCGGACAGCGCGACCTGGTTGTGAAAGATCCGCCCGGCCCCGCGCCGCCCAGGGAACAGGTCCACCTGATCGGTGATCCGCGCGCCCGCGCTGTCGATGAACCAGAACACCGGCAGCTCGTCGCGCAGCGCCGTCTCGGTGACCCGGACGATCTTCTCGACGGTCCGCGCCCCCCACGAGCCGGCCTTGACGGTGGGATCGTTCGCGACGACGAGCGCGGGCCGGCCGTCGACGAGCCCGCGACCGGTGACCACACCGTCGGCGGGCAGGCCACTCGCCTGCGCGTTGGCAAGCTGCCCGTCCTCGACGAACGTGCCCTCGTCGAACAGCAGCGCCAGCCGGTCGCGCACGTAGAGCTTGTTCTGCGCCGCCAGCTTCGCCGCGGCCGGCTCGGACGGCGCCAGCGTCGCCTGGCGGGCGGTCGCGACGTCCTTGAAATGGTCATGCTGCACGCCGCGTCATCTCCCTCGGTACGACCAGCTTCCCATGATCATGAAGGATCGTCCGTCCTGGGACACGGGCAATCCTTCATGATCACGGGAAAGTCACTCGACGGGGAGGCCGAGGCTGCGGGCGATGAGGAGGCGCTGCACCTCGCTGGTGCCCTCGCCGATCTCGAGGATCTTCGCGTCCCGGTAGAACCGGGCGACCGGGTACTCCTCCATGAAGCCGTACCCGCCGTGCACCTGCGTGGCCACCCTCGTCGCCGTGACCGCGGCCTCCGTTGCGTACAGCTTGGCGATCGACGCCGCCTGCTTGATCTCCGCGTGCGGACGCCCGGCGTCGCGCCTGGCGGCCGCCCGGTAGGTCAGCAGCCGGGCCGCCTCGGCCATCACCTTCAGGTCGGCGATCTGGAAGGCCACTCCCTGCTTGCTCCCGATGGGCACGCCGAAGGCCGTCCGCTCGTTCGCGTAGGTCACCGACTGCTCCAGCATCGCCCGGATGCACCCCACGGCAAGAGCCGCGATCGCGATCCGGCCGTCGTCCAGCGTCGCCAGGAACTGCGCGAATCCCCTGCCCCGCGCACCCAACAGGTTGTCCTCGGGAACGCGGCAGCCGGTGAACGTCAGCGGGTGGGTATCGGACGCGTGCCAGCCCAGCTTGTCGTAGGCCGGCTCGACCGTGAAGCCGGGCGTTCCCGAGGGGACGATGATCGCCGAGATCTCGGCCCGCCCGTCGGGCAGTGTTCCCGTCCTTGCCGTCACGGTCACGCACGATGTGATCGGCGTGCCGGAGTTGGTGATGAACTGCTTGGCCCCGTCGATCACCCACTCGCCGCCGTCGAGAACGGCTTTCGTCGCGGTCTCGCCGGCATCCGAGCCCGAACCCGGCTCGGTCAGCCCGAACCCGGCCATGGCCTCGCCGGTCACCAGGTCGGGCAGCCAGCGCTGCTTCTGTTCCTCGGTGCCGTACGTCAAGATCGGGTTGATGCCCAGGCCGACGGCACCCTCGACCGTGATGCCGAGTGACTGGTCGGCCCGGCCGATCTCCTCGATCGCCACGCAGAGGCTGGTGAAGTCGCCGCCGCTGCCGCCGTACTCTTCCGGAGCCGTGAGCCCGAGTACGCCGAGCTTTCCCAAGCCCTGGACTACGTCGACCGGGAAGTGATGCTCGCGATCCCATCGGGCCGCGTGCGGAGTGATCTCAGCCTCGGCGAACTCGCGGACCACCGCGCGGAACGTCTCGTGCTCGGCACTGAGCTCGAAGGTCATGGCTGCGGCCCCTTCAGCGACGCTTACGCTTACGTTAACGTAAGCGATGATCGGCCGTGATGGCAACAGCCATCACCATGATCATCGGCAGTTGGCGGCGCATGAGGCCGCAAAGTGCCGGTGATCATCGGACCAGGGTGGGTGACGATGACGACAGCGGACGGGCGGACGTGGACGATCACCGAGCTGGCGGACGAGTACGGCGTCACACTGCGCACCCTGCGCTTCTACGAGGAGCACGGCCTGTTGACGCCCGAGCGCCGTGGCACCCAGCGCATCTTCCGCGGCGGCGACCGGGTCCGGCTCGAGCTCGTCCTGCGCGGCAAGCGCCTGGGCTTCCCGCTGGAGGAGATCAAGAAGATCGTCGGCATGTACGACTCCGAGCCCGGCGAGACCGGCCAGCTCGCATACCTGCTCGACCAGATCAATGTCCGCCGCGCCGAGCTGGCGCAGCGGCGAGCCGATATCGAGCGCACCCAGGCCGAGCTCGACGAGCTGGAGCGCAGGTGTCGCGATGACCTGGCCCGGCTAGGCTCCCCCGCAGCCGAGGGAGGTGTGCGCCGGTGAGGATCAGCAAGGTGCTCATCGCCAACCGCGGCGAGATCGCGGTCCGGGTGGCGAGGGCATGCCGCGACGCTGGCATCGGCAGCGTCGCCGTCTACGCGGACTCCGACCGCGATGCGCCGCACGTCCGGCTCGCCGACGAGGCGTACGCGCTGGGCGGGCAGACCAGCGCCGAGACCTACCTCGTGATCGACAAGCTGCTCGACGTGGCCGCGCGCGCCGGGGCCGACGCCGTCCACCCGGGGTACGGCTTTCTCGCCGAGAACGCCTCGTTCGCGCAGTCCGTCGTCGACGCCGGCCTGATCTGGATCGGGCCTCCCCGGGCGGCCATCGAGGCGCTGGGCGACAAGGTCAGCGCGCGCCACATCGCCCAACGTTCGGGTGCGCCCCTCGTGGCGGGGACCCCGGACCCGGTGGCCGGTGTCGAGGAGGTTGTCGCATTCGCGCAGGTCCACGGGCTGCCGGTCGCCATCAAGGCGGCGTTCGGCGGCGGCGGCCGCGGCCTCAAGGTCGCGCGCTCACTGGAGGAGATCCCGCAGCTCTACGACTCCGCCGTCCGCGAGGCCGTCGCGGCGTTCGGCCGCGGCGAGTGCTTCGTCGAGCGTTACCTCGACAAGCCGCGCCACGTCGAGACCCAGTGCCTGGCAGACCAGCACGGCAACGTCGTCGTGATCTCGACCCGCGACTGCTCGCTGCAACGCCGGCACCAGAAGCTGGTCGAGGAGGCACCGGCGCCATTCCTGTCCGACGAACAGAACACCCAGCTCTACGACTCGTCGAAGGCGATCCTCCGCGAGGCCGGATATGTCGGGGCCGGAACCTGCGAGTTCCTCGTCGGGCCGGACGGGACGATCTCGTTCCTCGAGGTCAACACCCGTCTGCAGGTCGAGCATCCTGTCACCGAGGAGGTCACCGGGATCGACCTGGTCCGGGAGATGTTCCGCATCGCGGCCGGCGAGCCGTTGGGCTACGACGACCCGCCGGTCCGTGGCCACTCGATCGAGTTCCGCATCAACGGCGAGGACCCCGGTCGCGGTTTCCTGCCGACCCCTGGGCCGGTGATCGCCTTCCGCCCGCCCAGCGGCCCCGGCGTGAGGCTGGACGCGGGCGTCGAGCAGGGCAGCATCGTCGGTCAGAACTTCGACTCGCTGCTGGCCAAGCTCGTCGTCACCGGGTCGTCGCGACAAGAAGCGCTGCAGCGAGCCCGGCGGGCGCTCGCGGAGTTCGAGGTCGACGGGTTGGCGACGGCGATCCCCTTCCACCGCGCCGTCGTCGACGATCCCGCCTTCGCGCCGACCGACCCGGGCCAGCCTTTCACCGTGCACACGCGCTGGATCGAGACCGAGTTCGACAACCAGATCGCTCCCCACGCCGGCACCCCCGAGAGCCAGGTCGACGCGGCCCGGGAGAACGTCGTGGTCGAGGTCGGCGGCAAGCGGTTCGAGGTGTCCGTGCCTGGTGGGTCCGTGACGTTCGGCGAGGACACCCAGGGCCGCCGGCCCGGGGCCGGCCGCCCGCCTCGACGCGCCGGCGGGGGAAGGGCAGGGAACGTCGCCGGCGGTGACGCCCTGGTCTCCCCGATGCAGGGGACGATCGTCAAGGTCGCCGTCGACGAGGGTCAGCAGGTCGAGCCCGGCGATCTGGTCGTCGTCCTGGAGGCGATGAAGATGGAGCAACCGATCAACGCTCACAAGGCCGGCACGGTAACCGGACTGGCCGCCGAGGTCGGCACCACCGTCGCCAACGGCGCCGTTCTCTGCCAGATCACGGACTGACCGCGACGAACGGGTTGACGGCCCGGCGAGCAGCCTCGACGACAAGCGAGTCCCAGAGCGAGAGCTGCGACGCCCGTGAGCGCCCGATGCCGGCGATGACCAGTTCCGTGCCGACGGGAACCACGGCGGGTCCGGCCAGCCAGTGGACGACCCGCTCGGCTCGATCGGCCGCCGGCGGCGGCGGCGGCTTCCTGGTCACCGTCACATAGAACTCGTTGAGAACCTGCGCGCTCAGCGCGACCTGGTCAGGATCGACGTCGGCGATCAGGGCGTCGGCGATCTTCCGCTTGTCAGGCTCGGATGCGTCAAAGGCGTAGACCAACACGTTGGTGTCGATGAGCGCCCTGCCATGAGGTGCCGTCACGGCCGCGATCGCTTCTCAACGATCGTAGAGAGCAGCGTGCCTCGGCGAGCACCTGGTCGAGAGCCACCCGCTGGCGATCACCGCTGGCGAACCGCTCCAGATGACGTCGAACGACGGAGTTCACCGACGTGCCTTAGGCCGCCGCCCACGTCAGGGTCAAGTCACCGGACAGGATGGTGCCGTATCGCTGCACGAACGTCGCGGCGTCCTTCTTGACCGAACTCGAGACGCGGGCGAACGGCGTGATCTCGACCGCGACCGTGTCGCCCTTGCGCTCGTGCGTCCACACGCCGCGGATGACGCCGTCGACGACGAACACCGGCGAGATCCACCCTGCCGTCCGGGACACGCGGTCGACGAAGCCGTCGGGAATCGTGTAGGCGCGAGCGCTGATCGGCGCGACCGTGTACGGGTCGAAGCCAGGGAGCAGCAGGACCCCATTGGCGGGCGGATGGCTGTCGATTGTCGCGGCTACCTTCGGCGTCAGCCAGGCCTTCCGGCCCGCGACATCGACGGCCACCATTGCGTCGGCGTGCTGGGCGAAGATCCGCCGGGCCGATGCTGCGTCGATGCCCCACCACCGGCCGAAGTCCTCGTGTGTCGCCGGGCCGTACGTGTCGAGGAACCTGGTGATCACGGTGCGCAGCGCGCCATCGGGGTCGGGCTCGTCCCAGGCGACGTCCGGCAGCCAGGTCCGCGGATCGGTGAAGGTGACGTTGCGATCCCGGTCGGGGCCGAAGCAGAGCAGCCCACCCGCAGCTGCCGGCTTGAGCATCTGGCCCCACCCAGAGCGGATCCGCTCCGCCAGTTCCGGCCTACACAGCGCATCGGCGACCTCGCCGGCGAGCTCCTCCCGAGTCAGCGTCCGGCCCGGTAGGACATCGCCGACGGCGCCGGTGACGGCGCGGAGATCGCCAGGTGTGACGCCGTGGTACTTCCCCCACGCCGGCGTGAACTTCGGCCACTGCCGCTGCCGGAACGCGGCCACCCACAGCGGCAGCTCAGCGGCAGGGAAGTAGTGCAGCGTCCCTCGCATCCCCCAGGTCTTCACCAGGGTTCGGCCCTTCCAGAGCGCTTCGTCCAGGTCAGCGGGCGCGGACGACGACGTCCGTACGCCGACGATCAAGGCGGCAGCCGACGCAACCTGGGCATGCACGCCGCCGAGCCGGGACGCCACCGCGACCGGGTCGGCCGCCGGCTGAAGCAGGTGCAGCCGCTCGATCCGCCGCCCCATCGCCTGTGCGGGTGTCACGGTGAGCACGCCCACATCACAACATGGGGCACCGACAGCTCCACCTTCGCCAGGTCGGGGGATGATGGAGGCATGTCGACCGTCTATGAAGACGCCGGTTCCGCGCTACGCGACGCGCCGCTCCACGTGGCAGCCGAGGCCGAGGCCGAGCTCGAGGCCAACGGCATCGTGTTCGACGGCGGTGCCCGCTCGGCCGCCGCCGACCGGCTCGCCGACGCGACGACTCCGCTGTTCGTCGCCGTCCTGCCCACGGCGGCGCGGGAGGAGGGCGACGCGCGGACGCTTGCCGAGTCGACCGGACGCGACGGGACCTACCTGGTCCTGCTGGCCGACGGGACGCCGGCCGCCACCTCGAACCAGCTGCCGGATGGCGCCGCCCGTGACATCGCACTCGACGTCGCGAGCGACGACTTCGGGACCACCATCACCGACTTCGCCGACCGGGTCGAGGACTTTGACTCCGGCGGCGGCCCGGGCGCTGACGCCGAAGGCGAGTCCGACGACAGCGGCTCGTCGGGGCTGATCCCGCTGGGAATCCTCGCTGCTGCCGGTGGCGGTGGGTTCCTGCTCTACCGGCGCAACAAGCGCAACCGTGAGCGCGCCGAGCTCGAGCCTGTCCGCACCGCCATCGACGAAGATGTCACCGCGTACGGCGAGGAGCTCGCCGACCTCGACCTCGACGTCCGGACTCCGGGAGCCGTACCGGTCGAGGCACGGCAGGAGTACGCCCGGGCACTCGACCTCTACGAGAACGCGAAGACTGCCGCGTCACGGGTAGAGCGCGCGGAGAACCTGCAACCGGTGACGTCCGCCCTCGACGAAGGCCGCTGGCTGCTCGCCTGCGTACGCGCTCGGCTGGCCGGCGACGAGCCCCCACAGCGCAGGCTGCCGTGCTTCTTCGACCCTCGTCACGGCCCGTCGGTCGAGGACGTGCAGTGGGCTCCCCGCGGCGGCGCGCTACGCGACGTCCCAGCATGCGCGGCTGACGCGACCCGGATCAAGGACGGCCTGGACCCGGACGTCCGGCTGGTACAGGTCGGCGACGGCGAACGGCGTCCGTACTGGGAGGCGGGCCCGGCCTATGCCGGCTGGGCCGGTGGGTACTACGGCGGCTTCCTGCCGGGCATGCTGTGGGGAACCATGCTCGGCTCGTCGTTCGGCTGGGGTGGCGGCGGCTGGGGCGACAGCGGCGCCGCGGACGCCGGCGCTGGCGGCGGCTGGGGTGACGGCGGAGGCTGGGGTGGCGGCGGTGGGTTCGACGGAGGCGGTTTCGACGGCGGCGGTTTCGACGGCGGCGGCTGGTGAGAACCGCACCAAGCGCCTGACCGAAGGCCGTCTACTGGGCCTGAACTCCCAGCGGGCCGCCCTGGATCATGGGCTGTGAGGGCGCAAGACTCGGACGAGGGCTCAGCTCCGCCGGTGCAGCCGGCGGGCCGCCTCGGCGACCGACCCCGACAGCGACGGGTACACCGTGAACGCGTGCGCGACCTGGTCGACGGTCAGCTTTCCCTCGATCGCCAACGAGATCGGGTGGATCAGCTCGCTCGCCCGAGGCGCCACCACCACGCCGCCCACCACGATCCCGGTGCTGGGCCGGCAGAACAGCTTCACGAACCCGTCGTGGATGCCCTGCATCTTCGCCCGCGCGTTGGTGGCCAGCGGCAGCTTCACCGCCCGCGCGTCGATCGCTCCGGCGTCGACTTCCGCCTGACTCCAGCCGACGGTGGCGATTTCAGGTGCTGTGAACACGTTCGACGACACCGTCTTGAGGTCCAGCGGTGCGACCGCGTCGCCGAGCGCGTGCCACATCGCGGTGCGGCCCTGCATGGCGGCCACGGACGCGAGCATGAGGACGCCGGTGCAGTCGCCGGCCGCATAGACACCTCGCCCCGAGGTACGGGAGACGCGGTCGACCTCGACGAAGCTGCCGTCGGTGAGCCGGACACCGCTCTCCTCCAGGCCGATCCCGTCGGTGTTGGGCACCGAACCGACCGCCATCAGGCAGTGCGACCCCTCGACGGTGCGACCGTCGGTCAGGGCCACGACGACGCCGTCACCGTCGCGCCGAACGGATGCCGCACGCGAGCGCGACAGCACCGTCAGGCTGCGTCGGGAGAAGACCTCCTCCAGCACGTACGCGGCGTCGGCGTCCTCGCCCGGCAGCACCCGGTCCCGCGACGAGACGAGCACGACCTCGCCGCCCAGCGCGTTGTAGGCGCTGGCGAACTCGGCTCCGGTGACGCCCGAACCGACGACGATCAGGCGCTCCGGCAGCTCGTCGAGGTCGTAGACCTGCGTCCAGGTGAGGATCCGTTCGCCGTCGGGCTCGGCATCGGGTAGAACCCGCGGCCTGGCGCCGGTGGAGACCAGGGCGACGTCTGCGACGACCTCGTCACTCGACCCGTCGGCGGCCTCGACGACGACCCGGTCGCCTGGAGCGAGGCGCCCGGTGCCGGTCACCACCTGCACGCCGGCCTTCTCCAGCGAGGCGCCGACGTCACGGGACTGGGCCTCCGCCAAGGCCTTGACGCGGGCATTGACCCGGCGCAGGTCCACCGCCAGCCGGGTGTTGTCGAGGACGACACCCAGCTCCGCCGACTCGCCCGCCTCGGTCATGGCTTCCGCGGTGGCGACGAGCGTCTTGCTGGGCACGCAGTCGGTCAGGACGGCCGAGCCGCCGAGCCCGTCGCGGTCGACGACCGTGACGTCGGCGCCGAGCTGCGCAGCGACCAGCGCCGCCTCGTACCCGCCTGGCCCACCGCCGAGGATCGCCACCCGCGTCACGAGCGCCATTGTCCCGCATCGCCCCGCCCGCGCGCCCTCCGCGCCTCCGCGCCCTCCATCCCATGATCATGAAGGATCAGCGGTCCTAGAGCCCTCCCAAACCTTCATGATCATGGGAGTGGGAGTGGTTGCCCGCGCTATGGTCCCCACGTGATCGAGGAACCCGCGGCGACGGCACGATCAGCCGCCGTACGTGTCGCCGAACTCACCGGCGTCGACCACCACGACGTCGCACTCGTTCTCGGCTCGGGCTGGGCAGGGGCGCTCGACCTGCTGGGCGAGACGATCGCCGAGGTTCCCCAGACCGAGGTGCCTGGCTTTCCGCCGCCGGCAGTCGCTGGCCACGTCGGCGTCATCCGTTCGGTGCGGATCGGCACCACGGACCGCCGAGCGCTCTTCGTCGGTGCGCGGACCCATCTCTACGAGGGCCGGGGTGTACGCCAAGTCGTCCACGGTGTCCGCACCGCAGCCGCAGCCGGGTGCCGAGCCATCGTGTTGACCAACGGCTGCGGGGGCCTGCGCGAGGAATGGGCCCCCGGGACGCCAGTGCTCATCAGCGACCACCTCAACTTGACCGCGACGTCGCCGCTGGAGGGTGCGACGTTCGTCGACCTCACCGACCTGTACTCGGCGCGGCTGCGGGCGGTCGCCAGGACCGTCGACCCCTCCCTCGACCAGGGCGTCTACGTCCAGTTCCCCGGCCCGCACTACGAGACGCCGGCCGAGGTGCAGATGGCCAAACGGCTCGGCGGTGACCTGGTCGGAATGTCGACGACGCTGGAGGCGATCGCGGCCCGCGAGGCCGGCATGGAGGTGCTCGGCATATCGCTGGTCACCAACCTTGCCGCCGGGATCAGCCCGGCCCCGCTCGACCACGCCGAGGTCGTCGAGGCCGGACAGCAGGCCGCTCCGCGCATCGGCCGTCTCCTCGCCGACGTGGTCGAGCGGATCTAACGGCGGGCTCCCGTGATCATGTCGACCAGGTACAGCAGAGGGTGTACGTGGTCGACATGATCATGGGAGGGAAAGGGCGACGATGACCGACGTGCTGGACGAGGCCCGGCGCTGGGTGACCGATGACCCGGACGAGGACACCAGAGCCGAGCTGGCCGGCTTGCTCGCACGGGCCGACGCCGGGGACGAGGCGGCGGTCGCGGACATCGGCGACCGGTTCGCCGGCCGCCTCGAGTTCGGCACTGCGGGCCTGCGTGGCGCACTCGGCGCCGGCCCGAACCGGATGAACCGGGCCGTGGTGATCCGGGCGGCCGCCGGCCTGGCCGCCTACCTCACGGCGCACGGTGGGTCGAGCGTGGTCGTCGGCTACGACGCGCGGCACAAGTCCGACGTCTTCGCTCGCGACACCTGCGCCGTCATGGTCGGCGCCGGGCTGCGTTCCCAGCTCCTGCCCCGCCCGCTGCCCACGCCGGTCCTCGCGTTCGCCGTCCGGCACCTCGGCGCCGACGCCGGCGTGATGGTGACGGCGTCGCACAACCCGCCGCAGGACAACGGCTACAAGGTCTACCTCGGCGACGGTTCGCAGATCGTTCCACCGGCCGACGTGGAGATCTCCGCCGAGATCGACTCCGTCGGGCCGCTCGCCTCCGTACCGCTCGCCGAGTCTGGCTGGGAGACGCTCGACGACGCGGTCCTGGACGCGTACGTCGCCCGCTGCGCCTCCGTCGTCCGCCCGGACGCTCCCCGCGACGTCCGCATCGTCTACACCCCATTGCACGGGGTGGGCGGTGAGGTCATGCGCCGGGTGCTGGGCGCGACCGGTTTCCCGCGACCGGACGCCGTCGTGCAGCAGGCGGACCCCGACCCGGACTTCCCGACGGTGACGTTTCCCAACCCCGAGGAGCCCGGCGTGATCGACCTCGCCCTCGCGCTGGCCCGGGAGCGGGACGCCGACATCGTCATCGCCAACGATCCCGACGCGGACCGCTGCGCCGTTGCGGCGCCCATGCCCGACGGGTGGCGGATGCTGCGGGGCGACGAACTGGGCGCCCTCCTGGCGACCTACCTGATCGCCCGCGAGCCGGGCCTGACCGGAGTCTTCGCCTGCTCCATCGTCTCCTCGTCGCTGCTCGGCAAGATCGCTGGGCGCTACGGCCTCGGCTACGCCGAGACGTTGACAGGCTTCAAGTGGATCGGCCGCATCGACGGGCTGCGGTTCGGCTACGAGGAGGCCCTCGGCTACTGCGTCGACCCGGAGGCGGTCCGCGACAAGGACGGGCTGTCGGCCGCCGTCCTGGTCGCCGAGCTGGCCGCCAAGCTGCGTGCCGAGGGCCGGAGCATCGCCGACGCCCTCGACGACATCGCCCGCGGATACGGCTTGCACGCGACCGACCAACTCTCGGTTCGGGTCGACGACCTGTCGGAGATCGACGCCTTCATGGAGCGGTTGCGCGCAGCCGAACCGGGCTCGCTCGGGGGGCGGGCCGTCGAGGCGGTGGAGGACCTGTCCCTCGGCGTCGGCGGCCTGCCGCCGACGGAGGGGCTGCGCTACCGGCTGGCCGAGGGTGCCCGGGTGATCGTCCGGCCCAGCGGCACCGAGCCCAAGATCAAGTGTTACCTCGAGGTCGTCGTGCCGGCGGGCGACGGTGCCGTCGACGCAGCCCGCGTGACCGCCGCGACGCAGCTCGAGTCGATCAAGGCCGACCTCGCGGCGGCAGCCGGCCTCTGAGGCCCATCCGCGCGCGCGCCCAAGGGTGGGCGCTACGCGCGCGATGCGTAATAGCGGCGCGCCTTGTCCCGGCTGCCGCAGGTGGCCATGCTGCACCATCGCCGGCGGCCGTTCTTGCTGGTGTCGAGGAAGAGCCAACCACAGGACGGGCACTCGCCCAGCCGGTCGAGAGCGCCGCGGGTCAGGAGGTCCACCGCCGAGATGGCGACGTCGTCCAGCACTGCCCGGAGCGGGTCCGGACCAGGGTCGGCCACCAGCCCGTAGGTGTCGCCCGCGGGCCCGAGCCGCCGCCGGGTCATTGCCCCGGCGTGCGCAGCGGCGAGCGCGTCGAGGTCCTGCTGGGCCGGCCGGTCTCCCCGCGTTACGGCCGAGAACGTGCGATAGACCACGTCGCGCACGGCCCGCGCCTCCGGCAGCAGGTCGGCACGAACCCGCGACCTGACCACCCGTACGCCTGCGGCCCGGGCCCACTCCGCCGCTTCCGCCCGGCTGGCCAGCCAGTCGCGGGTCGGCGGGGAGTACCGGACGTTGACGGTGTTGGAAAAGTCGAGGCACAGCGCGTTGCCGACCATCTCGATCTCGGTCACTCCGCCAGTCTCTCACCAGTCAATCCCGCTTGACAGGGTGAGGAGAACGGGCCACCATCAACCGATCAAATCACTTTGACAGGTGAGGTCGTTCGTTGCGTACCGACGTGCATCCGGGCCGAGCCTTCCGTGGACTCTGGGCGGCGACGGCCTCGGCGAACCTGGCCGACGGCGTGGCGCTGTTCGCCCTGCCGCTCCTCGCGCTCGCGGTCGGCGCGTCGCCCGGCGGCGTCGCGGCAGTCACGATCGCGCTCACCCTGGCCTGGCCGGTCTTCGGCCTGCACGCGGGTTGGATCGTCGACCAGGTCGGCCGCCGATCCCTGCTGGTCAGCGTCAACGTGGTCCGTGCGGGCGTCCTTCTCGCCCTGACGCTTGCGTACGCGAGCGACCGCGTCTCGCTCGGTCTGGTGCTCGTCGCGGCCCTCGTCCTGGGCGTCGCCGAGACGCTGGTCGACACCGCGCTGACGTCGACGATCCCGCAGGTCGTCGCCCCCGAAGACCGCTCCCGCGCCAACGGGCGGATCGAGGCGACGATCAACCTGACCAACCAGATGGCAGGGCCGCCGCTCGCCGGCGCGCTCGCGGGCGTGACGCTCGCAGCCGCGACCGGCGTGAGCGCGCTCCTCTACGCGACGACGCTGGTCGGCCTGGGTGCTGTGCGGCTCCGACGCCAACCCCAGCCGGACAGCGGGCCGAGGCCAACCAAGGGCGTCGGCGCCGGGCTGCGGTACCTCTGGCGGCACCCGGTCCTGCGCAGCCTGACCCTGTTCACGGCCGCGATGAACGTGGTCTGGGCGGCGGCGGTGGCGCTGCTCGTGGTGTACGCGGTCCGACCCGGTCCGCTGGGCCTCACCGCGGCGCAGTACGGCCTCATGCTCACGGCCATGGCCGTCGGTGGCCTGGCGGCGTCGGTCGCCGTCGAGCCGCTCCGTCGGCGGCTTGGCGTTCAGGCGCTGCTCGTCGCCGACTGCGTCGGCACCATCCTGCTCGTCGCCCCGGTGGCCGTCGGGGCCACAGCATGGCTCGTTGCCGCCGGTGCGGTCGTCGCCGGAGCCGGCGCGAGCATCTGGCGGGTGCTCCTGGCGACCATCCGGCAGAACCTGACGCCGCCGGACGTGCTCGGCCGGGTCTACGCCGCCTCTCGTGTGATCAGCTGGGGGGTGATTCCCGGCGGCGCGGCCCTCGCTGGCATCGTGGCCGAGCTGTGGAGCGTCCGCACGGTGTTCGTCGCCAGCACGGCGGTCGCGATCGCCGTGCTCGTGGCGTTCGTCGGCTTTGCGATGCGGCACGACCTGTCGGCGGCGCTGGACTCTGACCAGCTCTCCCGTGGATCATGAGACAGGTACGCCGGTCCGACCGGCGTGGGTCGTCTCATGATCGCCGCGGCTCGCGACCTTGCGTTCGCTGTGTCGGTCCGCGAAGGATGGTCGCGTGAGCGGACGTGACCCCTCGAACCTCGGAGCTGACTCCGACGACCGGACCGTGCGGGCGCGCCAGGACTGGGACCGGATGGCCGCCACATACGATCGCGGCGCCGGCCTGGAGCGGCTCCTGACCGGCGACTCCCGGGCGCGCCTGTGTGCCCGAGCCCAGGGGCGCACGCTCGAGGTCGCGATCGGGACCGGCCTCAACCTCGGCATGTACGACGCCGGCGTTGTGCTCACCGGCGTGGATCTCAGCGGCGGCATGCTCGCCGTCGCCGCCCGGCGGGCCGCAGCGACCGGCGCACGCGTCGGCCTGGTCCAAGCCGACGCCCAGCGGTTGCCGTTCGACGGCGCGAGCTTCGACTCCGTCGTGTGCACGATGGCCCTGTGCGCCGTCCCGGACCAGTCCGCCGTGGTCGCCGAGTTCCACCGGGTGCTGCGGCCCGGTGGCCGGCTGCTTCTCCTCGACCATGTCGAGTACGCCCGGGTACCGATGCGCTGGGTCGAGCGGTGGCGCACGCGCCGGCACGGCCGCCGTCGTCGCCCGCTGGACGTCGTAGCCGACGCCGGCTTCGCGATCGAGCGGCATGACCCCCTGCGGTTCGGGTTCGTCGACTGGGTGGTCGCCCGCCGGCCGAGCTGACCCGGCTTCCAGCCGCGGAAACAGGCCTAGACTCGGGTGGTGACCGTGCTCGAGGGCCTGCGCCCGTCCGAGATCACCGCGACGGAGACGTCGCTGCGCAGGTTCCTGCACGGATTGCCCGGCGTCGACCAGGTGGGAGCCGAGGCCCGCGCCGCGGGCCTGTCGACGCGCTCGATCAAGACCACGGCGAAGCAGACCGCGATCGACCTGGCCATCTCGATGATCGACCTGACCACGCTGGAAGGCCAGGACACGCCCGGCAAGGTGCGGGCGCTGTGCGCCAAGGCGCAGCGGCCGGACCCGTCCGACCCGAGCGTCCCGCAGGTTGCGGCGGTCTGCGTCTACCCGGATCTCGTCGCGACGGCCAGGCAGGCGCTGGGCGCCAGCGGCGTCAAGGTCGCCAGCGTCGCCACCGCCTTCCCCAGTGGCCGGGCCAGCATGCCGGTGAAGCTGCAGGACACCCGCGACGCGGTCGCGGCCGGCGCCGATGAGGTCGACATGGTCATCGACCGCGGCGCCTTCCTGGCCGGCCGGTTCGGCGCGGTCTACGACGAGATCCTCGCGGTCAAGGAGGCCTGCGGAGGCGCCCTCAAGGTGATCCTCGAAACCGGTGAGCTCGCGACGTACGACAACGTCCGCCGGGCGTCCTGGCTGGCCATGCTGGCCGGGGGCGACTTCATCAAGACGTCGACCGGCAAGGTGTCCCCCGCCGCGACGCTCCCCGTCACGCTGGTCATGCTCGAAGCGGTCCGCGACTTCCGCGACGCGACCGGCCGCCAGGTGGGGGTCAAGCCGGCGGGAGGGATCCGCACCACCAAGGACGCGATCCGCAACCTGGTGCTCGTGAACGAGACTGCTGGCGACGACTGGCTCGACCCGGACTGGTTCCGGATCGGCGCCTCCAGCCTGCTCAACGACCTGCTCATGCAGCGGCAGAAGATGACCACCGGCCGGTACGCGGGGCCTGACTACTTCACGTTGGACTGATCACGATGGCCAAGTTCGAGTACGCGCCGGCGCCCGAGTCGCGGGCGATCGTCGACATCGCCAGCTCCTATGGGCTGTTCATCGGCGGCCAGTTCGTCGACCCCGTCGACGGAACCCCGTTCAAGACTGTCAACCCGGCGACCGAGGAGGTCCTGGCCGAGGTCTCGGCGGCCGGGCCGGCCGACATCGACATGGCGGTCGCCGCCGCTCGTCGGGCGTACACGCGGGTCTGGTCGACGCTGTCCGGACGCGACCGGGGCAAGTACCTGTTCCGGATCGCCCGCATCATCCAGGAACGCTCGCGTGAGCTGGCCGTCCTGGAGTCGATCGACAACGGCAAGCCGATCCGCGAGTCGCGCGACGTCGACGTGCCGCTGGTGGCTGCGCACTTCTTCTACTACGCGGGCTGGGCCGACAAGCTGGCGTACGCGGGCTTCGGGCCGGATCCGAGGCCGCATGGCGTCGCCGGCCAGGTCATCCCGTGGAACTTTCCGCTGCTCATGCTGGCCTGGAAGATCGCGCCGGCACTGGCCGCGGGCAACACCGTCGTGCTCAAGCCGGCCGAGACGACGCCGCTGACGGCACTGCTGTTCGCCGAGATCTGCCAGCAGGCCGACCTGCCACCGGGCGTCGTCAACATCGTCACCGGCGCCGGCGAGACCGGGCGGGCCCTCGTCGAGCATCCCGACGTCGACAAGGTCGCCTTCACCGGCTCGACCGCGGTCGGCAAGCAGATCGCCCGCAGCATCGCCGGCACGCCGAAGAAGGTCACCCTCGAGCTCGGCGGCAAGGCCGCGAACGTCGTGTTCGACGACGCACCGCTCGACCAGGCCGTCGAGGGCATCGTCAACGGGATCTTCTTCAACCAGGGCCACGTGTGCTGCGCCGGTTCGCGCCTACTGGTCCAGGAGTCGGTGGCCGACGAGCTGATGACCCAGCTCAAGCGGCGCCTGCGCACGCTCCGGGTGGGCGACCCGCTGGACAAGAACACCGACATCGGCGCGATCAACTCGGCCGAGCAGCTGGCGCGGATCCGCGAGCTGTCCGAGGTCGGCGAGGCCGAGGGGGCCGAGCGCTGGTCGCCGCCGTGCGAGCTGCCCGACCGCGGCTACTGGTTCCCGCCCACGGTGTTCACAGGCGTCTCCCAGGCCCACCGGATCGCCCGCGAGGAGATCTTCGGACCGGTGCTGTCCGTGCTGACCTTCCGTACCCCGGCCGAGGCCGTCGAGAAGGCCAACAACACGCCGTACGGCCTGTCGGCGGGCGTCTGGACCGACAAGGGCTCGCGCATCTTGTGGATGGCACAGCAGTTGCGCGCCGGCGTCGTGTGGGCCAACACGTTCAACCGGTTCGACCCGACGTCGCCCTTCGGCGGCTACAAGGAGAGCGGTTACGGCCGCGAGGGCGGCCGGCACGGCCTGGGAGCGTACCTGCGATGAGCGAGCGGCTCGCGGTCAAGAAGACCTACAAGCTCTACATCGGCGGGGCCTTCCCGCGTTCGGAGAGTGGCCGGTCGTACGAGATCACCGACGCCCGGGGGCGCTTCCTGGCCAACGCCGCCATGGCGTCGCGCAAGGACGCGCGTGATGCCGTCGTAGCCGCCCGCAAGGCTGTGCCTGGATGGTCAGGTGCCACGGCGTACAACCGTGGGCAGGTGCTCTACCGGGTCGCCGAGGTCATGGAGGGCCGCCGGGCCCAGTTCGTCGACGAGGTCGCCGCGGGCGAGGGCGCGACGCGGCCCCGCGCCGAGAAGACCGTCGACGAGGCGATCGACCGCTGGGTCTGGTACGCGGGCTGGTCGGACAAGATCGCGCAGGTCACCGGGTCGAGCAACCCGGTGGCGGGGCCGTACTTCGACTTCTCGGTCCCCGAGCCCACCGGTGTCGTTGCTGTGGTGGCACCGCAGGCGTCGTCGCTGCTCGGCCTGGTCTCGGTCCTGGCACCGGCCGTCGTGAGCGGCAACACGGCCGTCGTGCTGGCGTCGGAGCAGCGCCCGCTGCCGGCCATCACCCTCGCGGAGTCGCTGGTCACGTCCGACGTCCCCGGCGGCGTCGTCAACCTGCTCACCGGCCGCACCGCCGAGGTGGCGCCCTGGCTCGCGTCGCACATGGACGTCAACGCAATCGACCTCACGGGTGTGGCCGGCGACGACGACCTGGCCAGTGCTCTGGAGACCGACGCCGCCGAAAACCTCAAGCGCGTCGTCCGGCCCCCGGCCGCCGAGCCCACCTGGACCTCCGAACCCGGCCTGAATCGGCTCACCGCCTACCTGGAGACCAAGACCGTCTGGCACCCCGTCGGGATCTGAAGCCGGCCTCCGGAGCTGTCCCGCTCGTCGCGCAGCGCGGCCGCGGAGGTGGCGGCAGCTCGCCGACGTTGTGGCCGCGGTCCTCTCCAGTGAGGTCGGGGGCAGGGAGGCAGCGCATGGAGGCAGGGCATGGTGGCCGGGCGGACTTCCCTGTCGCAGGGTCGGTCACCCCGGCGGCGGGAAGATCCCCTGGCCAGGGGTCAGGATGCGGTTCGGGTCATACCGATCCTTCGCGTTCTCGAGCTTGCGGAACTGACCCGAGAAGTGCTCGGCCCAGTCCCCGGGCGCGAACGGGATCGAGCCGATCGGGTACTGCTTGCCGCCGAGGTCGCGAGCCCGTTCGAACAGCGCCCGGTTCGACGCGATCATCGCCTCGATGACGCTGGGGATCTCCGGTGCCGTACGTAGCAGTCCGAGGATGAACACGACGGGTTCGTCGGGCACCTGGAGCATCGGCCGGGTGAGCCGGGCCGGACGGAACGGGTAGAGCAGGACCGGGCCGTTGACGTCCGCGGGGGTGACCTCGCCGAGCGCGCCGGCGACGTAGCCGTCGACATCGGAACCGGGCAGGAAGAGGTTGAGCCAGGGGTGCGGGAGGAACCACACGCCGATCGACTTGAGGAACTCGACGGTCGGTGCGAGCCGGTTCTGGAAGTCGAAGTACGACTGGTCGGAGATCTGCTCGGTCCCGGGCTCGTACCGCAGGCCGGCGAGCAGCTCGGCGTCGTCCGGCGCGGCTGGCGGGCTGAAGTAGCTGGCCGCTTCCAGCAGGAAGCTCCACCCGCCGGCCGGGTCTGGTACGGCCTGGCCCTCGACGTAGTCGAAACGCCCGTCGGCGACGAGCTGCCGCTGATCGGCTGTGAATGTGGCCAGATCGCGGTACGAGAGCAGGTAGGTCCGCGCCTGCTCGGTGGCCGGCACCAGCCCCACTGTCGCCCGCACGATCAGCGCGCACTGCCCCAGGCCGGCGAGCACGGCCTCGAACAGGCCCCGGTTGCGTCGTGCAGAGCAGCGGACCAACCGCCCCTCGCCGGTCACGACGTCGAGCTCCAGCACGGTGTCGACCTGGAACCCACGCCGGTGGGTGGTGCCGCCGATCCCCCCGACGGACAGCGTGCCGCCGACCGACAGCTCGAGGTAGTCGGTGAGCACCGGCGGCGCCTTGTCCTCAGCCAGCGCGGCCGTCAGCACCGAACTCCAGACCGCGCCTCCGTCGACGACGGCCCGGTCCGCCCCGATGTGGTGGACCGCGGCGAGCGTGCTCATGTCGATCACGAGGCCGTTCTCGACCTGCGGCTGGCCGAAGGTCGAGTGCCCCTGGCCGCGGGCGGCGGCCGGGATCAGGTGGGTGTTGCAGAAGCGGACCATCGCCACGATGTCACCGACCGAGCCCGGCCTGAGAACCGCGACGGGCCTGCGGTGGACGATGTGCCCGAAATCGTCGGCGGCGTTCCCGAGCGACGTCTCGTCGGTGACTAGCTCCCCGTCCAGCGGCGGGACACCGTCGAACGGCGTCGTGGCCGCCGCCTGCGTGACCCAGGAACGGCCGCGCGGATCGAAGCCCACGACGACGGCGCCGGCGCCTGCGGCGATGCTGATCATGAACGAGCGGCGCGACACGCTCGAGGACATGGCGGCTCCCATCGTGTGCTGACGGCTACTGGGCGACCGCGGATCAGCCGCAGTGGATCCGGCTGAGCGAGCGCGACGTCCAGTCGACCACGCCACTGATGTCGATGCACCTGCGTGTCATGTTGACGCCTGCCGGTGTGTAGACGGGTCCCGCGTAGTACCGGTAGAAACCCCCGTCGCAGCCGGTGCTCGACGGACAGCTCGGCCAACTGAAACCGCTCGGACGGATCCGTGCCTCCGTGTAGAGGGAGACTCCGTACGTCGAACCAGAATGATTCGTCACCAGGCAGTTCCGCTTGGTGCTCCACGACCAGTACACGTCCAGATAGCCGAGGGGGTTCGAGTGGCTACCGATCGCGTAGTGGCCGATGTGGCTGTACGAGGAGCCGCAAGGCCCGGCGAGCGGCGCGAACGTCCCAGGCGGCAGCGTGGAGTCACCGCCTGCGTCCGCTGGCAGAGCGAGCCCCATGGTCACAGCGAACGCCGTCGCGATCACCGCGATGATACGCCTCATCAGCGCTGCCCCTTTCGCGCGCACCCGGATCGAACGGCGCACTTGACACTGCCAAACCGGGCGCGCCGCCACAAGAGGCTTGCCTCCGTTGAGGCTCGGGAACGGCATGCGAGCACACTCCACGGACCCTGGCTGCACCCGACCCTGCGACACCCGCACGCCGTAGGCTCGACTCATGGGCGCGCCGCAGCCGACTCCCCGGGTCCGTGCGACGCGCTTCCGATTGCCCCTGTTCGTCTTGCTGCCTGCGTTGACCTGGGCCGCCGCCGCGTGCGGCGGCCCCAGCGCCGCGGAACCGGCGACGGTGGCGTCACGCACGGCCGAAGCACCGACGTCCGAGCCGGTGACGTCCGCCCCCGAACCCACGGTGTCACCCGAGCCCGGCCCGATCACGATCGCCTTCGCCGGAGACGTCCACTTCGAGGCACAGCTCCGCTCGCGCCTGGACGACCCGGCGACTGCGCTGGCGCCGATCTCGCCGCAGCTGTCGGCCGCCGATCTGACCGTCGTCAACCTGGAGACGTCGATCGGAACCAGCGGGACGCGTGAGCCGAAGCGGTTCACGTTCCAGGCGCCGCCGTCCGCTCTGGACGCGCTGGCCGCAGCCGGCGTCGACGTGGTCACCATGGCGAACAACCACGGCATGGACTTCGGCACCGGCGGCCTCGCGGACACCCTTGCTGCCATCGCCGGCGATCCGCCGCTGTCTGTCGTCGGGATCGGCGCGGACGCCGGCCATGCCTTCGCGCCCGCTGTGCACGACGTTCGTGGCACCACCGTCGCCGTTTTCGGCGCATCCAGCGCCGACGACCCCACGGCCGACCCGACAGCGCAGTGGGCGGCTGACGACGACACCGCCGGCATCGCCGTAGCCGCCGACCCGGCGCGCCTGTTACAGGCCGTCGCCGAGGCAGGGAGCACGGCCGACGTCGTCGTCGTCTACCTGCACTGGGGCATCCAAGGTGAGCGCTGCCCAAGCGATTCACAACGGGCCACGGCCAGCGCGCTGTCCGACGCCGACGCGGACATCGTGGTCGGCAGTCATGCACATCTCCTCCAGGGCGCGGGGCTGCTCGGCGGCACCTACGTGGCCTACGGGCTGGGCAACTTCGTCTGGTACACGAACGGCTCGGCTGCGTCGTCGACGACCGGCGTCCTGACGGTCACCGTCGATGCCGGGCGCGTGACCCGCGAGGCATGGACACCGGCCCGGATCGCCGACGACGGCCTGCCCCGCTTCGCGACCGGCGCCGACGCGACGGAGATGACCGTGGCGTTCGCCGGTCAGCGCGGCTGCACCGACCTTCAGTCCCTCGTCCCCTGACGTACCGACCGACAGGAACAACGGTCGCGGCCCAGCCCCTTTGCCCCACTTTGCCAGGGCGCAGGGCTCGTTGTTCCTGTCGGTCGGTACGCGCCCTACCCGTGCAGACACTTGCTCTCCCTCGTCCTGGGCACGGTGTTCTTCTGGGCGTGGGCGGTCGTCCCGCTCGTCCTCTGGGTGCTCGGGGTCGTGCTTCTCTGGCTGTCCCCGCTGTGGCGGGTCGGTGAGAAGGTCCTCGGCACGCTGGCCTTCCCCGGGGCTGCTCTCGCGATCGCCGTACCGAGCCTCGTGACGGTCAGGTCCGGGTCCGGGGTGGACTGTGTGTCCGTTCCGGTACCCGCCGACGAGTCGAACCGCGCGGAAGTGTTCGACTGCAACGGCGACGGCGGCACGTCGTGGCTGCCGATCGCACTCTGGCTGGCGGTGTCGTCGCCATTCTGGTCGGCGTCTCCATCGTGCTGTGGCGACGCGGCGCCGCCCGCGTCCTGCGCTGACCGTCAGGCGTCGACGACGACCGCTCGAGTGGCGGCGTCCGGCACCAGGACGAGAGTCCCGATGCGCCCCGCGGCCACCAGGTCGTCGCGTGCCATCCCGATCCGGTTCAGCTCGGCGGCCGGGCCACGGACGACCACGCGGTCCAGCTCGGCCCGCATCGACAGCTTCCTCGCCGACTTCACGCCGCGGACGCCGGAGAGCGCGGCCGCGACCGCTCGCAGCACGGCTGAGTCACCGCCGGCCGGCAGCTCGTCGACGGCAGGCCATGGCGCGCGGTGCACCGACCCGTCCTGCCACCAGGACCACACCTCCTCGGCGACGAAGGGCATGACCGGTGCGAAGAGGCGGATCTGCACCGACAGGGCCCGCGCCAACGCCGCCCGCGCCGACCCGGGTGGGATCTCGCCGTAGGCGCGGTCCTTGACCAGCTCGACGTAGTCGTCGCAGAAGCTCCAGAAGAACCGCTCGGCGGCCTCCAGCGCCGTCGTGTAGTCGTACTCGTCGAGCGCGGCGGTGCAGTCCCGGACGACGCCGGCGAGGCCGGCGAGCATCGCCAGATCCAGCGGGTCGCTCGCCTGGCCGGCCCGGGCATCCGTGACGCCCAGACCCAGCACGAACCGGCTGACATTGAGGATCTTGATCGCGAGGCGGCGGCCCACCTTCATCTGCGCCTCGTCGAACGGCGTGTCCAAGCCGGGGCGAGCGCCGGCCGCCCGCCACCGCACCGCGTCGGAACCGTAGCGGCGCAGCACGTCGACCGGCGTCGTGGCGTTGCCGGTCGACTTGCCCATCTTCTTGCGGTCCGGGTCGACGACGAACCCGGAGATCGCGGCCCGCCGCCAGGGCAGCGACCCGTGCTCGAGGTGCGCCCGCACGACGCAGGAGAACAGCCAGGTCCGGATGATCTCGTGGGCGTGTGCATGCAGGTCCATCGGGAACGTGCGGGCGAACAGGTCCGGGTCGCGCTCCCAGCCGCAGGCGATCTGCGGGGTCAGCGACGACGTCGCCCAGGTGTCCAGGACGTCCGGGTCCGCGACGAAGCCGCCCGGCTTGCCGCGCTGCACCCCGTCGAATCCAGGCGGTGCCTCGGACGCCGGATCCACCGGCAGCGACGCCTCGTCGGGGACGACCGGCGTCTCGTACCGCGCCACGGCGTCGTCGGACAACGGATACCACACCGGGATCGGCACGCCGAAGAACCGCTGCCGGCTGACCAGCCAGTCGCCGGTGAGCCCGGCGACCCAGTGCTCATAGCGATGCCGCATGAACTCGGGCACCCAGGCCAGCTCGCGGCCACGCCGCAACAGCGCCTCGCGCAGGTCGTCGTCGCGGCCTCCGTTGCGGATGTACCACTGCCGGCTGGTCACGATCTCCAGCGGCAGCTCACCCTTCTCGTAGAACGTCACCGGATGCGTGATCGGCCGCGGCTCGCCGACGAGCTCCCCGGACGCGCGGAGCAGGTCGACGATCCGGCGCTGCGCCTGGCGGACCGTGAGTCCAGCCAGCGAGGCGTACGTCGTGCCGGGTGGCAGCCCGTCCGGAGGGTCGGCCAGGAACCGCCCGTCCCGGCCGACCACTGCGCGCGTGGGAAGGTCAAGCTCACGCCACCAGGTCACGTCGGTCAGGTCGCCGAAGGTGCAGACCATGGCGAGCCCGGTGCCCTTCTGCGGGTCGGCGAGCCGGTGGGCGAGCACGGGGACGTCGACGCCGAACAGCGGCGTCCGCGCCGTCGACCCGACGAGCGACGCGTACCGCGGGTCGGCGGGATGCACCACGAGTGCGACGCACGCGGGCAGCAGCTCAGGCCGCGTCGTGTCGACGTGCACGTCCCGGCCAGAACCGTGAAACGTGAGCCGGCAGAACGCCCCCGGACGCTCGCGGTCGTCGAGTTCGGCCTGCGCGACGGCGGTCTGGAACGTGACGTCCCAGAGGGTCGGAGCCTCGGCCTGGTACGCCTGGCCGCGGGCGAGGTTGCGGAGGAACGCCCGCTGCGAAACGGCCCGGGCCGTGTCGCCGATCGTGGTGTAGACGTGCGACCAGTCGACCGAGAGGCCGAGGCGCCGCCAGAGTTCCTCGTAGACCCGCTCGTCCTGGGCGGTCAGCTGCTGGCACAGCTCGATGAAGTTGCGCCGCGAGACGGGCACCTGCGTCTTTGCGGGTGCCGGTGGCGTGAACGCGGGCTCGTAGGGCAACGACGGGTCGCAGCGGACGCCGAAGTAGTTCTGCACCCGACGCTCGGTCGGCAGGCCGTTGTCGTCCCACCCCATCGGGTAGAAGACCTCGCGGCCACACATGCGCTGGTAGCGCGCGACGATGTCGGTGTGGGTGTAGGAGAAGACGTGGCCGACGTGCAGGTCGCCCGACGCGGTCGGCGGCGGTGTGTTGATCGAATAGACCTGCTCGCGGGGGGCGGAGCGGTCGAACCGGTAGGTTCCCCGCTCCTCCCAGCGGCTGATCCAGCGGTCATCGAGACCGTCGAGTGTGGGTCCGGGCACGGCTCACCTGTGCTGTTCGGTGTTCGACGGGACGGGACGGAGGCGGCGCTCAGTGGCGCTCGGGTACTCGTACCCGAGCGGACACCGCGCGGACACCACCCACCATCCGGCCAGGAGCCATGACGGCAACACTAGTGCTCGTCGCCACGAAACCGCCGGCGGCCGGCCTGGCCTCAGAGGGCTATCAGCAGGATGTAGAAGGCCGTGAATGATCCGACGACGGCTGCGCCATAGCAGGCGACACCGATCTGCCGGTCCAGCCGCTTGAGCTGCAGCCCGTCGTGCAAGGTGTAACGGAATCGGTGCGCCCAATGGAACAACCCGAGAACGCACAGCCCGAGCAGCACGAGCCGGCTGACCGGATGGCTCGACACCGCGAGCAGATGCGCATGGTCAGGTGGCGAGATCCAGCCGAGCGGGAATGCCAGGCCGAACAGGAAGATCAGGACGGGCACGAACAGCGCCGTGACGACACCGCCGCCACTGAAGAGCAGCCAGACCAACGGTTCGACCGGGCGCCGGCGCATCTACCCACCCACCACGAGCCAGACCACGAAGGCGGACACCGCCGCCCAGGCGACGTACTGCGACGCCACGATCAACAGCGGCGGCACCCGCCGCCCTCGCAGGCGTGGCGGCACGGCCTGCGGCGTGAGCGCGAACCACGTGACCGCGTGCAGGATCACGAACGCGAACGCGACGACGTTGACGGGGATGACGACGGGGTGCGCCGCCCAGGCCAGGAAGTCGTGGTACGCCGCATCTCCCCGGGCGACGGCACGGACGAGCAGCAGGAGGAACACCACGGCCCAGGCGACGAAAACGCTGCTCAGCTCGCGCAGAGCAAATACCAGGTACGACCGTTTCGACAGCCACCACCAGACCGACATCCGCGGCTGGTAGAACGGCGGGCGGGCCTCGGCGGACGTGGAGCGCTGGGTCGTCACCGGGCACCCCGCGGCAGGAGGAACGCCTTGAGCGACTCCGTCGCCGCCGTCAGCTTGTACCGCTGGATGGCGCCGGCCGGGTCGACGTTCTTCGGACACACCCGTGTGCACTCACCGACGAACGTGCAGCCCCACAAGCCGTCGGGATGGATGAGCAGGTCGAGGCGGTCCTGCGCTCCCTGGTCCCGCGAGTCGAGGTTGTAGCGCTGGGCGAGGGCAATCGCGGCCGGTCCGACGAACTCCGGGTCGAGCCCGTAGACCGGGCAGGCCGAGTAGCACAGCATGCAGTTGATGCACATGCTGTACTGCTGGTACTCGTCCAGCTCCTGCGGTGTCTGGAGGTACTCACCCTCGGAGACCGGCTTCTCCTCGTCCCTGACGATCCACGGCTTGAGCGCCTGCAGCTTGCGGAGGAAGTCAGTGATCTCGACGATGAGGTCACGGATCACCGGGAAGTTCCCCAGCGGCTCGATGCGCACCGGCCCGGGCGCGTAGTCGGTCAGGAACGTGGCGCAGGTCAGCTTGGGTTCGCCGTTGACGGTCATGCCGCAGCTGCCGCAGATCCCCATCCGGCACGACCAGCGGTAGGAGAGGGTCCCGTCCAGCTCGTCCTTGACGTAGTTCAGCCCGTCGAGGACCACCCAGTCCTTGCGTAGCGGTACCTCGTAGCGCTGCATCGTCGGTTCCACGTCGTCGCCGGGCCGGTATCGAGCCACGTCCAGCGTGATGGTGTCTGCCATCGGTCCCTACCTCCCATAGACCCGTTCGCCCGGCGGCCACCGTGTGATCGTCACCGGCCGGTACTCGACCCGGCACGACCCGTCGGCCTCGCGGAACGCCTGCGAGTGGGCGAGGAAGCGCTCGTCGTCGCGGGCGGGGAAGTCGGTGCGCTGGTGGGCTCCCCGCGACTCCTCTCTGCGCAGGGCACTCTGCACGATGGTCTCCGCGACGTCGAGCATGGCGGACAGCTCGAGCGCGGCGACCAGCTCGGTGTTGAACGTCCGGCTGCGGTCGTCGAGCGCTGCCATGGGCAGCCGCTCCTGGAGCTCGCGCAGTGTCTCGGCGCCCTTCGTCAACGTGTCACCGGACCGGTAGATGCCGGCGCTGTCCTCCATCGTGTCCTGCATTGCGGTACGGATGGCCGAGATCCGCTCGCTACCTGCTTCGCGGCCCAGCACATCTCGCTCGAGCCGGCGGCGCTCGTCGGCTGCCTGCGCGATGGCGGCCTGCGACGGCCCCTTGGCGCGGTCGGCGTACCACGCGGCCATCCGGCCGGCACGGGTGCCGAAGACGAGCAGCTCGGGCAATGAGTTGGAGCCGAGACGGTTGGCGCCGTTGATGCTCACGCACGCCGCCTCGCCGGCCGCGAAGAGGCCGGCGATCGGCGTGGCGCCGTCGATGTCGGTGTGCACACCGCCCATCGCGTAGTGGACGACGGGTCGGACGGGCACCAGTTCCTTCGCCGGGTCGATGTTCTGGTATTTCAGGCAGAGCTCGCGCACGAACGGAAGTTTCGTGTCGAGGACCCGGGTGCCGAGATGGCGCAGGTCCAGGTGCACGACCGGGCCGTAGGGCGTGTCGATGGTGCGACCCTTGTCCACCTCGTGCTCGAACGCCTGCGACAGCCGGTCGCGAGGGCCGAGCTCCATGCTGCGCAGCACGGGCGTGGGCTCCGGCGTGCCGAGGTCGTAGTCCTGCAGGTAGCGGTAACCGTCCTTGTTGAGGAGCAAGCCGCCCTCGGCGCGGGCGGCTTCGGTGATGAGAATGCCGGTGAACGGCAGGCCCGTGGGGTGATACTGAACGAACTCCATGTCCTTCAGCGGCGCCCCCGCGCGGTAGGCGAGCGCCATGCCGTCGCCGGTCTTGATCGCGGCGTTCGTCGTGAACGGGAAGACCCGGCCGCAACCTCCTGTGCAGAGGATCACCGACTTGGCAGTGATGGTCTCGATCCGCCCCGTCGAGAGCTCCACGGCGACGACGCCGTGCACCCGTCCGTCGTCCACGAGCAGCTTCGTCACGAACCACTCGTCGTACCTGTGCACCGTGTCGTACTTGAGCGAGGTCTGGAACAGCGTGTGGAGCATGTGGAAGCCGGTCTTGTCCGCGGCGAACCAGGTCCGCTCCTTCTTCATGCCACCGAACGGCCGCACGGCGATGTGCCCGTCGGGCGTGCGGCTCCACGGACAGCCCCAGTGTTCGAGGCGGAGTAACTCGCGTGGCGCCTCCTTGACGAACAGCTCCACGGCGTCCTGGTCGCACAACCAGTCGCTGCCCGAGATCGTGTCGTAGGCGTGCTCTTCGAGGCTGTCGCCGGCACCGATGACTCCCGCGGCGCCGCCCTCGGCGGAAACGGTGTGGCTGCGCATCGGGTAGACCTTCGATACGACCGCGATGTCGAGGCCCAGATTCGTCTCGGCGGCGGCGATCGCGGCGCGCAGCCCGGCTCCCCCGCCGCCGATCACGATGATGTCGTGTGATGTGGTCAAGGTTGCCCGTCAGGTCCAGTGGTTGGCGATGTCTTCATTCCTCGCAAGCCTGCCGTCATGGCGGACGACGGTGTGCTCGACGCTGCCGTCGTGGTACTCCTCGCGGGTCGTCTTGCACCCGCATGCGAAGAGCATCTCGTCGGTGACGAGGCCCCGGTCGTCCCGGGACTCCAAGTGCTCTCCGTCAGCGACGTGCCCGCAGGGCGCGCGTTGCTTGCTGAAGCGGGTGCTGATGACCGTCATCGCACCACCATCCCTCTGCTCAGGCACGCCGTCGGCTGTTCCGCGCCGCGCCCACGTCCTGCACTCCGGTCCGCAGCAGTGTTCCACTAGGTGCGCGCCACCGAAAGACCCGTGACTCCGCGCGGGACGGGCAGACACGGGGCACACTGACAGCCCGTGCCCCGTGTCGTGCTCCTCGCCGGCCCGTCGGGGAGCGGCAAGTCCTATCTCGCCCGGGCGAGCGGGCTGCCCGTTCTCACGCTCGACGACTTCTACCGTGACGGTGACGATCCGGCGCTGCCGCGGCTGCCGGACCTCGGCATCGTCGACTGGGACGACCCTCGCAGCTGGGACGCCGAGCGTGCCGTGCGGAAGCTGGTCGCGATCTGCCGGGATGGCCAGGCGGACGTGCCCGTGTACGACATCGCCCAGGATCGGGCCACGCAGGCACGCCGCTTCGATGTCGGTCGGTCGTCGGTCTTCATCGCCGAGGGCTTGTTCGCTGCCGAGATCGTCGCAGCGTGCCGGGAACGCGGCATTCTTGCGGACGCGATCGTGCTCCGGCGCGCTCCGTGGATGAACTTCCTCCGTCGCCTCGTCCGCGACGTGGCCGAACGCCGCAAACCGGTGCTCACGCTGGTGCGTCGCGGTTGGAAGCTGATGCTCGGCGAGCGGGCGGTGCTCCGCCGCCAGATAGCCCTCGGCTGCCGCGCGGTGACCGCTCGTGAGGCCCGCGCCGCCATCGCCAGTGCGGCCCCGGGCCCCTGCCGCGACCAGGGAGCCCCTGATGCCACGCCTCAGGGGTGAACCATCCTCGGGACGGACCAGCACGCCTGCCGGCCTGACCTAACGTTGATGACATGACCACCACTGTCGCTCGACGAAGTCTTTCGCGCCCCCGCGACGGCCGGCTGATCGCCGGCGTCTGCGCCGGCCTGGCTCGCCGCTTCGGCTTCACGCCGACCGGCGTGCGCATCCTGTTCCTGCTGTCCTGCCTGCTGCCCGGCCCTCAGATCGTGATCTACCTGGCACTGTGGCTCATCATGCCCAACGAGGACTGATTCGCCCCATTCTCCGTTGAGTGTCGGGGCGGGCGATCAGCGGGCGCCACCGCGTAGGGTGGCAAAGGCACGCTGCGCGACGAGCGCTGCGTAGCCGGGTTTCACCACGTCGTTGATGAGCGCGAGCCGCTCGTCGAACGGGATGAACGAGCTCTTCATCGCGTTGACAGCGAACCACTGGAAGTCCTCGAGGTCGTAGCCGAACGCCTCGGCCAGCAGTGTGAGCTCGCGCGACATCGAGGTGCCGCTCATCAGCCGGTTGTCGGTGTTGACGGTGACCCTGAACCGCAGCCTGGTGAGCAGTCCGATCGGATGCTCGGCGATCGACGGTGCCGCGCCGGTCTGCACGTTCGACGACGGGCACATCTCCAGCGGCACCCGCTTGTCGCGTACGTAGGCCGCCAGCCGGCCGAGTGACGCCGTCCCGTCGTCGCGCACGGTCACGTCGTCGATGATGCGTACGCCATGACCCAGCCGGTCGGCGCCGCACCATTGCAGGGCCTCCCAGATCGACGGCAGGCCGAACGCCTCGCCGGCGTGGATGGTGAAGTGCGCGTTCTCGCGCCGCAGGTACTCGAACGCGTCGAGGTGCCGGGTCGGCGGAAAGCCCGCTTCCGCGCCGGCGATGTCGAAGCCCACGACGCCGGCGTCGCGATAGGCCACTGCCAGCGCCGCGATCTCGGTGGACCGCGCGGCATGCCGCATCGCCGTCAGCAGCGTCGCCACCCGGATCGGGTGTCCAGCGGCTGCCGCCCGGGCCGCACCGAGCCGGAACCCCTCGCCGACCGCCTCGACGACCTGCTCCAGGCTGAGCCCGCCCGTCAGGTGCTGCTCGGGGGCGAAGCGGACCTCGGCGTAGGCGACCCCGTCAGCCGCAAGGTCCTCCGCGCATTCGGCCGCCACCCGGACCAGGCCGTCGCGGCTCTGCATCACCGCGACAGTGTGTGCGAACGTCTCCAGATACTGCTCCAGCGACCCGGAGCTCGCGGCCGCGATGAACCAGGCGCCCAGCTCGTCGGCGTCGTTCGTGGGCAGCTCGTGGCCGATGTCGTGTGCCAGCTCGACGATCGTCGCCGGGCGTAGGCCGCCGTCGAGGTGGTCGTGCAGCAAGACCTTCGGGGCCGCGAGCATCTCGTCAGGTCGGGGCGCCATGAGGTGACCGTACCTCGCAGCTCCGGCGGCGAGCCCCCGCCGGAATGGACCCGCCGGTCAGTAGAAGCGGGTCGTCGACGAGGATGTCCTGCGCTAGGAGCGGCTCCCCCTCGACGACCTGCTCGCCACCGCACGCGAACACGGCGTGCGCGATCTCGCCGATGTCGACCTCGTCGTCCTCGAGGCGGACGGAGTAGCGGCACCGGACCCGGACGCCGGAGGTTCCCGTTAGCCTCGGCAGCGTGGCCCGCAGCCTCTACGTCGCGTCGCCCGAAGGTGAGACCGGCAAGGCGACGGTCGCGCTGGGCGTGCTCGACCTGTTGACCCGGACCGTCGGGCGCGTGGGCGTCTTCCGGCCCATCGTGCGGTCCGTCGACGAGCCCGACTACGTCTTCGAGTTGCTGCTGGACCACGACGGGGTCGACCTCACCTACGACGTCTGCGCCGGCGTGACCTACGACCAGGTGCACGCCGACCCCGACGGCGCGCTCGGTGTGATCGTCGAGCGACTCCACACGGCGGCCCGGGGCTGCGAGGCGATGGTCGTCGTTGGCAGCGATTACACCGACGTCGGCAGCCCGACCGAGTTCTCGTACAACGCGCGCATCGCGGTCAACCTGGGCGCTCCTGTGCTGCTCGTCGTCACCGGTCGACGCCGCTCGCCCGCGGATGTCAGGACGGTCGCCGACCTGGCGGTCACGGAGCTCGCGGCGCAGCACGGCAGCCTGGTCGGCATCGTCGCCAACCGGGTCAGCGCGGACCAGGTCGAGGCGGTGCACCACGCCTTGGCGACCAAAGTGCCGGCGTATGTCATTCCCGACGAGCCGCTCCTGACCGCACCGACCGTCGGTGACCTGATGGCCGCCTGCGACGGCAGGCTCCGCAGCGGCGACCCGGCCATGCTTCACCGCGAGGTGCTCGACGTGATCGTGGCGGCCATGACCCTGCCCAACGTGCTCGACCGGCTGGTCGAGGGCGGCGTCGTCATCACCCCGAGCGATCGCGTCGACGTCCTGCTGGGACTGCTCACCGCGCATGCGTCGCGAACATTCCCGTCCCTGGCCGGTGTGGTGCTGAACGGCGGCTTCGAGCTCCCGCGCCAGGTAGCGCGGTTGATCGACGGCCTGGAGCCGCGCTTGCCGATCGTCACCGCCAAGGGTGGGACGTACGAGACGGCCACCAGGCTCGCGTCCGCGACCGGACGCCTCAGCCGCGAGAGCCCACGCCAGGTCGAGACGGCACTCCGCCTGTTCGCCGAGCACGTCGACGGACCGGAGCTGTTGCGGCAGCTGGATGTCGCACCCAGCGACGTCGTCACGCCGCTGATGTTCGAGAACAAGCTCCTGGACGGAGCCCGGTCGCAGCGCAGGCACATCGTCCTCCCCGAGGGTGAGGAGGAGCGAATCCTGCGGGCGGCCGACGTGCTCCTGCGACGCAAGGTCGTCGACCTGACCCTGCTCGGCGACCCGTCCGCCGTGCGCGCGAAGGCGGACCGGCTCGGGCTCGACGTCGACGCCGCCGACGTCGTCGACCCGCACGACCCGATGCTTCGTGAGCGGTTCGCGGCCGAGTACGCGCGGCTGCGGGCGCACACAGGGGTCACCCTCGACGTGGCCCGCGACATCGTCGTCGACGTCTCCTACTTCGGCACCATGATGGTCCTGCTCGGGCTGGCCGACGGCATGGTCTCGGGCTCGGTGCACACGACGGCCCACACGATCCGGCCAGCCTTCGAGGTGGTGAAGACTCAGGCCGGGGTGTCCATCGTGTCGAGCGTCTTCTTCATGTGCCTGCGCGACCGGGTGCTCGTCTATGGCGACTGCGCGGTGAACCCCGACCCGACCGCGGACGAGCTCGCCGACATCGCAATCTCATCGGCCGGGACTGCGGCCCAGTTCGGGGTCGAGCCCCGCATCGCGATGCTGTCGTACTCGACCGGCGAGTCCGGTACGGGCGCAGAGGTCGACAAGGTCCGGTCGGCAACGGCTCTGGTGCGGCAGCGGCGCCCCGACCTGCCGGTGGACGGACCGCTGCAGTACGACGCCGCCGTCGACGCGAGCGTGGCACAGACCAAGCTGCCCGGCAGCGACGTGGCCGGCAAGGCCACGGTCTTCGTCTTCCCGGATCTCAACACCGGCAACAACACCTACAAGGCGGTGCAGCGATCCGCCGGCGCGGTGGCGGTCGGCCCGGTCCTGCAGGGGCTGCGCAAACCGGTGAACGACCTGTCCCGCGGAGCGCTCGTGCGCGACATCGTCAACACGGTGGCGATCACCGCGATCCAGGCAGCGACCGGACATGCCCATGTGTGATCGGATCTTGGGGACCGGGCCGTCACGTCGTTCGACGCGCCGCGAGGCTCAGGACGTCGTCGAGCTGAGCCATCGCGATCTCGACCACCGGCGTGGGGAACATGCCGATGCTGTGGACGCCGGCCGCCTGGAGCGCCTCGATGTGAGCGACGGCGTCGTCGACGGTACCGATCGGGCCGATCTCCATCCACCACTGCGGTGGCATGGTCACGAGCCCGCTCACCCCGTGCCGGCCGTAGCGCGCCATGAGCTCGTCGAAGAACGGCAGCACGCGGAGCCCCACGTGCGGCTCGTCGAGCAAGGACGCCAACCGGGGTGCCATCGTCTCGTAGGCGCCGGCTCGGTCGTCGTCGACGCAGAGCATCGAGAACACCGCCACGTGGAAGTCATCGGGGTTGCCGCACTGCTCGAGTGCCCAGCGCACGTACGACGGGCTGGCAGGCTCGGCCAGCACGACGCCGCCGGCCGCCCTTCCGGCCATGGCCAGGGATTTCGGCCCGCGAACGCCCGCGAGCAGCGGCGGCGGATCTGCAGGGGGCCGGTCGAGTTGCACGTCGTCGAGGTGCACGTGCCGGCCGTGCACCGTGACCCGGTCACCGTCGAGCAGGCGGCGGACCGCGACGAGCACCTCCTCGAGTGTCGTGACCGGAGACGCGGGGCGGACACCCATCTGCTGCATCCAGGACTGCACGCCGTGTCCGATCCCCGGCAGCACCCGACCGGGGGCCAGTGCGCAGAGCGTCGCGATCTCCATTGCCGTGACCGCCGGGTTGCGGGCGACTGCGGGCAGAATCCCGATGCCTACCCGCAGCCGCTCGGTCACCGCCAGCGCCGACGCGGCCAGACTCACCCCTGCGGTGAAGAAGCAGTCCTCGATGACCCACAGTTGGTCCGCTCCGCCGCGGTCGAGTCGTCGGGCCAGGTCGGTGACGAGGGGCGGCGGGAAGGTCCGGTCGAAGCACATGCCGATCTCGGCGCGATTCGCAGACACAGCGGCACGGTACCGCCGGCCACGGACGACGACTCTGGACGGGCCGTGGCATGAGCCGAACCGTGCTGGTCCTCAACTGCGGCTCGTCGTCGATCAAGTACCAGCTCGTCGACGTCGCCGACGGCCACGTCGCCGCCAGTGGCCTGGCCGAACGGATCGGCGAGGAGGCGGGCGGCCACCTGCACCATCGCGGCGCGAACGGCGAGGTCACGCGTAACGAACCGATCCCCGACCACGCGGCCGGGCTTCGGGCAGTCCTTGCGGCGTTCGACGAGACCGGTCCGTCGCTGACGGACGCAGCGCTCGCCGCTGTGGGCCACCGGGTCGTGCACGGAGGGGATCGGTTCGCCCAACCGACGTTGATCGAGGACACGGTGGTCGAGGCGATCGACGAGCTCGCGGCGCTGGCGCCACTGCACAATCCGGCGAATCTGACCGGTATCAAGGTCGCGCGGACGGCGTTGCCAGGCGTTCCGCACGTCGCCGTGTTCGACACGGCGTTCCACCAGACGCTGCCTCCGCACGCCTACACCTACGCCGTCCCGGCCGCATGGCGCTCGGCCCATGGCGTGCGGCGCTACGGCTTCCACGGTACGTCCGTTGCGTATGTGAGCCGGGAGGCAGCCCGGCTCCTCGGCCGCGAGCCGGAGGCGTGCAACCTGATCGTGCTGCATCTGGGCAACGGAGCCAGTGCGACCGCCGTCCGCGGCAGCCACAGCGTCGACACCTCGATGGGGCTGACTCCGCTCGAGGGCCTGGTCATGGGCAGCCGGAGCGGCGACGTCGACCCGGCCGTCGTCGCCCACCTGCGACGGACAGCCGACCTGTCCGCGCAGGACGTCGACGACCAGCTCAACCGGGAGAGCGGCTTGCTCGCCCTCGCCGGAGCCAACGACATGCGCGAGGTGCACCGCCGGGCCGGTGCCGGCGATGGCGAAGCCAGGCTGGCGCTCGACGTGTACTGCTACCGGATCCGCAAGTACGTCGGCGCCTACTACGCGGCGCTCGGCCGGGTCGACGCCATCGTGTTCACCGCAGGGGTCGGCGAGAACGACCCGGTCGTCCGTTCGCGCGCGCTCGCCAGGCTCGAGGCCCTCGGCATCGAGGTTGACGCTGCGCGCAACGCGGCGCCGGAGCGCGGTGCCCGGATGATCTCGCCCGACGGTGCTGCGGTCGCCGTGCTCATCGTCCCCACCAACGAGGAGTTGGAGATCGCCCGCCAGGCGCTCACCGCTGTTGAGCCCGGGGCGCGGTTTCGACAGGAACGTTCTGGCTGAGCAGGGCGTTCCTGTCGAAACCGCGGAACCGGACTGTGGTCTACTCGTCGCGGTGCGCCAGATCCGGCGCGAAGGCAGGCACGCATACCGCGATGTAGTCAGCCCCGTCTGGGCCGGCGGAGTACCGCACCCGTTCGCCGGCCGTCGTGACGACAGCCTGGCCGGTAGTCACCTCGAGCCGGCCGCCGTCGTACTCGAGCACGACGCTGCCCGCGAGCACCAACGTCAGCTCGTCGAACTCGGGTGTCTGTGCGGGCTCGTCCCACCCCGCCGGCGCCTGCATCCGGGCTACCGAGTACATACCTGTCCCCGACGCCACCCGGCCGGCGAACTCGTCGATCACCTTGCCGCCTGGCACCGGGATCCGGACCGGGTTGTCGATCAGCTGCACCATGCAGGAAGCGTACGGCGGCGGCTCATCCACAGCCGACCGAGTTGCCCCTGGGTTGTCCACAGGTGTGGCTCCCCCGGCGCTGCCGTGAACGCGCAACCCGTCAAGAGTTGTCTCATGACGAGTACCCTTTGAAGGGTGTCCAGGATGACCTCCCTGAAGGTACCCATTGCCGTTCGCGATCGACTCGCGACGGCAGCCAGCGCACGTGGAATCACCGTGCGAGCTCTGCTGGATGAGCTGTCCCACGACGCAGCCGACGCCGCGCTCATGGAGCAGGCGGCGCGACAGATGGAAGACATGCGCGACAACGACCCTGCCGCCTGGGACGCCTATCTCGCCGAAGGCCACGGCTGGGAAGAAGGTGCCGGTGGGCGGCTCGACACCTGATCGCGGGGAGATCTGGCTCGCGGCCCTCGACCCCGTCGTCGCAGGTGAGCAAGGCGGCACCAGACCCGTCCTCGTCGTGTCGACTGCTGCGTTCAACGCATGGCCGGTCGGACTGCTGGTCGTCGTACCACTGACCACTCGCGACCGCGGGTTCGCGCATCACCATCGGGTTGCCGGCGCCGGCCTCGGGCACGCGTCGTTCGCGATGCCCGAGTACCTGCGGTCCATTTCGCAAGGTCGGCTACGTCATCGCCTCGGCATGGCAGACGAAGCCACGACCGCGGCAGTCGACGACTGGCTTCGTCGCATCACCGGCCTGTAGCCGAACGCCGGACTCAGTCCACGCGCTCGATCACCAGGGGGAGCAGATCGGGACGCGAACCCGCCGGCGCGATCACGTAGCCGCCCTCCAGTGCCTCGAGCGCGCGCTCGAGCCGGGCCGGTTCATCGGTGTGCAGCGTCATCAACGGCTCGCCGGCCCGGACGAATGCGCCCGGCTTGACGTGCATCTCCACACCGGCGCCGGCCTGGACCGGGTCCTCCTTGCGGGCGCGACCGGCACCCAGCCGCCATGCCGCGAGCCCGACGCCGTACGCGTCGAGCGACGTCAGCACGCCCCCGGCCGGCGCGAGCAGCACATGCGTCTCGGCTCCGACCGGCAGCGGCGCATCGGGGTCGCCACCCTGCGCCGAGATCATGGCCCGCCACACGTCCATCGCCGACCCGTCCTTCAGGGCGTCGGCAGGGTCCTTGCCGCCGTCGAGGCCGGCCGCCGCGAGCATCTCGCGCGCCAGCGCAACCGTGAGCTCGACCACGTCCGGCGGCCCACCCCCGCCCAACACCTCGACCGACTCGCGGACCTCGAGGGCGTTGCCGGCCGTGAGCCCGAGCGGCGTCTGCATGTTGGTGAGCAATGCGACCGTCCGCACGCCGGCGTCGGTGCCGAGATCGACCATGGTCTGTGCGAGCTCGCGGGCCGACTCGACGTCCTTCATGAACGCGCCCGAGCCCACCTTCACATCGAGGACCAACCCGCCGGTGCCCTCGGCGATCTTCTTGCTCATGATCGACGACGCGATCAGCGGAATCGCCTCGACCGTGCCGGTGACGTCGCGCAGCGCGTAGAGCTTCTTGTCCGCCGGCGCGAGGTCGGCGCCGGCAGCGCACACGACGACCCCGACCGACTGCAGCTGGGCGAGCATGTCGTCCGCCGAGAGCGACGCCCGCCAACCGGGGATCGACTCGAGCTTGTCCAGCGTGCCACCGGTGTGGCCCAGTCCGCGCCCGGACAGCTGCGGTACGGCCGCTCCGCAGGCGGCGACGGTGGGCGCCAGCGGCAGGGTGATCTTGTCGCCGACACCTCCGGTCGAGTGCTTGTCGGTCGTCGACCGGTCGACCGATGACCAGTCCATCCGCGAACCGCTGTCGACCATGGCCGCCGTCCAGCGGGCGACCTCGCGCCGCGACATGCCGCGCAGCAGGATCGCCATCGCCAGCGCAGACATCTGCTCGTCGGCGACCGCGCCACGGGTGTACGCGTCGACCACCCAGTCGATCTGGTCGTCGGACAGCTCCGCGCTGTCACGCTTCGTGCGGATGATGTCGACGGCGTCGAATCGCTCGGCCACGGACCGATCCTCCCCGACGCCGCCGGTCACGGCTACCGCGCGCCGCCGCCAGCGAACACCGACCTCGCCGTCCCCCTTTCCGGTGACCGCGTAGCGGCCGTACCAGCGGGCGATCCCGACACCGTTGACCCGCGGGTCGTCCCGCAGACGTTCCCGCACGGTGTCCTTCGCCGCGCGTGCCGCCTCTCCCGGCCAGCCGGGACGGGTCGCGTCATGGCGAAACCAGGCGGACGCCGAGTTGGTCGAGCACGGCACCGAACGGGTTGCAGTACGTCAGCCCCACGCCACCGGGACCGCCGCGCTCGCTGCCGGCAAACAGCAGGCCGACGGCTTCGAGCGCATCCGGCCGGTAGACGACGGATCCGCTGTCGCCGCCCGCCGAGAACGGGCCCGGCCCGTCGCCGGTCACCTCGATCTGGTCGTCGAACGAGAACGAGCCGAGCGGGTACTGCACCCGCAGGCCGTCCAGCTCGATCGCGCTGATCCGACCCCGGGTCACTCCGGTGGTGCGGCCGACCTTCTCGACGGCCCGGTCGTCGTCGACCTCGGCCCAGCCGACGAGCAGCCCGGCTGGATGGGCGGCCTCCACAGCGACGTCGGCGTCCAACCGGGCCGCGGCGGCGTCGACGAGGTTGGCGCCGTCTTGGCGCAGGGCCGCCGCGACGTCGAGAACGCCGACCCGGTCTGCGGACCCGTCGCCGCCGTCGGCGGGGCCCGGCTGTACGACGACGTCACCAGGCGAGCCGCGGTCGGAGTCGGCCAGCACGTGGTTGTTCGACAGCACCAGCACGGCGTCGTCGGCTGAGGTGACGAACGCGCCGATCGTGCCGGCCGTCACCGCGACGTGAGCGACCGAGAGCCCGGGCCGCAGCGGCCGGACCCGCCCCTGCAACTCGCCGGGCTCCCACTGGAACGAGCGCACGACGCCGACGTCGCGGACGTCGCATTCGTCACCGGCGAGCGCCCGTCCCCGCGCCGCCACCGCGCGGCTCAGACCGGACTCGCCGGTGTAGCGCACCGCGACCCCGAACGTGGCCGACCCGAGGACGCAGATCCCGACCGCGACGGTGCCGCGCAGCCCGGTCGGCGTCGGCGCATCAGCGCGCAGCGAGGCCGCGTGCGCGGTCAACTCGGCCTTGACCGCGCGGGCGGATTCCAGCCGCATGGACACGCTCCTGACGGTTGCGACCACTCTGACACGGCCGGCCGGGGCATCACCGGGCGAAATGCTCTCGGGACTCCGACCGGAGCAGGACCCAGAGCCCGAGCGCCGGCCCGATGAGCTGACCGGCGAACCAGGACTCCCGCGCGACGATCCCGCGGACGACCCAACCGGCGAGGAGGAGCGCAAGCACGACCACGGCCGCCTGGTATGCCCAGCGTTCTCCCCGACGCAGCTGCCATCCGACCACGAGCAATACGGCCCCGGTGGCCATCACGCCCATGCTGGCCAACGCCCGTCCGGTCGACTCGTCGGAGACGCCGATCGTTCCGGCAGCGATCGCGACGGCACCCACGACGACCATGACCAGCGCCACGTAGCCCACCGCACGCGGCACGGGAGCGCGGCCGCCGTCCGTGGTCACGTCCGGAGGTCTTCCGCGTCGAAGGCCTGAGGCAGGACCTCGCTCATCGGCAGCACCCCTTCGGGGCTGTCGACCAGCAGGTCGGGGCCACCGTGCTCCCAGAGCAGTTGGCGGCACCGCCCGCACGGCATCAGCCGCTGCCCGTGACCGCCGACGCAGGTGATCGCGACCAGCCGGCCGCCGCCGCCGGCATGCAATGACGACACCACGCCGCACTCGGCGCACAGCACGACGCCGTAGGCCGCGTTCTCGACGTTGCAGCCGACGACGACCCGCCCGTCGTCCACCAGGGCGGCCGCGCCGACCGGGAAGCGGGAGTACGGCGCGTAAGCCCGCTCGACGACCTCCGCAGCGGCGGACCGCAGGACGTCCCAGTCGACCGGTTCACCCACGCGTTCACGCCTTCACGTAGGGCTGGCCGTCGGCCGCAGGTGCCCGCACCCGGCCCACGAGGCCGGCGACGGCGAAGATCGTCGCGAGGTAGGGCGCCATCAGCATGAACTCGCTCGGGATCGGGGTGCCGATGACACCGAGAACGCCCTGCAGGTTGTTGGCGAAGCCGAACAGCAGAGCGGCGAACAGGGCCCCGACGGGCGACCAGCGCCCGAAGATCATGGCGGCCAACGCGATGAACCCCTGCCCGGCCGTCATCTCCCGGCCGAACGCCCCAACCGACCCGAGGGTGAAGAACGCGCCGCCGACGCCGGCCATGGCGCCGCCCATCAGCACGTTCTTGACCCGGGTGCGGTTGACCCGGATGCCGACCGTGTCGGCTGCGGTCGGGTGCTCCCCGACGGCCCGCACCCGCAGCCCCCAGCGGGTCCGGAACAGCGCGACCTGCACGACCACGACGGCTGCGTACATGAGGTAGACGATGATCGACTGGTCGAACAGCACCGGGCCCAGGACCGGGATGTCGCCCAGCACGGGGATCTTGATCCGATCGAACCTCCCGGGCTGGTTCCAGACGTCCTGATCCGGCGCGAGCAGCCGCCCGTACAGGAACCCGGTCAGCCCGATGACCAGGACGTTGAGGACGACGCCGACGATGATCTGGTCGACGACGTAGCGGATCGCGAACAGGGCGAGCAGCATCCCGACCAGCAGCCCGGCCAGCGGCGCGGCCACCAGCCCGACCCACAGGCTGTCGGTGAGGCTGGCGACGACGGCGGAGAGGAAGGCACCCGCGAGCAGCTGGCCCTCGATCGCGATGTTGATGACGCCCGCCCGCTCGCACAGCACCCCGGACAGCGCACCGAACACCAGGGGGACGGCCAGCAGCACGGTACCCCGGAGCAGGCCGGTGAGCGACACGGTGTTTCCGACGATGGCCCAGACCAGAAACGCCAGCATCCACAGGGCGGCGAAACCGATGGTCACCCAGAGCGGGATGCGCTGCCGACGGTTGACGCGCAGCGCTGCGAACCCGGCCAGGGCGAGGCACGCCACCGACAGCACGATCGCCGTCGCCCGGGTGGGCAGTTCCACCGGCGCGATCTCGAACGCCTCCGAGCCCAGCGTGATACCGAAGGTGCTGGTCTGGCCCGAGTCGGCACCGAGGCCGAACACGACCAGGGCGAAGGCGCCGAAGACTGCCAGCGTGATCGGCACCCGCCAACTGGGCGGACGTTCGGTGACGGCTGGCGGCTCCGGTGCAGCGGACGGCACCGACGGTGTCGTCATCGTCGCGCTCACGCGTTCCACCCCTTCGACACCTGCAGCGTCCCGCCAGCGCCGGGTGTCCGGATCCGGAAGATCGCCCGCACCAACGGCGGCGCCGCGATGAACAGCACGATGAGCGACTGCACGACGAGCACGATGTCGATGGGGGTGCCGGTGCGCGCCTGCATGGTGACGCCCCCGGCCCGCAGCGCGCCGAACAAGATGCCGGCCAGCACGATGCCGACCGGGTTGCCTCGGCCGAGCAGCGCCACCGTGATCGCGTCGAAGCCGATGCCAGCGGAGACGCCACCTGTCAACGACTTCTCGGTGCCGAGGATCTGGAACGCGCCCGCGAGGCCGGCCAGGCCACCGGCGATGGCCATCGCGACGAACGTGGTCATGCCGGTGCGGATGCCGGCGGTCCGAGAGGCCCAGGGGTTCGCGCCGACGGCGCGGAGCTTGAAGCCGACCGTGCTGCGGTTGAGCAGCCACCACACTCCGGCGGCCGTGGCCAGCACGACCAGCAGACCGGCGTGTAACCGCGACCAGTCACCGAGCAGCAGCGGCAGCTCCGCATTGTCGTCGACCTGCGGGCTGATCGGGTCGGTGCGACCCGGACGTTGGAAGGCGGTTGTCGACAGCAGGTACAACACCAGGAACCGCGCTATGTAGTTGAGCATGATCGTGGTGATGACCTCGTGGGCACCCGTCCGGGCCTTGAGGAATCCGGGGATACCTCCCCAGACGGCGCCGCACACGACACCACCCAGCAGCGCCAGCACCACGTGCACGACCGGCGGCAGGTCGAGCGCGAAGCCGACCCAGGCCGCGCCGATCGCGCCCAGGATGATCTGGCCCTCGGCACCGATGTTGAACAGACCCGCCCGGAAGGCCAGCCCAACGGACATGCCGGCGGCGATCAGCGGGATGGCGAAGACCAGCGACTCGGTGAACGGACGGAATAGGGCGGTCGCCGTGCTCGCCGTCGGATCGACGATGGCACCCTGGAACAACGCTACGTACGCGCTGGAGACCGCGTCCCACGCGGCTCGCAGCGTGTCGCCGGGGGCGGAGAAGAAGTACGACGCAGCGTCCTGGACGTCCGAATCCGCGACGATGATGAGCACGGCCCCGACGATGAGGGCGAGCAGCACCGACAAGGCCGTGAGGACCACCGTGTCGCGCACCTGCCGGCCCCGCCCGGCCGCGGCCGCCGGCTGGTCCGCCGGCGCCGGTGGTGGGGGCGGCTGCGTCGTTGCGGTACCCGTCACGGCTCACCTCCCCAGGTCTCCACGCGGTGCTCCTGCTGCATGGGTGCGGTGTCCGGGGCCTCGTCCTGAGCGGTGAGCGCCGTGGGGCCGCGCTCTGCCGCGGCCTGCCTGGCCTCCTCGAGCGGCACCCCGGCCATCATCAGGCCGAGCACATCGCGCGAGGTGTCCGGCCCGACGATCCCGACGATGCGGCCGCGGTACATGACGGCGATCCGGTCGGCGACGCCGAGGACCTCGTCGAGCTCGGTCGAGACGATCAGCACCGGCGTGCCGCGGTCGCGCTCCGCGACGAGCCGGTTGTGCAGGAACTCGACAGAGCCGACGTCGACGCCCCGGGTCGGCTGCGAGGCTACGAACAGCTCCAGCGGACGGGACAGCTCGCGGGCCATGACCAGCTTCTGCTGGTTGCCACCGGACAGCGACGACGCCGGCGCCTCGACGCCCTGGGTGCGGACGTCAAACTCCTCGACCAGGGCGACCGCGTTGCTCCTGACCTTGGCGGGCGACATCGAGATGCCGTTGGCGAACGGCGCCCGGTCGTGCTGGTTGAGTACGAGGTTCTCCGCGACGGTGAACGAGCCGATCAGCCCGTCGTGCGAACGATCCTCCGGAACATAGCCGACACCGTCGTCGATGATCTCCTTGGCCGACTCGCCGAGCAGCTCGCGCCCGTTCAGCTTGACCGAGCCGGACACGTCGTCCTGCAGCCCGAGCAGCGCCTCGACCAAGGCGGTCTGGCCGTTGCCCTGCACACCGGCCAGCGCGACGATCTCGCCGTGGCGCACGTCGAAGGAGAGGCCGTCGACCTTGACGTGGCCGAGGTCGTCGACGACGCGTAGGTCGGTCACGACGAGCTCGGGATCACCGGGAGCGAACGGCTCCTTGTCGACGGTGAGCTGCACGGTACGCCCCACCATGAGGGAGGCCAGCTCGGTCTCGGTCGTGTCCGGCGCGACGGTGTCGACGACGGCGCCGCTGCGGATCACGGTGATGCGGTCCGCGACCGCGCGGACCTCCCGCAGCTTGTGGGTGATGAAAACGATGGACGTGCCGGAGCTCTTGAGCTCGCGCATGATGCCGATGAGCTCGTCGGTCTCCTGGGGTGTGAGTACCGCGGTCGGCTCGTCGAGGATGACCACCTTCGCCTCGCGGGCGAGCGCCTTGATGATCTCGACCCGTTGCTGTACGCCGACCGGGATGTCCTCCACCAGGGCGTCGGGGTCGACGTCGAACCCGAAGCGGGCGGAGAGGTCCTCGACCTGCCTGCGTGCCGCGGCATGGTCGAGGAACCCACGGCCGCGGGTGCGCTCGTAGCCAAGCATGACGTTGTCCGCGACCGTGAACACGGGGACCAGCATGAAGTGCTGGTGGACCATCCCGATGCCGGCGGCGACGGCATCGCCAGGGCCGTCGATGCGAAGCGGCTTCCCGTCGACGAGGATCTCGCCCTCGTCGGGCTGGAGCAGTCCGTAGAGGACGTTCATCAGCGTGCTCTTACCGGCCCCGTTCTCGCCGAGCAGGCCGTGGATTTCTCCCGGCTCGACGGTGAGGTCGATGCGGTCGTTGGCCACCAGGGCGCCGAAGCGTTTGGTGATGCCACGCAGCTGGAGCTTCAGCGCGGGTCGCCTCCCTCCGACGCGACCCGCCCCTCGTGGTCGCGGCATGACGGGGGCCCGTGGCAGGCTCGCTCGATCCGGACGGTACCGCCTACGGGCCCCCGATGGCTCACATCAGCTCGGGAGAGTCAGCCACCCACCGGCGACGACGGCGACTCGACGGTGAGCTCACCGTCGATGATCTGCTGGCGCAGATCGCCGATCTCCTGCTTCAGCTCGTCGGGCACCTGGTCCTCGAAGTCGTGGTACGGCGCGATGCCGACGCCCTCGTTCTCCAGCGTGCCGACGTACGGGTCGGCGCTGAACTCCTCGTTGACGGCTCCCTCGGTGGCGGCGAGCACGGCGTTGTCGATGCGCTTGACCACGCTGGTGAGGAACAGCGGAGCGTACTGGGACGCGGACTCGAAACCGTCGGAGTCGACCCAGATGATCTTGACGTTACCCGCTGCCTCGGCGGCGGCCGCTGCCCCCAGACCCACCGGACCCGCCACCGGCAGGACGATGTCCGCACCCTGCTGGATGAAGGTGTTGGTGAGGTTCTGGCCGTTGGCCTGGTTCTGGAAGTCCCCGGTGAACGACCCGTTCTGCGCTTCCTTGTCCCAGCCGAGCAGCTGGACGTCCTCGCCCCTGGTCTCGTTGAACTGCGCGATGCCGTCGGCGAAGCCGTCCATGAAGATCGAGACCGTGGGGATGTTGATACCGCCGAACGTGGCGACCGTGCCCGTCTCGGTCATGCCCGCTGCGAGGTACCCAGCGAGGAACGCGGCCTGTGCGGTGTCGAAGATCAGCGGCTTGACGTTGTCGATCGGTGGGTCGTAGCCGAAGTCGACGATCGCGAACTGCTCCTCCGGGTTGGCCGTGGCTGCGGCGGCGGTGGCGTCGCCAAGCAGGAAGCCGACCGTGATGATGATGCCGCAGTCGCGGGCGACCATCTGGTCGACGTTGGGCACGAAGTCGGTCTCGGCGTTGGACTCGACGAAGTCGGCCTCGATCCCCAGCTCGGACTCGGCGTTCTGGAGGCCCAGCCAGGCCGATGCGTTGAACGACCGGTCGTCGACGCCGCCGGAGTCGGTGACCATGCAGCCGAGGAAGTCGGTCGTCTCCTCGGTCGGTTCGCCACCTGTCGCCGGCTCGTCGTCCTCGGGTGCGTCGCCACATGCCGCGGCGAACAGCGCCACGGCACCGACCACCGCGGCAAGTCGAAGTTTCCTGTTCACATGCCCCTCCATGCCCCGCCGGTTGTCAATCTGGGCGGTAAGGATATAGGTCAGCGTGGGTCGTCCCGCCCGCTCGGGGACCTCGATGCCGACCTGTGACCTAGCGCCGGGACGCCTTCAGAAGGCGGCCGGCGGCTCGTAGACGCCCCAGACCTCGCGCAGGGCGTCGCAGACCTCGCCCACGGTCGCGCGCGCCGCCAGCGCGCCGCGCATCGGGTCGAGCACGTTGGCCGTGCCGGCGGCGGCGGTTCGGAGGGCGTCGAGCGCACGGGTGACCTCGTTGCCGGACCGGTTCTCGCGCAGTTTCGCCAGCCGAACCCGTTGCGCCTCCTCGATGGCCGGATCGACCTTCAGCGGTTCGTACGGCTCGTCTCCGTCGGTGGTGAACCGGTTGACCCCGACGACCGTGCGCTCGCCGGAGTCGATCTCCTTGGCGACCACGTACGCGGAGTGCTCGATCTGGCTCTTCTGGAAGCCGCGCTCGATCGCGTGGACGGCGCCACCGAGGTCCTCGACCCGGGTCATGAGGTCCAGCACGGCGGTCTCCAGGTCGTCGGTCAGTGACTCGACGACGTACGAACCCGCGAACGGGTCGACGGTGCGGGTCACGTCGGTCTCGTAGGCCAGTACCTGCTGGGTCCGCAGCGCGAGCCGGGCCGCCTTCTCGGTCGGCAGGGCGATCGCCTCGTCGTAGGCGTTGGTGTGCAGCGACTGGGTCCCGCCGAGCACCGCGGCGAGCCCCTGGACCGCAACCCGCACCAGATTGACCTCCGGCTGCTGCGCGGTGAGCTGCACGCCTGCGGTCTGGGTGTGGAACCGCAGCATCTGCGACCGGGGGTCCGCCGCGCCGAACTCGTCGCGCATGACCCGGGCCCAGATCCGTCGGGCCGCCCGGAACTTCGCGACCTCCTCGAGCAAGGTCGTCCGAGACACGAAGAAGAACGAAAGCCGGGGGGCGAACTCGTCCACCCCGAGTCCGGCCGATAGGGCTGCCCGGACGTACTCCCGGCCGTTGGCCAGCGTGAACGCCACCTCCTGGACGGGCGTGGCCCCGGCCTCGGCCATGTGGTAGCCCGAGATCGAGATCGTGTTCCAGCGCGGCAGCTCCCGCCGGCAGTACGCGAAGATGTCGCTGGTCAGGCGCAGCGACGCGGCCGGAGGGTAGATGTACGTGCCGCGGGCGATGTACTCCTTGAGAACGTCGTTCTGGGCGGTGCCGGTCAGCTTCGCACCCGTCACCCCCTGCTCCTCGCCCACGAGCTGGTACAGCAGGAGCAGGAGCGCAGCCGGCGCATTGATCGTCATCGAGGTCGACACGCGGTCGAGCGGGATGCCGTCGAACAGCGTCCGCATGTCGTCGACCGAGTCGACCGCGACGCCGACCTTGCCGACCTCGCCGTGGGCGGCAGGCGCGTCGGAGTCGTAACCCATCTGCGTGGGCAGGTCGAACGCGACGGAGAGCCCTCCGGTTCCGGCGGCGACGAGCTGGTGATAACGCCGGTTGGACTCGGCCGCCGTGCCGAACCCCGCGTACTGTCGCATCGTCCACGGCCGGCCGGTGTACATCGTCGGGTAGACGCCGCGCGTGAACGGATACTCGCCCGGCGCGCCGAGGCGGCGCTCCGCATCCCAGCCCGACAGCGCCTCCAGCCCGTAGACCGGCTCGAACGGCAGGCCGGACTCCGTGTGGGCGCCGTCGTCGGTCATGGCTCACACGGTAGTGAGCAGCGCGGCAGCCGGCTGCGTGACCTTCCCCACGCTCACACGGCAACGCGGGCGCGGGGCACGTTCCAGACATCGGCTCCTCGCTAGATCGTGTGGATTGTGGGTGGGGGCGGCCGGCCGGCGATGAGGTTGATGATGGTGATCATCTTGTGCTTGCTGCGGTAGCCGCGGGCCTTGCGCTTGGCCGCTTGCACCAGGCTGTTGGTGCCCTCCAGGATGCCGTTGCTGGCGCGGGTGCGGTGTCACTGAACGATGCCGTCCCAGTGGGCTTGGACCATGCGCACGAACTTCTTG
>JBOGDS010000007.1:0-65099 GCA_050743075.1 Jiangellaceae bacterium | reverse complement strand
GCGCTGCGCCGCTGCATCCACGTCGACCCCGAGGAGTTCGCGGAGCGCCACTGGGGCCGTGAGCCGCTGCTCTCCCGCGCGGCCGGACTGATCGCTGCGTCCGGAGAGCCGGCCGGCTTCGCGGACCTGCTGAGCCCCGACGATGCGGACGAGGTGCTGAGCCGGCGCGGTCTGCGCACACCGTTCCTGCGGATCGCGCAGAAGGGACGCGTCCTGCCTGCGGCGGAGTTCACCGGCAGCGGAGGAGCGGGCGCCGAGATCGCCGACCAGGTGGTGGACGAGCAGGTTCTCGCGCGCTACGCCGATGGCGCGACGCTGGTGCTGCAGGGGCTGCACCGGCTCTGGCCGCCGCTGATCGACTTCGCCGGCCGGCTGGCGGGCGAGCTTGTCGCCCCGGTCGGCGTGAACGCCTACCTCACGCCGACCGGCAACCGTGGGTTCGCCACCCATTACGACACGCACGACGTGTTCGTCCTTCAGGTGGACGGTCGCAAGCGCTGGCGGGTCTACGAGCCGGTGCTCCCCGACCCGTTGGAGCGCCAGGCCTGGGATGGTCGGGCGGACGAGGTCGGCGCGGCCGCCGAGTCGCCGCCCGTCCACGACGTGGTGCTCGAGCCCGGCGATGCTCTCTACCTGCCGCGCGGCTGGCTGCACACGGCAGAGGCACTGGGCGAGCGGTCGCTGCACCTCACGCTGGCAGTCCGGAGCACGAACCGATATGCGGTCGTCGAAGCGCTGCTGGCGCTGGCCGCGGACGAGCCGTCGCTACGCGCGGGCTTCCCGTTCGGCCTCGACCTCACCGACCCCACCGCGCTGGCGCCTGAGCTCGACGCGACCGTCGACGCGTTGCGGGCGTGGCTGGCCCGGGCCGACCCTGACGCCGTGGCGACCCGACTGCGCCGCCGCGAGTGGCGGGGTACCCGCCCCGCTCCGATCCGGCCGGTCGCCCAGGCTGCGGCGATGGCGGATCTCGACGTGGACGACGTGCTCGCTGTGCGCACTGGTCTGCGCTGGCGGATCACTCCGGCCGATGAGGTCCGGATCGCACTTCAGCTTGCGGACCGGACGATCACGTTCCCAGCTGTCTGCGAACCCGCGCTGCGTTCCCTGCTGGTTGGAGCGCCGGTCAGGGTCGGCGACCTGCCAGGACTCGAGCCCGACGACCAACTGACCGTCGCCCGCCGGCTGCTGCGCGAGGCCGTCGCCGTTCCCGCCGAGAAGCCCTGACCCGCAGCCACCTTGTGGAGGGCTCTCAACGTCAACCGAGCACTCATGACGTGCATCTCCCTGCACAAGATGGTGGGATCGGCGTTGCCGGCGTCCACCGAGGCCGCCGCCGTCGAACCCACGGTGAGGAGGACCTGCGTGGCGCTTCCGACATCCGCCGACGCCGTGGTCGTCGGTGCGGGCCCGAATGGACTCGTCGCGGCCAATGTTCTCGCCGACGCGGGATGGGACGTCGTCGTCCTGGAGGCTGAGGACCACCTCGGCGGCGCCGTGAGCAGTGCGGAGACGACCGTGCCGGGCTTCGTGGTCGACCTGTGCAGCGCGTTCTACCCGCTGGCGGCGGCGTCCCCGGTCCTCCGCGAGTTAGATCTCGAGGTGGAGTGGGAGCATGCACCGCTGGTGCTGGCCCATCCCCTGCCGGACGGCCGTTGCGTGACGCTCTCGCGCGACGTCGAGACGACAGCGGCCTCGGTGGGCGAGTTCGCCGCCGCCGACGCGGCGCGGTGGCGGGCGCTGTTCGACGAGTGGCAGGCGGTCCGCGACGACCTGCTGGATGCGCTGTTCAGGCCGTTCCCGCCGGTGCGAGCCGGCGGCCGGTTGGCCCGCCTGTTGGGGCCGTCCGGGGTCGCGCGTCTGGCCCGACGTGCCGTCCTGCCCGTCCGCAGGCTGGCCGACGAGGAGTTCGACGGCGACGGCGCCCGGTTGCTGCTGGCAGGGAACGCCCTGCACGCGGATCTGTCGCCGGACAGCGCCGGATCAGGGATCTACGGCTGGCTGCTGGGCATGCTCGCCCAGGACTTCGGCTTCCCGGTGCCGCACGGCGGGGCCGGGCGGCTGGCCGACGCGCTGGCCGGCCGGGCCGAGAAGTCCGGAGCGGTCCTCGTCACCGATGCCCCGGTCCAGGAGGTGGTCGTCCGAGCGGGCCGGGCGCTCGGTGTGCGCACCGCGGACGGCGCGGTCCGGGCAACGCGTGCGGTGCTCGCCGACGTGCCGGCGCCCATCCTCTTCGGCGATCTCGTGTCCCTCGACGTCCTGCCGGCGGCGGCGCGGCGAATGATGGACCGGTACCCCTGGGATGACGCCACGCTCAAGGTGAACTACGCGCTGTCCGGGCCGGTGCCCTGGCGGGCCGAGGCCGCACGAGCCGCCGGAACGCTGCACGTCGGCGCCGATCTGGACGGGCTGACGTCGTTTTCGTCGTCGCTGGCTCGCGGTGAGGTACCGGCCGAGCCGTTCCTGCTGGTCGGCCAGATGACGACGGCGGACGCGACCCGCTCACCGGCCGGGACCGAGTCGCTGTGGGCCTATACCCACCTGCCGGGAGCCGCAGCCGACGACGATGCCGTGGTCGCCGAGCAGGTCCGTCGGGTCGAGTCGGTTCTCGAGAGATACGCTCCCGGCTTCGCCGACCTCGTCCTGGCCCGGCACGTCCAGGGACCGGCGGACCTGCAGCAGCACAACCGGTCGCTGGTCGGAGGGGCGATCAACGCTGGGACGGCGCAACCGTTCCACCAACTCGTGTTCCGCCCGTGGGCGGGGCTCGGCCGTGCCGAGACGCCCGTCGAGCGGCTCTTCCTGGCGTCAGCCTCTGCGCATCCCGGCGGCGGCGTCCATGGCGCCTGCGGCGCCAACGCGGCGCGGGCCGCCCTCCTGGCGGCGCGCGCCGTGACCGGACGCGCGGCATCCGGGATGCTGCGGTCGGTGATCCGGTCGGTCAACAACTAGCGACGCGCCTTGACAGGGTGGTTGACGTCTGGTGTCGAATCGGGTAGTCATGACCGCACGCAACGGCAGCGACCGCCGGAGGTTGGTTCCGCAGGAGGTCGGAACGGTGCTGAAGGATCGCGTGGAGATACGGCTGCAGAGTCTGGGTGTGTGCGTCATCGTCCGAGTCGCGGGCGAACTCGGCGTTTCTACCGCGCCGGTCCTTCGCGATCAACTTCTCGGGCAGTTGGCTCTCGGTCAGAGACGGCTCGTGGTCGATCTTCATCGGATCGACTTCATCGACTCGACCGGCTTGTCGGCGGTCCTGGCCGCCCATCAGGAAGCGGCGACTGGAGGCGGCAGCGTGCGCCTGGTCGGCCGCCGGTCGGTGCGACGAATCGTCGAGGCGTGTGGCCTGAACCGGGTTCTCCCTGTGCACGACGACGTCAGTGAAGCGCTCGAGGCAACCATGGAAGATGCCGGTCGCCGCGGCGGATCGGACACTCCCGCCCACTGATCGGCGTCAGCGCGAGACCAGAACAGGCGACCAGCGCGGATCGCCGCCCCAACCGTGCGGTTCATCGGACCAGGGTCAGGGCACGATGTCGATGTGGCAGTCCGGTGAGCGAGCCTTCCTGGCGTGACGTGGGGGTTGGTCCGCGACGGCGTACCTCGCAGCGTCGCCCTGGCGACCGAGACGGCGCGCGAGCTCGACCTCCTGCAGTACGAGTACGGCGATGGGCCGTGCCTCCAGGCGACGGTGGGCAGGGAGGTGACAACCGCGGATCTGGTCGACGACGAGCGGTGGGGCTTCTACCGCATCCAGATGCTCGCGCACGGGATCCAGTCCGTGTTGTCGATACCCCTCGACGTGGACGAGCAGATGGTGGGCGCGCTCAACATGTACTCGCAGGACGAGGCGGCGTTCGACGGACACACGCGGGTGCTCGCCCGCCTCGTGGCCGGGCACTGCTCGATCGTCGTGACCGGCGCGGTACGGCACCGGGACCAGGTCGTCCTGAACGAGCAGCTGCGTACAGCGCTCACGTCGCGGGCGACTATCGACCAGGCTGTGGGCGTCGTGATGGCCCACCGCGGCTGCCCGCCCGATCAGGCCTTCGACGTGCTGCGGACCGCATCCCAGAACGGCAACGTGAAGCTGCGGGTGATTGCACAGGAGGTGGTCGACCGGGCGGCGCAGGGTGATGGTCTCGTCCCGCCCCGGCATAGTGCGAAGCATTGACGCGCTGGCGTTTCTCGGGTCTCATGGGGCCCCGGGTTGGGCACACAGCCTTCGACCGGTGGCTGCTGCGCCTCGTGGCCACTCCCTGCTGAAGGTGGCCATCATGACGCACATGCGTTGTCAGTTCCGTCCATTGAGGCATCGCCGGTGAGCGCTCGGTTCCGGCTGCGCGACAGCCGCATCGAAGGCTGCCTGGTGGTGGCGGTCAGTGGCGACGTGGACCTCACCACCGCGCCCGTGCTGCGTGATCATCTTCTCGACCGGATCGAGCTGGGCGAGCGACGTCTGATGGTTGACCTGGCCGAGGTCGGGTTCCTCGACTCGACAGGTCTGTCGGCCTTGGTGGTGGCCTACCACGCGGCCACGGAGACCCGTGGCGCGCTGGTCGTCGCCCGGGCCCGGCCGCCGGTCCGGCGGGTCCTGGAGATCACCCGGCTGGACGTGCTGCTCGACCATCACGACGACCTGTCCGACGCCGTGGCGGCCGTCGCGACCGCGCACGACAGCGACTCCTCGCAGCCGTCCTCGTCCACTGGCTGAGCCGGCCCGGGAGAGCTTGCTCGCGGGGGAGACTCGCAACACGGCAGCGGGTCGCGTACGGGATCATGGCGGACATGACGACGCATGACGAGACCGCAGCAGAGTCGGGCAGCGTGACGGGCGACGCGTTCGCCGAACGGGTCTTCGACGCCGTTCTCGGGGCGCAACAGGTTCAGGCCATGTACCTGGGCGACCGGCTCGGCTACTACCGCTCGCTGGCCGCGGACGGAGCGGCCACGTCGGCCGATCTGGCCCACCGCACCGGTACCGCCGAGCGCTACGCGCGGGAGTGGCTCGAGCACCAGGCGGTGTGCGGGTACCTGGACGTGGCGGACGCCGCCGCCCCGGCAGCCGACCGGCGCTTCATCCTGCCCGCGGCACACGCCGAGGTCCTGACCGACGAGTTGAGCCTGAACCACGTCCTGCCGCTCGCCCGGCTCGTCGGGGCCACGAGCAAGCAGTTCGACGCTCTGGTAGAGGCTTACCGCACCGGCGGGGGAGTCGGTTGGGAGCAGTTCGGCACCGATGCTCGCGAGGCTCAGTCGGCCGCGAACCGGCCGCTGTTCCTCGGCCCACTGGCGGGCGAGTACCTGCCCGCGATCCCGGCCGTCGATGCCGCTTTGCGCGCGGGTGGCCGCGTCGCCGACGTGGGCTGCGGCACCGGCTGGTCGTCGATCGGCATCGCCCTGGGCTATCCGGACGCCCGCGTCGACGGCTTCGACCTCGACGAGCCCTCGATCCAGACGGCCCGCCGCAGCGCCGCCGAGGCCGGCGTGGACACCCGCGTCACCTTCCACGCCACCGACGCAGCGCAGGTCGTTGCCGGCGGTGGCTACCAGGTCGTCTGCGCCATCGAGTGCATCCACGACCTGGCGGACCCGGTCTCGGTACTTGCCACGATGCGCTCGCTGTGCGCCGAGGGTGGAACCGTACTGGTCGTCGACGAACGGGTCGCCGAGCAGTTCACCGCTCCCGGTGACGATGTCGAACGGCTGATGTACGGCTGGAGCATCACCTGCTGCCTGCCCGACGGGCTCTCCCACCAGCCGTCGGTCGGGACTGGGACGGTCATGCGTCCGGAGACTTTGCGGGCGTACGCGCGTGAGGCAGGCTTCACCGATGTCGAGATCCTGCCGCTGGAGAACGACTTCTTCCGCTTCTACAGCCTGGTGCTGTAGGCGACGCTGCGGCTCCGCCTGGAAGGCGAAAGTCGCAGGTCAGCAGTAGTGCGCCGTCAGGGACTCGAACCCCGAACCCGCTGGTTAAGAGCCAGCTGCTCTGCCAATTGAGCTAACGGCGCAACGGCCCAATACGGTACCAGCCGCCTCGCGGACCCATGAAACCCTTCGGTCGACCACGCGAGGGCGGAAGGGAGAACCGATGGCGCCGAGGCTGCGTCTCTACCTGACATGATTGGCCAGCGCTCCGACGACGAGCTGCTCCGGCTCGTCGGTGGCGGCGACCGGCGGGCTTTCGAGGAGTACTACGCCCGCCATGCGCCGTGGTTGTTGATCCGCCTGCGGCGGCGGTGCGGCGAGGCCGACCTGGCCGCGGACGTCCTGCAGGAGACCTTGCTGGCCGTCTGGCGCGCTGCAGCGTCGTATGGGGAACGGAGCAAGCGGGGGGCTGGCTGTGGTCGATCGCGACGCACCGGCTGATCGACGCCCACCGCCGCCGGGCGGTTCGGGCGAGAACTGTAGCTGAGCCGTACGAGGAAGTCGTGTTCGCGCCATCGGCCGAGCAGGAGGCGCTCGGGTCCTCGTACGACGCTCGGCTTGCCCAGGCGCTCGACCGGCTGTCCCCCGAACTGCGGGCGGTCTTGCAGGCGACGGTGCTCGACGGCCTGTCGGTGCGCGAGGCGGCCGTCCTGCTGGACGTACCGGAGGGAACCGTGAAGTCCCGTTCGATGCGGGCGCGACGTCAACTGAGGGAGGCGCTGGCATGACGTGGCACATCCCGGAGCAGGCCGTGGGCGCCTACGTATCCGGCCGGATCGCCGACGCCGACGCCTGGTCGGTCGAGGCCCACCTCGTCGCGTGCGCGGCGTGTCAGGAGGCGGTCGCCGCCGCGACGGACGGCACCGAGCTGGCGGCATCGGCCGAGCGGGCGTGGCTGGCCGTGGGCCACCGCCTGGCACCCCAGGGTGCGGTCTACGCCGGGACCGGGCGGCGCCGGCTGAGGATGATGCTCGCCTCTGGACCCTCGGCCCGTGGTGCCTGGCTGCTCGCGATCGCCGTCGTGCTGGCGCTCGCCACGGTTCTGGACTGGACAGTCCCGTTGATCGACGTTGCCCGCCATGGCGGGCCGATCCCGTGGATCGCCGTCCTGGGACCGCTGCTCCCCGTCCTCGGGGTGGCGGCCTCGTACGGCTCCGGGCTCGACGACGCGCACGAGATCATCGCGTCGACGCCGGCCGGAGGGCTTCGGCTCGTCCTGGTCCGGACGGCGGCCGTGCTCGCGGTGAGCGTTCCCGCCGCGCTGGTCGCCGGTGTCGGGTCCGATGCGGGGTCACCGGTCGTGTGGCTGCTCGCCTGCCTGGCGCTCACCCTGGTGACGCTGGCCCTGGGGTCGGTCACGGGTCTCGTACGTGCTGCGGTCTTGGTGGGCGTTGCGTGGCTCGTCGCTGTCGGCGCGCCCGCCGCGACACAGTCGGTGCCAGTGCTGCTGGAAGCCGACGCCGTGGCCGGCTGGCTTGCCGTCAGTGCCGTGGCCGCGGCCGTCGTCGTCGCCCGTAGGGATTCGTTCAACGTCATGCCCCTGTCGACCTGTAGCCGAATCGAGGCCTGAGTGAACGCATTGACCCTCATCGGTACGCACATCGAGGTCCGCGACTTCGTCGTCCGCTTCAAGAACCGGACGGCCCTGGACCGGATCGACCTCGATCTGGGCACCGGCGTCCACGGGCTCCTGGGGCCGAACGGGGCTGGGAAGACCACCCTGATGCGGGTACTGGCGACGGTGGCAAAGCCCACCTCTGGGCAGGTCTCGATCTTCGAGCGGGCCCTTGCCGACCACTCGTCGTTGCGACACGTGCGCCGGCGGCTTGGCTACCTGCCGCAGCAGTTCGGCTACTACCCGCGGTTCACGGTGCGGGAGTTCGTCGAGTACTTCGCGTGGCTCAAGGAGATGCCAGCGGCGTCGGTGCCACTCGCCGTCGACCGGGCGATCGAGCGGGTCAGCCTCTCCGATCGCGCCGATGACAAGCTGAAGCGGCTCTCCGGCGGCATGTTGCGGCGCGCGGGCATCGCGCAGGCGATCGTCAACGCCCCTGACTTGCTGCTGCTCGACGAGCCGACTGCGGGCCTGGACCCCGAGCAGCGCGTCGAGTTCCGCGAGCTGCTGCGCCAGATCGGCGTCGACGCGTGCGTCCTCGTCGCCACGCATCTCGTCGAGAACGTGACGGCCGCCTGCACGCACGTGACGCTGCTCAACGACGGGCGCGAGGTCTTCCGCGGCACGCCGACCGAGCTGGTCGCCGCCGGTGCTGACGGCGGTGGCGACGGCGACACGGCGATCGAGCGTGGCTACACGGCCGTGCTGCGTGCGGCCCGTCAGCAGTGAGCATGACGACGACGTGGCGCGCGCTGCGGGTCGAGCTGTTGCGTGGCGCCGCGCCGGTGGCCGCACTCACGACGCTGGTGCTCGGCGGGCTGACAGTCTACTCGCTGGCCGGCGACTGGGCCGGCCGCTGGATGCCGTTCGCCGCGTCGGTGCCTGGCAGGCGGGCCGGGAGCGGCGCCGACGGATCGGCGAGCTGCTCGGCTCCACCTCGCGCGCGCCGTGGCAGCCGTTCATCGTCGGCTGGGCGGCGGTGACGCTGGGCGCCTTCGCGGGGCTGCTCGTCGTGGTCGGCATCGGCGCCGCGCTGGTGGCTCCGGTGGCGACGCACGACGGTGGCGGCTGGTGGTGGGTGCTCGCGCTGTCTTTCCCTGGGCTGGCCGCGCTGACGGCGCTCGGCGTGGCGGCCGGGCGGTTGGTGCCGTCACGGCTGACCGCACCGGTGGCGGCGATCGCCTGCTACGCACTCATGGTGGGAGCGATCGACAGCGGCCGGTTCGGCGGCGTCGTCTTACTGTCGCCGACGCTCTCCAACTACGACGCGCCGGGGTACCTGCTCCCTCTCGATATCGGGTTCCAGCAGGCGCTGTGGTTCGCCGGCCTGACCGCCACCGCTCTGGTCGTGGTGGGCGCACGGCGGAAATGGCTCGCCCTCATACCGGCCGTGGTCGCGTTGGCCGGGGCCGTTCCGCTGGTGCAGCAGCAGGGCGGCTTCTGGCAGCAGGACCCGACCGCGCTCGACCTGGTCTGCACCGAGGACGCCCCCGAGGTCTGTCTGACGCAGATCAACGCGTTCCTGCTCGACGACGTCACCGAGCCCTTCCGCCAGGAGCTGGCCAGGTGGGAGGGCGTGCCCGGCGGGCCCGTCCGCGCGGTCAGGCAATTTGCTCGCGGCCGACACGCTGGCAGTTTCGATACAAGGAACCGCGTCGCTGACCGGGACGTTTGCTGGCCCGTTGCTCTACGGGCTAGGACTGGCCTCGTGGCAGGTGCCGTTCGACTGCGCCGACGAGGGTTCCTACCAGCGGCACGACCTCGTCATCGAGACCGCGTACGCATGGGGAGACGCTCAGGTGACCGACGTTGGGCGTTATACCCCTGAGGTCCTGCAGGCTCTCGACCGGCTCAAGGCCATGGACGAGGCGGATCAGAAGGCATGGATGGGGCCGGTACATCGCCGCCGCGGGTGACTGCGACGACCAGGCGCTGACCGCCCTGGCCGCGGACCTGTCGTGACCCGGCTGACGTGGCGGGTGCTGCGGACGGAGCTGCTTCGCGGCGTAGCTGCCGTGGCGGCAGCCGCGTTTGCCATCTCGGGTGCAGCCATGCTCTACAACGAAACCGAGGACTGGGCCGGGCGGTGGGCGCCACTCGCGGAGTACCTGCGGGGAGTGATGTTGATGGTCCTCGTCCCGATGGTCGTGGCGGCGGGCGCGTGGCAGGCGGGTAGAGAGCGGCGCCGGCGGGTCGAGGAGCTGCTCGGTTCCACAGCGCGGTCGTTGTGGCGCCGCGTCGTCGTGCCGTGGGCGGCCGTCACGCTCGGAACATGGCTGGGTCTGTTCCTGGTGTGGCTGTCCGGCGCCGTCCTCGTCGCCCCGGTCGCGACGTACCCGGGCCGGTGGTGGTGGTTGACCCTGTCGGTGGCATTCGTCGCGCCGATCGCGGCTGTGGTGGCGTACGCCGGGCTCGGTTGCCTCCTCTCTACAACCTGGCCGCGACGCTCGCCAGCGTCCCCGCCGGCAGGCTCGTCGACCGCCGCGGCCCAGTGATCGTGCTGACCGCGGGGGTGGCGTGCTTCTGCGGTGCCTACGTCGGATTCGCAACGACCGGCTCGAGCGTCGCCCTGCTGGCCGCGTGCTTCCTCGCCGCGGGCGTCGCCATCGGATGCGTGGAGACTGCGGAGCATGCCGCCGTCGCTCGCCTCGCCCCCGCGGAGGAACGCGGGTCGGCCTTCGGCCTGCTGGCCGGCGTGCAGAGCTTCGGCAACCTCATCGCCAGCGCCGTCGCCGGTGCGTTGTGGACCGCGGTCGCGCCCGCCGCGGGGCTGTTGTTCGCCGCCGCGCTCATGGCCGTCGCGCTGGTGTCTTTGGCATGGGCCGCCCGTCCGACTCGGGTGCCGTGACCGCGCCTGCATCACGCCGCAACGAGACGTCGAGGGTCTGGCTACGTAGCATCAGGTCCGAACCGGGAGGGCAGACATGGCCGATGGCGACGACGTGCGCGCTCTCGTGGACCGGGACGCGGTCGTTGAGGTTGCCCTCGACTACGTCGAGGGATGGTTCGACGGCGACCCCGCGCGCATGGCCCGGGCGCTGCACCCCGAGCTGGTGAAGCGGTCCATCCAGGCAGACGGTTCGCTGGGGACGCTGACGAGGGAGTCGATGGTCGCCTTCACCGGTGACGGCGAGGGCCAGCGGGAGGACTCGTCCGACCGGCAGATCGAGATCGTGGTCGAGCACCTCGACGGTACGACCGCCGTCGCGACCGTCCGGTGCCACCTGTACGTCGACCACCTGCAGCTGGTGCGGTCCGACGGGAGCTGGCAGATCGTCAACGTGCTCTGGCGTCGCCGGGCGACGGGCTGAGCCGTCGGACGCACGGTCGGCCAGCCCGAAACGGCCGGGCGCCATGGGGCGGCCGTCGGTACGATCGGCCAGGTCAACCCGCTCACGAAGGAGCAGTCGTGTCCGCACAGATCCGCGTCGTCGTCGCCGGAAGCGCGCGATCGGTCGACGCGGGCACGACGGTTGCCGACCTGTTCGCCGAAGCACCAGACGTCATCGCCGGCCGGGCCGACGGGGAGTTGGTCGACCTGGCGCGGCCGTTGGCCGACGGAGACCACCTCGAACCGGTGAAGATCGGATCAGCGGACGGCCGCGCGATCCTCCGGCACTCCACCGCGCACGTGATGGCCCAGGCGGTGCAGGAGCTGTTTCCGCAGGCCAAGCTGGGTATCGGCCCGCCGGTCGAGAACGGCTTCTACTACGACTTCGACGTCGCCGAGCCGTTCCATCCCGACGACATGAAGAGCATCGAGAAGCGGATGCTGCAGATCGTCAAGGAGCGGCAGTCGTTCTCGCGTCGCGTCGTGACCGACGACCAGGCGCGCGAGGAGCTTGCCGCCGAGCCGTACAAGCTCGAGCTGATCGGATTGAAGGGCTCGGCAGGGGCCGCCGATGGGGCCGACGTCGAGGTCGGTGGTGGCGAGCTGACCATCTACGACAACGTCCGGCGTGACGGTGAGCTGGCCTGGAAGGACCTGTGCCGCGGACCGCACCTGCCGACCACCCGGCACATCCCGGCGTTCAAGCTGACGCGGGTCGCCGCCGCCTACTGGCGGGCGAGCGAGCAGAATCCGCAGCTGCAGCGCATCTACGGCACCGCCTGGGAATCGGGGGAGGCGCTCAAGCAGTACCTCGACCGGCTGGCCGAGGCGGAGAAGCGCGACCACCGCCGGCTCGGCGCCGAGCTCGACCTGTTCTCGTTCCCCGAGGAGATCGGATCCGGGCTGGCGGTCTTCCACCCCAAGGGTGGGGTCATCCGGCGTGTCATGGAGGGCTACTCGCGCGAACGCCACGAGCAGGCCGGCTACGAGTTCGTCAACAGCCCGCACATCACCAAGGCGACGCTGTTCGAGACCTCCGGCCATCTGGAGTGGTACGCGGAGTCCATGTACCCGCCGATGCACCTCGACGCCGACGTCGACGAGGAGACGGGGGAGATCCGCAAGCCGGGCCAGGACTACTACCTCAAGCCGATGAACTGCCCGTTCCACCACCTGATCTATCGGGCCCGTGGACGGTCGTACCGCGAGTTGCCGCTACGGCTGTTCGAGTTCGGCACCGTCTACCGGTACGAGAAGTCCGGCGTCGTCCACGGCCTCACCCGAGTCCGCGGGCTGACGATGGACGACGCGCACATCTACTGCACCAAGGAGCAGATGGGCGCCGAGCTCACCTCGCTGCTGACCTTCGTCCTCGACCTGCTGCGCGACTACGGACTCGACGACTTCTACCTGGAGCTGTCGACCAAGGACCCGGACAAGCACGTCGGCACCGATCGGGCCTGGGATGAGGCCACCGAGGTCCTGCGCCAGGCCGGCGAGGAGTCGGGCCTCGAGCTCGTACCGGACCCCGGCGGCGCCGCCTTCTACGGTCCGAAGATCTCGGTGCAGGCGCGCGACGCGATCGGCCGCACGTGGCAGATGTCGACCATCCAGCTCGACTTCAACATGCCCGAGCGCTTCGAGCTCGAGTACACCGCGGCCGACGGCTCGCGTCAGCGCCCGGTCATGATCCACCGCGCCCTGTTCGGGTCGATCGAGCGGTTCTTCGGCATCTTGACCGAGCACTACGCGGGCGCCTTTCCGCCCTGGCTGGCCCCGGTTCAGGTCGTCGGAATCCCGATCACCGACGAGCACGTGGCCTACCTCGAGGACGTCGCGTCGGCACTGCGTGAGCGGGGGATCCGGGTCGAGGTCGACTCGTCCGACGACCGCATGCAGAAGAAGATCCGCAACGCGCAGAAGCAGAAGGTTCCGTACATGCTCCTCGCGGGCGACGACGACGTGGCCAAGGGCGCCGTGTCGTTCCGCTACCGCGACGGCTCGCAGAAGAACGGTGTGCCGGTTGCAGAGGCCGTCGCTGAGATCGTCGAGGCCGTCGAACGCCGGATCCAGGTGTGACCGCAACTACACATGCTAATGTATGTGTATGTCGATGACGCACCGTCTCCAGATCCTCCTGGATGACGATCGCCACCAACGTGTCGTCGCCCATGCGAGGGCACGCGGCGTCTCGGTTGCGACGGTGATCCGAGAGGCCATCGATCGCGGACTGCCGTCGTCGACTCGTCGGCGGGAACTTGCTGCGGACCGCATCCTGGCCGCGGAGCCCATGGATGTGCCGGACGTGCCTGAGCTTCTGGACGAGATTGCCGCGCTGCGGGAACGGCGTTCGTGATCGTTCTCGACACCACCGTGCTGGTCTATGCCGTTGGTGCTGAACACCCGTTGCGCGCGCCCTGCCGGCAGGTCGTCACGGCAGTTCGCGAACACCACCTCGAGGCCACGACGACCGTGGAGGTCTTACAGGAGTTCACCCATGTGCGTGCCCGCCGGCGGGGTAGTGACGATGCCGCGGCGCTGGCGGCCGAGTTCGCCGACCTGCTGTCCCCCCTGCTGATCGTGGAGGAGGACGACTTCCGCGCTGGACTGGCGATCTATCGGCAGAGCACTCGGCTCGGAGCGTTCGATGCGGTCCTGGCGGCGGTGGCGCTGGCCGCCGGTGCCAGAGCCCTCGTTTCCGCCGATGCCGGCTTTGCCGATGTGCGCACATTGCGGCATGTCATTCCGGACGTTCGCGCCGTGGAGCAGCTGGAGAAGCTATGACGGCCGCGGATCACGAGGTTGGCGGCGACCAGCTGCAGCGGCTCTGGACGCCGTACCGGATGGCGTACATCAAGGGCGAGCCCGGCGCTGGTCGCGACGAGGGCGACGGGTGCCCGCTGTGCCGGATCCCGACGCTCGACGACGAGAGCGGACTCGTCGTAGCCCGCGGCGAGTACGTCTACGCCGTGCTGAACCTGCACCCGTACAACCCGGGCCACCTCATGGTCGTCACGTACCGCCACATCGCCGATCTCGATGAGCTGACCGCGGGCGAGTCCGAGGAGCTGGCCACCATGACGCGGGACGCCCTGCGGGCGATCCGGGCGGCGTCACAGCCGCACGGTTTCAACATTGGCGTCAACCTCGGGGGAGTGGCCGGCGGGTCGCTGGCGGACCACCTGCACCAGCACGTCGTGCCCAGGTGGACCGGCGATGCGAATTTCATGCTGGTGCTCGGCGATACCAAGGTCATGCCCCAACTGCTCGCCGACACCCGCACCCTGCTGGCCTCGACCTGGCCCACCGGGCGTTGACGGCTACTTCACCAGGCGAACGGGTGCTTCACCAGGTTCCTGCGCCTGGTGAAGCACCCGCCAGGGTGGTGGACGTGATCAACGGGAAAGGGTTAGACGTCCTTGGACATGGCCTTGGCGGCGACGTTGTGCGGCATCGGCTCGTAGCGGGCGAACGTGCGGGTGAACGTCCCGGTGCCGTGGCTCATCGCCCGCAGGTCGATCGCGTAGCGGACGATCTCAGTCTGCGGCACCTCGGCCCGAACCATGGTGCGCCCGGCCCCGACCGGCTCGGTGCCGAGCACCCGGCCCCGCCGGCTGGACAGGTCGCCCATGACCCCGCCGACGTAGTCGTCGGGCACCAGGACACCGACCTCGTCGACCGGCTCGAGCAGGTTGACCCCGGCCGCGGCCGCAGCCTCGCGCAGGCCGAGCCCGCCGGCGGTCTGGAAGGCCATGTCGGAGGAGTCGACGCTGTGCGCCTTGCCGTCGAACAGGGTGACCTTGATGTCGACCATGGGGTAGCCGGCCGGCGTCGGCCCCCGCTCCATCTGGGCGCGAACGCCCTTCTCGACCGAGGGGATGAACTGGCGCGGAACCGAGCCGCCCACCACCTTGTCGACGAACTCGAACCCCCCGCCCTCGGGCAGCGGCTCGACCTCGACGTCGCACACCGCGTACTGGCCGTGGCCGCCGGACTGCTTGACGTGCCGGCCGTGGCCCTTCGCGGTACCAGCCACGGTCTCGCGCAGCGGGATCCGCAGGTCGACCTGGTCGACGGCGACGCCGTAACGACCGCGCAGCCGGTCGAGCAGGACGTCGGCGTGTGCCTCGCCGATCGTCCAGAGCACCAACTGGTGGGTCTCGGGGTTGTTCTCGATGCGCAGGGTCGGGTCCTCCGCTGCGAGCCGCTGCAGGCCCTGCGAGAGCTTGTCCTCGTCGGCCTTCGCGTGGGCGACGATCGCGACCGGAAGCAGTGGCTCGGGCATCTCCCACGGCCGCATGACCAGTGGGTCGTCCTTGCTGGACAGGGTGTCTCCGGTCTCGGCACGAGACAGCTTGGCGATCGCACAGATGTCGCCCGCGGCGCAGTACGAGACGGCGCGCTGGGTCTTGCCCAACGGTGAGGTGATCGCACCGATGCGCTCGTCCTCGTCGTGGTCCTCGTGCCCGCGGTCGGCGAGGAAGTGGCCGGACACGTGCACGGTCTGGTCGGGTCGGAGGGTGCCGGAGAAGACCCGGATCAGGCTGATCCGGCCGACGTACGCGTCGGTCGTGGTCTTCACGACCTCGGCCAGCAGCGGGCCGTTCGGGTCGCAGGTGATGCCCTCCCGCGTCTTGCCGGCGATGCTGTAGACCTCCGGGATCGGGTGCTCGGTGGGCGAGGGGAAGGCGCTGGTGACGATCTCCAGGAGCTCGGCAGTACCCAGCCCGGTCGCGGAGCAGACCGGGATCACCGGGTGGAAGGACCCCGTGGAAACGGCCTGCTCGAGGTCGTCGATGAGGACCTTCTGGTCGATCTCCTCGCCGCCGAGGTACCGGTCCATCAGGCCCTCGTCCTCGGACTCCTCGATGATCCCCTCGATCAGCTTCCCACGGGCAGCATCCAGGCGGTCGCCGTCCTCCGAAGCCGGGTCGGACTCCGCCCTCGTGCCCCCGCCGTAGTCGAACAGCCGGCCGCTCAACATGCCGATCAGGCCCGTCGTCGCGCCGCCGTCCGCGCCAGTGACCGGCAGGTACAAAGGGAGCACCTTCTCGCCGAAGGCGTCCTGGCAGGCCGCGAGCGTGGCGGCGTAGTCGGAGCGCGGATGGTCGAGCTTGGTGAGCACGACGGCGCGGGGCATCCCGACCGCCGCACACTCCGCCCAGAGCATCCGCGTCGTGCCGTCGATCGCCTCGGCCGTCGAGACGACGAACAGGGCACAGTCGGCGGCCCGCAGGCCGGCGCGCAGATCGCCGACGAAGTCGGCGTATCCGGGTGTGTCGAGCAGGTTGACCTTGATGCCGTGATGGGTCAGCGGCGCCAAGGCGAGGCTGACCGAGCGTTGCTGCCGCAGTTCGGCCTCGTCGTGGTCACTGACGGTGGTGCCGTCCTCGACCCGCCCGGCCCGGTGAATCGTCCCCGTCGCGACGAGCAGCGCCTCCACCAACGTCGTCTTTCCAGCTCCGGTGTGGCCGACCAGCACGACGTTGCGCACGTTCTGCCCGTCGGTGGCCTGGTCGGCCGCCGGACCTGTGCCGTCGGCCGCCGCTGGGGTCTTGTCCGCCATGGCATTCGCCTCCGTCAAGATCGCCCGGAGCATCCCGGTGGTGGCAGGACGGCTCCGGCGCACTCACAAGCCTGGTAGAACCACCCTGGCCCGCCTCGCGATCCGACACAAGGGGAAGCGGCGACGACGCTGCGGCGTTCACGCGGTCCGTCTCCGCGTGTGGACGAGTGCAGGACGACCCATTCGCGGAGATGGACCGCGTCGGTCGGCGCGAGAGCGCCGCGGCTAGCATGGCGCCGCCTGCCTGCCCGAGAAACGGAGCACCTACTCCACCATGCTCAACCGTTTCGCCCGCGCGTTCTTCACCCGTCTGCTCACGCCGGTCGCCCAGGGCCTGCTCCGGCTGGGTGTGAGCCCGGACGCGGTGACGATCGTGGGCACGCTCGGCGTGTGCGCCGGCGCGCTCGCCTTCTACCCGCGGGGAGAGCTCTTCGTCGGCACGCTGGTCATCACCGCATTCGTCTTCGCCGACAACGTCGACGGGATCATGGCCCGGCTCTCCGAGCGGGAGGGACCGTGGGGGGCGTTCCTGGACTCGGTGCTGGACCGGTTCGGCGACGCGGCGATCTTCATCGGGCTCACGTTGTGGTTCGCCGACGGCGGCGACAACCTCCGGATGGCGGCCCTGTGCCTAGCCTGCCTGGCGCTCGGTGCGGTGGTCTCGTACGCGAAGGCGCGGGCCGAGGGGTTGGGGTACACGGCCAACGTCGGCGTCGCCGAGCGGGCCGACCGGCTGGTGGCCGTGCTGGTCACGACCGGGTTGGTGGGCTGGTTCGACCTCCCGCTGGCCGTCCTGGAGACGGTGTTGTGGCTGCTCGCGGTGGCCAGCGCCTGGACCGTGTTCCAGCGGGTACGGACCGTCCGTCGCCAGGCCATGGTCGAGCCGGTATGAGCGGGCGCGACAAGCTGACGCTGCTCGGCTACACGGCAGGGTGGTCGGCCGTCCGGCACCTGCCCGACCGTGCCGCATACGGGGCGTTCCGCGTCATCGCCGACCGGGTATGGAGCCGCCGTGGGCCGAGCGTGCAACGACTGGAAGCAAACCTCGCCCGAGCTATCGGCACCACGGACGACGCCGCCGTGCGGGAGGTGTCCCGGGAAGGCATGCGGTCCTACTTGCGGTACTGGTGCGACACCTTCCGGCAGCCGGACTGGGACACCGACCGGATCGTGTCGCGGATCCGGGTCGAGGGCGAGCACTTCATGCGCGACCCGCTCGCAGCCGGACGGGGCGTCGTGGCTGCCCTCCCGCACATGGCCAACTGGGATCATGCCGGCGCCTGGGGCTGTGTGACCGGCGCGCCCGTGACGACGGTGGCCGAAAGGCTCAAGCCGGAGCGGCTGTTCGAGCGGTTCGTGGCCTACCGGGAAGGCCTCGGCATGGAGATCCTGCCGCTCACCGGAGGTGACAGCGACGTCTTCACGACGCTGGCTGCCCGCCTGCGCGAGCCGCGGCTGGTGCCGTTGCTCGCCGACCGGGACCTGTCCCGGCGCGGCATCGACGTCACGCTGTTCGGCGAGGCGACCCGGATGCCGGCCGGGCCGGCGGTGCTGGCCCTGCGCACGGGGTCCGCGCTGCTCCCGGTGAGCCTCTGGTACGAGGGCGTCGACCCGGATCACCGGCTCGTCGTCCGGTTCCACGAGGAGATCCCGCCGCCGGCCGACGTGCGCGGGGCGGGGCGCACAGCGCAGGTGACCCAGGCCCTGGCCGACGAGTTCGGCCGCGGGATCGCGGCCCATCCGCAGGACTGGCACATGCTCCAGCCGCTGTTCCTCGCCGACCTGCCCGAGGACGACTCGCGGCGGACGGTGCGAAGGGGGGCGGGCCGATGAAGGTCGGGGTCGTCTGCCCCTACTCCTGGGACATGCCCGGGGGAGTGCAGGTGCACATCCGCGACCTGGCCGAGGAGCTGATGCGGCGCGGCCACACGGTCTCCGTGCTGGCGGCGGCCGACGACGACACCCCTGTGCCGCCCTACGTCGTCTCGGCCGGCCGGGCGGTGCCGATCCACTACAACGGATCGGTCGCGCGGCTGACGTTCGGGCCGCTGTCCGCGTCACGGGTGCGGCGCTGGCTCTCGGACGGGCGGTTCGACGTCCTGCACGTGCACGAGCCGGCGTCGCCGAGCCTGGGTCTGCTCGCGGTCTGGTGGGCCGACATGCCGGTGGTCGCGACGTTCCACCAGGCCACGCCGCGTTCACGGGCGATGAGTGCGGCCTTCGGCATCCTGCAGTCGGCGGTCGAGAAGATCTCCGCCCGGATCGCCGTGTCCGAGGAGGCGCGGACGGTCGTGGTTCAACACCTCGGCGGCGACCCGGTGGTGATCCCGAACGGGCTCTACGTCGACCGGTTCACCGGCGTACCACCCCGTCCGGAGTGGCAAGGCCCCGGTGGGACTCTCTCCTTCCTGGGCCGGCTCGACGAGCCGCGCAAGGGCCTGCCGGTACTGCTCGAGGCGTGGTCCACGATCTGCCGGGAACGGCCGGGGGTTCGCTTGCTCGTCGCGGGCCGCGGCGACGTCGACGAGATCCGCCGCGGGATCCCGGCCGACTGCCGCGACGCCGTGACGTTCCTGGGCGGCATCACCGACGAGGAGAAGGTCGCCATGTTCGCCTCCAGCGACCTCTACGTGGCCCCGCACACCGGAGGCGAGTCGTTCGGGATCGTCCTCGCCGAGGCGATGGCGGCCGGCACCCCGGTACTGGCGAGCGAGCTGGCCGCCTTCCGGGCCGTTCTCGACGACGGCCGCTTCGGTCGGCTCGTCCCGGTGGGCGACGCGGGCGCGCTCGCCACAGCGACGCTCGAGCTCCTTGCCGACCCGGCCCGCCGCAAGCAGCTGCGCGACGCGGCGAAGGTTGCGGTCCGCCGCTACGACTGGTCCACCGTGGCAGACGAGGTGCTCTCCGTGTACGAGATGGCGGCGGCTGTCGGCACCGGCACCGCGTTGCCCGGCCGGCGCGGATTGTCCCGGTAGGTTCCCTCGTCGTGGAGTGGGTCGTCCCGGTCGTCGTCCTCGCACTGGGCCTCTACCTGTCCTGGACGGCCGGCCGGCTCGACCGCCTGCACGGCCGGGTCGAAGCCACCCGCGCAGTGCTGGACGCGCAGCTGTTGCGACGGTCCGGAGCCGCGCTCGACCTGGCCGGCGCGGGGCTCCTCGACCCGGCCAGTGCCGTTCTGATCGCCGATGCGGCGTCGCGTGCGAGGACGGTCGACGAGGCCGGACGTGAGCAGGCCGAGAGCGACCTCACCGAGGCGCTCGGTGCCGCGCTCGCCGACCTTGGGCACACGGCGGCGCTACGGGCCGAGCAGGGTGCAGGTGCGGCGCTGGACGAGCTCGCTGCTGCCTGCCGCAATGCGAGCCACGCACGCCGCTTCCACAACGACACGGTCCGGGCGGCCAGGCGGCTGCGGCGCAAGGTGCTGGTGCGCTGGCTCGGCCTGGCCGGACGCGCCCCGTGGCCCGAGACCGTCGAGCTCGACGACGAGATGCCGCGGGGCTTGTCTGGCTGACCGTCGCATGCTCAACCGGCGGCGACAGCCTTCGTGAACAGGTCGAGGGCAACCGGCCACCCGTCCTCGTCGCCCACCCCCTGGTGGACGACCGCGGCGCCGTCGCCATGACCCTCGAAGCCGTCGTGAACCAGCACGACCCGGGTCCGACCGGGCGCGACCTCGGTGAACGTGACCTCGACCCGGCTCTGCTCGTCGGCGTGGTATTGCCAGTCGCCGCCCACCTGCCAGGCGAGGACGATCCGATGGGGAGGATCGGATTCCAGGACGCGTCCCCATTCGCACTCCGTGCCGTCTGCGGCCCGTTCGTACCAGCGTCCACCCGAAGCGGACTCGAGGATCACGACCTCCGGCTTCTCGGCTCCGAGGTAGTGCTCGGGCGTCTTCCAGGAGTCGTGGCCCGCGGTGAAGATCTCGAAGGCCCGGGTCGGGTCGCCAGGCACCGTCACCTCGCACCGGACCGGGGCGAGTGTCGTCGGGTCGGAGGCGTGCGACGTCATGGCAGATCCTCTCGGGTGGTGTGGTCGGGAAGGTCGTGCGGGCCGGGGGCGTGGCCCGCCAGCGCTCGGCGGGCTGCGTCGATCGCGACCGCCTCAGCGAACGAGGCCAGCGCGTTGCCCCAGAAGCGGTCGAGATAGGCCCGGAGCTCAGCCGGTCCGCCGGGTGTCAGCCGGTAGATCCGCCGAGTGCCGGCCGCGTGGTCGCTGACCAGGCCGGCGGCCTTGAGCACGCCCAGGTGCTGGGAGACCGCGGGCCGGCTGACGGGGAGTCTCTCCGCCAGCTCGCCGACCGGAGACGGCCCGCCGGCGAGCAGCTCCACGATCGCCCGCCGGGTGGGGTCGCCCAGGGCATCGAGCTGCGAGGCCCATCGGTAAGTCTGCACGAACCGTAAGTTACAACTAACGAAAGCCATCCGTCAAGCTCCGGCACCTACGGACGAGTCGGCAGGTGGACGACGCTGGCGCGTTCGCGGGGTGCGTCGGCGCGGGCCGTACCATGGAGGCGTCACCATGTCACGCTTCGTCAAGAGGTCCACCGTGTCCGAACTACCGACCACCAGCCCGCAGACGGGCCCAGAGACCGGAACCGCGCGCGTCAAGCGCGGCATGGCCGAGATGCTCAAGGGCGGCGTGATCATGGACGTCGTCACGTCCGAGCAGGCGAAGATCGCCGAGGACGCAGGCGCCGTCGCGGTCATGGCGCTCGAGCGCGTGCCAGCCGACATCAGGGCACAGGGCGGCGTCTCGCGGATGAGCGACCCGGACATGATCGACAGCATCGTCCAGGCGGTGTCCGTCCCGGTCATGGCGAAGGCCCGGATCGGGCACTTCGTCGAGGCACAGGTACTGCAGAGCCTCGGCGTCGACTACGTCGACGAGTCCGAGGTGCTGACCCCGGCCGACTACGCCAACCACATCGACAAGTGGCAGTTCACCGTGCCGTTCGTCTGCGGCGCGACCAACCTCGGCGAGGCGTTGCGGCGGATCACCGAGGGCGCGGCGATGATCCGCTCCAAGGGCGAGGCCGGCACCGGCGACGTGTCGAACGCCACCACCCACATGCGGCAGATCCGGGCCGAGATCCGGCGGCTGACGTCGATGTCCGACGACGAGGTGTACGGGGCGGCCAAGGCGCTGCAGGCGCCGTCCGAGCTCGTCCGCGAGGTCGCGCAGGCCGGCAAGCTGCCGGTGGTGCTGTTCACGGCTGGCGGCATCGCGACCCCCGCCGACGCCGCGATGATGATGCAGCTCGGCGCCGAGGGCGTGTTCGTCGGCTCCGGCATCTTCAAGTCCGGCGACCCGGCGAAGCGGGCCGAGGCGATCGTGAAGGCGACGACGTTCTACGACGACCCGGACGTGATCGCCAAGGTGTCGCGCGGCCTGGGCGAGGCGATGGTCGGCATCAGCGTCGACGAGATCCCGGCGCCGCACCGCCTGGCCGAGCGCGGTTGGTGAGCAGTCCCGTCGTCGGCGTGCTCGCCGTCCAGGGCGACGTGCGCGAGCACGTCCGCGCCCTGCGGGCGTGCGGAGCGACGGCCGTGCCGGTGCGGCGCCCGACGGAGCTCGAGGGTGCCGACGGGTTGGTCATCCCCGGCGGCGAGTCGACGACCATGGACAAGCTGGTTCGCGCGTTCGACCTCTACGAGCCGCTACGCGAGGGGATCAAGCGGGGCATGCCGGTCTACGGCTCCTGCGCCGGGATGATCATGCTCGCGGACCGGATCGTCGATGGCACCGTCGACCAGCAGACCCTCGGCGGCATGGACGTGACCGTGCGGCGCAACGCGTTCGGCCGCCAGGTCGAGTCCTTCGAGACCGACCTGGACGTCAACGTCTTCGGCGCCGGCCCGTCCCTGCATGCGGTGTTCATCCGTGCGCCGTGGGTCGAGGAGGCCGGACCCGCTGTCGACGTGCTCGCGACGGTGGCCAGCGGTCCTGCCGCCGGTAGGATCGTCGCGATCCGGCACGGGCCGTTGCTGGCGACGTCCTTCCATCCGGAGCTGACCGGCGACCTGCGTGTGCATCGCCTGTTCCTCGACATCGTGAAGGAGAGCTAGCCGATGTCCGGCCACTCCAAGTGGGCGACGACCAAGCACAAGAAGGCCGTCGTCGACGCCCGGCGGGGCAAGCTCTTCGCCAAGTTGATCAAGAACATCGAGGTTGCCGCCCGCACCGGTGGCGGCGACCCGGCCGGCAACCCGACGCTCTACGACGCCATCCAGAAGGCAAAGAAGTCCTCGGTCCCCAACGACAACATCGACCGGGCCGTGAAGCGCGGGTCCGGCGCCGAGGCCGGTGCGACCGAGTACCAGTCGATCACCTATGAGGGCTACGGCCCGAACGGCGTGGCCGTCCTCGTCGAGTGCCTGACGGACAACCGGAACCGGGCGGCGTCGGAGGTGCGGATCGCGATGACCCGCAACGGCGGGTCGATGGCCGATCCCGGTTCGGTGGCCTACATGTTCAGCCGCAAGGGCGTCGTGGTCGTGCCCCGCCAGCAGGACGGCAGGGAGATCTGCGAGGACGACGTCCTCGAGGTCGTCCTCGACGCGGGGGCGGAGGACGTCGAGAACCTCGGGGAGGCCTTCGAGATCCGGTCGGAGGCCACCGACCTGGTGGCCGTCCGGTCGGCGGTCCAGGAGGCCGGGCTGGACTACGAGTCCGCCGAGTCGTCCTGGGTGCCGTCGGTCACGGTTCCACTCGACGAGGACGGCGCACGGAGGATCTTCCGGCTGATCGAGGCCCTCGAGGACAGCGACGACGTGCAGGACGTTTTCGCCAACTTCGACGTGTCCGACGAGGTCATGGAGGCAGTCGGCTGACCTGTAGCCGGAGGTACGGCGAGCGCGATCCTGCGGCGCGTCGTGCGCCTGATCGGTGAACCGGCGCGGGTAGCGTGAGGTCCGAACAGGTGTTCGGGCGAGAGGCGGCGCGGTGCGAGTGCTCGGAGTCGACCCTGGGCTGACGCGGTGCGGGCTCGGTGTCGTGGAGGGAACGCAGGGCCGCCGGCTCGACCTCGTGGCCGTCGACGTCGTCCGCACCCCGTCCGGCGCACCGCTCGGCGAGCGACTTCTCGCGGTCGAGCAGGCGGTCATCACCTGGATCGGCGAGTTCCGGCCCGACGCCGTCGCCGTCGAGCGGGTCTTCAGCCAGCACAACGTCCGCACCGTCATGGGCACGGCGCAGGTGAGCGGGGTGGCCATCCTGGTGGCAGTGCGCCATGGCCTCGCCCTGTCGACCTACACACCCAGCGAGATCAAGGCCTCCGTCACCGGCAACGGCCGCGCGGACAAGGCCCAGGTGGCGGCCATGGTCACCCGCCTGCTCCGGCTCGGCGAGCGACCACGGCCGGCCGACGCCAGCGACGCGCTCGCGCTGGCCATCTGCGAGGTCTGGCGTGGTTCGGCCCAGGCACGGCTTCAGGCGGCTGTCGTCGCAGCAGGAGGTGCGCGGTGATCGCATTCGTCCGTGGGCAGGTGGCCGCCGTGCGGCCCGGCGAGGTCGTCGTCGACGTCGGTGGCATCGGCCTGACGATGCAGTGCACGCCGACCACCGCGGCGACCTACCGGGTGGGCGACCAGGCCAGCCTGCCCGCGACCCTCATCGTCCGCGAGGACTCGCTGACCCTCTATGGGTTCACCGACGACGACGAGCGAGCCGTGTTCGAGCTGCTCCAGACCGCCAGCGGGATCGGGCCGCGGCTGGCGCAGGCGATGCTGGCAGTGCTCACGCCCGACGACCTGCGTCGCGCCGTGGCGACCGAGGACCTGGTAGCGCTGACGAAGGTGTCCGGCGTCGGGAAGAAGAGCGCCCAGCGGATCGTCGTCGAGCTGGCTGACCGGCTGGGCCCACCCACGGCGAGGATCGCCGGAGTGGCTCATGGCGGCGCGGTGGTGGCCGACGGATGGCGCCGGCAGGTCCATGGCGCGCTGCTCGGTCTCGGCTGGTCCAGCCGCGAGGCGGAGGCGGCGATCGACCAGGTCGCGCCGCTGGTCGGCGACGGCGTCGACGGGGCCGACGTTCCCGGCCTGCTCAAGGCCGCTCTGCGCACCCTGGCGCGCCCGTGACCGGCGACGCCCTGGGGCCCGACTCCGGGGGGCCCGACGCTGTGGAGCCCGACCCTGCCACCGGCACGGCGGCCCGGCTGGTCGGACGCGAGGCCGACGGCGACGAGCGTGCGCTCGAGGCGGCGCTGCGTCCGCGCACCTTGAGCGAGTTCATCGGCCAGGAGCGCCTGCGCGAGCAACTGTCGCTCATGCTCGAAGCGGCCCGCGCCCGGCTCCGGGTGGCCGACCATGTCCTGCTGTCCGGCCCGCCGGGCCTCGGCAAGACCACGTTGGCGATGATCATCGCAGCCGAGATGGAGACGCCGTTGCGGATCACCAGCGGTCCGGCCGTGCAGCACGCCGGCGACCTCGCGGCGATCCTGTCCTCGGTCTCCGAGGGCGAGGTGCTGTTCTTCGACGAGATCCACCGGATGGCGAGGCCCGCGGAAGAGATGCTCTACACGGCGATGGAGGACTTCCGGGTCGACGTCATCGTGGGGAAGGGTCCAGGCGCGACGGCGATCCCGCTGGACCTGCCGCCGTTCACCCTGGTCGGTGCCACGACCCGCACCGGCCTGCTCCCTGGGCCCCTGCGCGACCGCTTCGGCTTCACCGGGCACCTCGATCTCTACGAGCCGGCCGAGCTCGAGCGCGTCCTGGTTCGCTCGGCCCGCCTGCTCGGCGTCACGTTGCGCCCGGACGGCGCCAGCGAGATCGCCGGGCGGTCCCGCGGCACCCCGCGGATCGCCAACCGCCTGCTCCGCCGGGTCCGCGACTTCGCCGAGGTCCGGGCCGACGGTGTGGTCGACGGCGCCGTGGCGCGGGCCGCCCTGACGGTGTACGAAGTCGACGATATCGGCCTGGACCGGCTCGACCGCGCTGTCCTGGACGCGCTGTGCCGTCGCTTCGCCGGCGGACCCGTCGGCCTCGGGACGCTGGCGGTCGCCGTGGCGGAAGAGCGCGAGACCGTCGAGGAGGTCGCCGAGCCGTTCCTGGTCCGCGCCGGCCTGCTCGCGCGTACGCCGAGGGGACGGGTCGCCACGCCGAGTGCGTGGCAGCATCTCGGTCTGGCGATGCCGTCGCGGTCGCCGTTCGCTGTGCCCGGCCCGGACGGAGACGGGGAGCCTGACCTGTTCACGGGCACCGGGGTCTAGAATCCTCGGCGCGGCTGCCGCCTGGCATCCGAACGTCGTCCTGTGCTCACCACGGTGCACTTGGAAGGTTCGCGGTATCCCATGGAGTTCCTCCCACTGATCCTGCTGGTCGTCGTCTTCTACTTCCTGCTCATACGGCCGCAGCAGAAGCAGCGCCGCGAGGTGGCGCAGGTCCAGCAGTCGGTGGCGCCAGGCGCGCGGGTCATGACCGGAGCCGGCCTGATCGCCACGGTGGTGTCGGTCGAGGACGACGAGGTCGTTCTCGAGGTCGCACCCGGCATCACCAACCGCTACGTCCGCCGGGCCATCATGCGGGTGATCCCGGACGCGTCGGGCGAGGCGGCCCCCGACATCAAGCCCATGACGCAGCCGGCCGACGAGCCGGCCCGCGACGACGCCCCGGGCACCCAGAGCTGACGTCGATCGTCCGACCAGACAGTGGCATCGACGAACGCGCCGCGACCGTGGCGCCCGCTGGGTGTTCTCGCCCTGGTCCTGCTCGGCATGTACGGGACCATGGCGCTGGTGGACGAGTGGTCGCCGCGACTGGGCCTGGACCTGCGCGGCGGCACGAGCATCACGCTCTCGGCCCGGACGACCGACGGCAGCACGCCGACCGACGAGAGCATGCGCCAGGCCGTCGACATCATCCGCAGCCGGGTCAACGGCAGCGGAGTCGCCGAGGCCGAGGTGACGACACAGGGCGACACCAACGTCGTGGTCCAGGTGCCGGGTGTCGGCGAGGATCAGCTGGTCCAGCTCGTCGGCCAGACCGCCGAGCTCCGCTTCCGACCGGTGCGGGCAGTCCTGCCCGGCGGCGGCCCGGCGCCGGAGCCGACGGCGAGCGCAACTCCCGGCGCGACGCCGAGCCCGGGCGCCACGGCCACGCCGTCCACCACCCCGTCGCCGACGGCCGGCGCCTCGGAGGCATCGGGCCGAGCCGTCACCGAGGGCCTGGTGGCACAGTCCACGACGACACCGACACCGACACCGTCACCCACACCCAGCCCGTCGGCGTCGCCGAGTCCCGCACCGCTACCCGAGCAACCGCCGGCCGGCGAAGGCCCGCCGACGGCGGATGAGCAGGCCCAGCTGGCGGCCTCCGACTGCGCCGACCTGGAGCCGGGTGCGGTCGACGACCCCGACGCGTCGCTGTTCACCTGCGACGAAGCCGGCGCCACCCGGTTTCTTCTGGGCCCGGCCGACATCCTGGGAACCGACGTCAACAGCGCCTCGGCCGGTGTTCCGCAGAACGAGGTGGCCTTCGTCGTCAACCTCGACTTCACCGCCGAAGGCGGCGACAAGTTCTTCGAGTCGACGCAGCGGCTCGCCGCGCAGGCGTTCCCGAACAACGCCTTCGCCATCGTGCTGGACGGGCGGGTCGTGTCCTACCCGACGGTCGAGCGAGCCATCTCCGGTGGGCAGGCCGAGATCTCCGGGACGTTCACCCAGGAGGAGGCACAGGCCCTCGCGAACGTGCTGAACTACGGCGCGCTACCGCTGACGTTCGAGAACAGCGACACCTCGACCGTGACACCGACGCTGGGAGAGGCGCAGCTGCAAGGCGGACTGGTCGCCGGCGCGATCGGCCTCGGCCTGGTACTGCTCTATTCGCTCGTGTACTACCGCGGGCTCGGCTTCGTGGTCTTCGCCAGTCTCGCCCTCGCGGGTTCACTCACATTTGCCGCGGTCGTTCTGCTCGGACAGGTGATCGGTTTCACGCTCACCATCGCTGGCATCGCCGGCATCATCGTCGCGATCGGCATCACGGCGGACTCGTTCGTCGTGTTCTTCGAGCGCATCCGCGACGAGATCCGCGAAGGCCGCAGCGTCCGGATGGCCGTCGAGACCGGCTGGAAACGGGCCCGTCGCACCGTGCTGGCCAGCGACGCGGTCTCGCTGTTCGCCGCGTTCTTCCTGTACGTGTTCTCGGTGGCGAACGTCCGCGGCTTCGCGTTCGCGTTGGGCCTGACCACCCTCGTCGACCTGGTCGTCGTGTTCCTGTTCACCAAGCCGCTGGTCACGGTGCTGGCCCGCAGCCGCTTCTTCGGCGCCGGCCATGCCTGGTCCGGTCTCGACCCCGAGCGGCTGGGCGCGCCGCGGCGCACCGGACGGCTCGGTGGGCGACCGGCGTCGCCCGAGGCTACGGAGGCCACGCCGTGACCAGGCAGTCGCTGGGCAACCGCCTCTACAGCGGTGAGACCTCGATCGAGATCGTCGGTCGCGCCAAGCGTTGGTATGTGGTGAGCGCGGTGCTGCTGGCGGTCGCACTCGGCGGGCTGCTCGTCCGTGGGCTCAACCTGGGCATCGAGTTCACCGGCGGGGCGGAGCTGTCCGCCACCGTCGAGGAGGTGTCCGACTCGACGGTGAGCGACGTGCGTGACGCCATCATCGCCACCGGCATCGACGAGGCAGCCGAGCCGCGGGTGACGATCGCCGGTGACGACGGCGTCCGGGTGCAGACCGGCAGCCTGACGCCCGAGGAGACGACCATGGTCCGGGAGGCGCTGGCCGCCGAGGTCGGCGTCGCTCCGGACGAGATCACCGCACAGGTGATCGGGCCGTCCTGGGGCGCGCAGATCACCCGGCAGGCCATGCTGGGGCTCGGCGCGTTCCTCGTCGCCGTCGTGATCTTCTTGACGGCCATCTACGAGTGGAGGATGGCGGTCGCCGCCCTCGTCGCCCTGCTCCACGACGTCGTGTTCACCGTGGGCATCTACGCCCTGGTCGGCTTCGACGTCAGTCCCGCCACCGTGATCGGCTTCCTGACGATCCTCGGATACTCGCTCTACGACACCGTGGTGATCTTCGACAAGGTACGGGAGAACACCAAGGGCATCACCGCGCAGAACCGGCTGACGTACTCGGAGGCTGCCAACCTGGGCGTCAACCAGACGCTGATGCGGTCGATCAACACGTCGATCATCGCGCTGCTGCCGATCGGGTCGATCCTGTTCGTGGGCGCAGGGGTTCTGGGAGCCGGCACGCTCAAGGACCTCGCGCTGGCACTGTTCATCGGCGTGGCCGTCGGCACGTACTCGTCGGTGTTCATCGCGACGCCGCTGCTGGCCGACCTGAAGAACCGCGAACCCACCATCGTGGGGCTCAACCGGCGGGTGGAGGCCCGCCGGGCGACGAAGCGGGCCGGCGCTACGGTCGGCGAGCCGGCGGCTGTGGCTCTCTCGACGGCCGGCGGCGGCCCGGTGTTCGAGTCCGGAGACCGTCGGCAGCCACAGCGGCAGTCACGGTCGCAGCGGCGTGGGGGCGGCGGGCGACGGCCGCGGTAGCCTCGCGCAGTGACCGGACCGACAGACGACGCGGCGCACCTCGATGATGCCGATCGCGCGTTCCTGCTCTCGAGGATCCGGGACGTACCCGACTGGCCGCAGCCAGGCGTGACGTTCAAGGACATCACGCCCCTGCTGCTCGACGCCACCGCGTTCGCCACGGTCGTGTCGGCGCTGTCCGCGCTCGGGCGGGACGAGGCCGGGGTCCGCCGGATCGACGCCGTCGTGGGCATCGAGGCCCGCGGGTTCATCCTGGCCGCGCCGGTCGCGCACGTGCTCGGCGCGGGCTTCGTCCCGGTCCGCAAGGCGGGCAAGCTGCCCTTCGAGACCAGGTCGGCGAGCTACCAACTCGAGTACGGCGAGGCGACCGTCGAGGTCCACCGCGACGCGTTCAACCCGGGGGACCGGGTGCTCGTCGTCGACGACGTGTTGGCCACCGGTGGCACGCTCGAGGCCACGGTCGAGCTGATCGCGCAGGCGGACGCCGAGGTCGTCACCGTCGCAGTACTGGTGGAGCTGGGGTTCCTCGCCGGCCGGCAACGGCTGGGCGACACCGACCTGCGCGCGCTGCTGACCGTCTGAGCCTCGTAGACTGGTGCCCCGACAGGTGGCGAGGAGACCAGTGGCCGACGAGACTCTCGCACCCAGCGCGTTGACCCCGGTCCGCGTGCGGGCGAGGCTCGCCCGGCTGACCGCGCAGCGCCACCAGACCGACCCGGCCCTCGAGCCGCTGTTCCGCACCGTGCACGCCAGCCATCCGAAGGCCGATGTCGGTGTGGTGGAGCGGGCGTACCGCGCGGCGGCGCGCGCTCACAGCGGGCAGAAGCGCAAGAGCGGCGATCCGTACATCACCCACCCGCTTGCCGTGGCCACCATCCTCGCCGAGCTTGGCATGACCCCGCCGACGCTCGCCGCGGCCCTCCTGCACGACACAGTCGAGGACACCGAGTACGACCTAGATGACCTGCGCGACGAGTTCGGTGACGAGGTCGCCATGCTCGTCGACGGTGTCACCAAGCTGGATAAGGTCAAGTACGGGCAGGCCGCCCAGTCCGAGACCGTCCGGAAGATGGTCGTGGCGATGGCCAAGGACATCCGGGTCCTGGTCATCAAGCTGGCCGACCGGTTGCACAACGCCCGTACCTGGCGCTACGTGTCGAAGGAGTCGGCGCGGCGCAAGGCGCGAGAGACGCTGGAGATCTACGCGCCGCTGGCCCATCGGCTGGGCATGAACACGATCAAGTGGGAGCTCGAGGACCTCTCGTTCGCCACCCTGCACCCGAAGGTCTACGACGAGATCGTCCGGCTGGTCGCCGAACGCGCACCGTCGCGCGACGACTACCTTGCCTCGGTGATCGACCAGGTCCAGGGCGACCTGCGCACCTCCAAGCTGAAGGCTGCGGTCACGGGCCGGCCGAAGCACTACTACTCGATCTACCAGAAGATGATCGTGCGTGGCCGCGACTTCGCCGACATCTACGACCTGGTGGGCATCCGCGTGCTGGTCGAGTCGGTGCGCGACTGCTACGCCGTGCTCGGCGTCGTCCATGCCCGGTGGAACCCGGTGCCCGGGCGGTTCAAGGATTTCATCGCGATGCCGAAGTTCAACATGTACCAGTCGCTGCATACGTCGGTGATCGGCCCGGCCGGCAAGCCGGTCGAGATGCAGATCCGCACGAACGCGATGCACCGCCGGGCCGAGTACGGTATCGCGGCGCACTGGAAGTACAAGGAAGACGCGAACGCCGGGATCGAGATCGAGCGTGGACCGGTTCAGAGCGGCGACTCCGACTCCCGCGGCCCGAGCGACATGGCGTGGCTGCGGCAGCTCCTCGACTGGCAGAAGGAGACCGAGGACCCCGGCGAGTTCCTCGAGTCACTGCGGTTCGAGATCACCACGAACGAGGTCTACGTCTTCACCCCGCGCGGCGACGTCGTCCCGCTGCCGGCTGAGGCGACCCCCGTCGACTTCGCCTACGCCGTGCACACCGAGGTGGGCCACCGGTGCATCGGTGCGCGGGTCAACGGACGGCTGGTGCCGCTGGAGTCGACCCTGGACAACGGCGACGTCGTCGAGGTCTTCACCTCCAAGGCGGAGGGCGCCGGACCGAGCCGCGACTGGCTGACGTTCGTCACCAGCGCCCGCGCCCGCAACAAGATCAAGCAGTGGTTCTCCAAGGAACGCCGCGAAGAGGCGATCGAGAGCGGCAAGGACGGCATCGCCCGGGCCATGCGCAAACAGGATCTCCCGCTGCAGCGAATGCTGTCCCAGGAGTCCTTGACGGCGGTCGCGTCCGAGCTTCGCTACGCCGACATCTCTGCGCTGTACGCCGCGGTCGGCGAGGGGCACGTCTCGGCGCAGAGCGTCGTCCAGAAGCTCGTGCAGACCCTCGGCGGCGTGGAGGGTACCAGCGACGACGCGGCTGAGGCGGCCACGGCGACCCGGCCACGGCGGCGGACGCCCGGCGATCCCGGTGTCGTCGTGAAGGGCGTCAGCGACGTGTGGGTCAAGCTGGCGCGCTGCTGCACGCCGGTGCCCGGCGACGAGATCGTCGGGTTCGTGACCCGGGGTTCAGGGGTCTCGGTGCACCGCGGCGACTGCGTCAATGTCGGCGCGCTCCAGCGCGAGCACGGCCGGATGGTCGACGTCGAGTGGGCACCCACCGCGAACAGCCTGTTCCTGGTGGCCGTACAGGTCGAGGCGCTGGACCGTGCCCGCCTGCTCTCCGACATCACCCGCGTGCTCTCCGACCAGCACGTGAACATCCTGTCGGCCACCGTGACGACCGGCTCGGACCGGATCGCGAAGAGCCGGTTCACCTTCGAGATGGCCGATCCCAAGCACCTCGGCCACGTGCTCAAGGCGGTCCGCGGCGTCGAGGGCGTCTTCGACGCCTACCGGCTCACCAGCGCACGCCCGACCCCGGTGACGGCCAGCGAGTAACGCCCCCGGCCGCCCGACGGCTACGGGTCGGCCGACGTCAGCCGCGGAACTCGTCCAGGGCGCGCTCGGCCTGCTCGAGCCACGAGCGGCGGGCGGCGAGCGCCTCCTCGGCGTCCTGGAGCTTGCGCGTGTTGTCGGAGTCCCGCGCCGCGGCGGCCTTCGCCTCGAGGTCGGAGATCGACGAGCGCAGCTGGGCGACGGTCGCCTCGGCGCGGGCGCGAGCCTCAGGGTTGGTGCGCCGCCACTCGCTCTGCTCGGCGTCGCGCACCGCATCCTCCACCCGCCGGAACCTGCCCTCGATCGAGCGCATCGCATCACGGGGGACATGCCCGGCCGCCTCCCAGCGCTCGTGGACCGAGCGCAGGGTCTCGCGGGCGGCCTTCCAGTCGGTGACCGGCAGCATGGCCTCGGCTTCGGCCAGGAGCGCCAGCTTGGCGTCGAGGTTGGTCTGCTGTTCGTCGTCCCGCTTGGACAGGTCGCTGGACCGGGCCGTGAAGAACGTGTCCTGCGCGGCCCGGAAGCGCCGCCAGAGTGCGTCGTCCGCGGGCTTCGGAGCAGGCCCGGCCGCCTTCCACCGAGCCATCAGCTCGCGGTAGCGCCGTGCCGTGGCCGCCCACTCGGTCGAGGTGGCCAGCTCCTCGGCTTCGGCCAGGATCTCCTCTTTGGCTGCCTTGGCCAGGTCGCGCCGCTCGGCCACCTCGGCGAAGTGGGTCTTCCGCCGCCGGGTGTAGTGCGTGCGGGCACTGGAGAAGCGTCGCCACAGCGCATCATCGGTGGCGCGATCGAGCCGCGGCAGCGTCTTCCACTCGTCGAGCAGTGTCCGCAGCCGGGCGGCACCGTGTCGCCAGTCGTCGGCCTCGGCGATCGCCTCTGCCTCGACGGCGATCGCGTCCTTGCGTTCCCGAGCGTCGTCGAGAGCCTTGGCACGTTCGGCACGGCGCTCCGCACGGCGTTCGGCGATGCGCGCCTCGACCGCGTCCAGGCGTCGCGAGAGCAGGCCGATGTCACCGATCGCGTGCGGCTCCACCAGCGCTTCGCGAAGCTTGCGCACGCTGGCTGCGGTTTCGTCCGGTGCTGCTGCGCCCGACCCGAGCCGCTGCTCGAGCAGGTCGACCTGGACCGCGAGGTCGTCGTACTTCCGGGCGAAGAAGGCCAGCGCCTGACCGGGTTCGCCGACCTGCCACGACCCGATCCGACGCTCCCCGTCGTCACCTCGGACGAAGACGTCACCGCTGGCGTCGACGCGCCCCCACTCGTTCTCGGCCACGGTCGGCGGCGGCGACTCCTCCGACGGCGCCGGATCGGAGCCGACTGGGCTCATGCCGCGGTCACCAGGTCGTCGAGGGTGACAGGCTGGGCCGGCGGGCCATCCTCGACGCCGTCGACCGTGCCACGCTGGGCGATGCCGGCGACCACCTCGAGTCCCGCGGTGATCTGGCCGAACACGGTGAAGTCGGGGGGCAGCTCGGAATCCTCGTAGACGAGGAAGAACTGGCTGCCGTTCGAATCCGGGTCGTCGCCTCTCGCCATCGCCACGGTTCCGGCCGGATACGTCGCGCCCGCCGTGTTCTCGGTGGAGAACTCGTAGCCGGGCCCACCCGTGCCGTCGCCGGCCGGGTCGCCGCACTGCAGGACCCGCAGCGTCGCGGACGTCGTCAGTCGATGGCACGACGTGCCGTCGAAGTAGTCGTTCCCGGCAAGGTGGATCAGCGAGCTGACGGTGCAGGGCGCCGCGTCGGAGAGTAGCTCGACGGTCACCGGCTGCCCGTCGAGTGTGAGCGTCGCGGTGGTGGCCGCAACGGGAGCCGACGGTGGCAGGCCCAGGTCGACGTCGGCAACGCCGGTGGCCGCGTAGAAGCACTCTCCAGGCGGCGGGTCCTCGGGACCGGCCGTCGTCGTGTCATCGGAGAGCCACCGCGGCCAGACCAGCAGGCTCGCGGCGACGGCGCCGACGACAACGACGGCAACGGCAAGGACCGCCAGCACCTTGCGACGCCGCCGGACGCGCGCCGCGGCGGCTGCACGCCTCGCCTGTTGCTTCTCCCACCGCTGCCGGGCGAGCTGTCGCCGCCGCTGGACGGTACTTGCCACCGGTTCTCCTTGCCGTTCCTCTACACCGCTGTCCCAGGCCTGCGCCGGGTCCACCGGCACCTCCTGAGTTGGGACAGTCTAGGCAGCGGCCCGGGCCGCGAACGTCACGACTTAGCGTCAACGCGAGAGGGCGCCGGGCGGGCCGGTAGCCTTCCGGTCGTGCTCGTCGTCAGCTTTCCGGCTCAGGCATTCGGCACCAACTGCCATGTCCTAGCGGCCACCGCGGGTGTGGAGTGCCTGATCGTCGACCCTGGTGTCGGGGTGGTGAAGGGCCTCGACGACGTGCTCCGCGAGCACCGCCTCCGGCCCGCCGCCGTACTCCTGACCCACGGCCACGTCGACCACGTGTACTCGGTGACGCCGGTGTGCGGTGCGCGAGGCCTGGCCGCCTACATCCACACCGACGACCGGTACCGGCTCGGCGACCCTCTTGCCATGCTCGACCCGATGCTGGTGGCGATGCTGGAGCAGCAGTTCGGTGCCAAGGCGGCCTGGACCGAGCCGGACGACGTCCGTACGTTCTCCGACGGCGCCGTGCTGCCGCTCGCGGGCCTGGACGTGAGGGTGGACCATGCGCCCGGCCACACCGAGGGATCGGTGCTGTTCCGGCTCCCCGGAGGCGCCGGCGAGCCGGAGCTGTGCCTGTCCGGCGACGTGCTGTTCGCGGGCAGCATCGGCCGCACCGACCTTCCAGGGGGCGACCACGCAGCCATGCTGCGCAGCCTGGTCGACAAGGTTCTGCCACTGGCCGACGGCACGGTGGTCCTGCCCGGACACGGTCCGTCGACGACCATCGGCCGCGAGCGTGCCACCAACCCGTTCCTGCAGGGCCTCAACCGAGCTGCGGTGTGAGCGTGGACCAGCAGTTTCGGGCACCGCGAGGCGCGTTCGACCTGGTGCCGCCGCGGGGCGGGGCGGTGCTGGCCGTCCGCGAGGCCATGGCGGCTCCGTTGCGGCGCGCGGGCTACGGCTACGTCGAGACCCCCACATTCGAGGAGACGGCGCTGTTCGTGCGCGGCGTCGGGGCGTCGACCGACGTCGTCAGCAAGGAGATGTACTCGTTCACCACGCGCGGCGGTGACGACGTCACGCTCCGGCCCGAGGGTACGGCCCCGGTCCTGCGGGCGGCGCTCGAGCACAACCTGCACCGGGGCGCCTTGCCGGTCAAGCTGTGGTACTCGGGCTCCTACTTCCGCTACGAGCGCCCGCAGAAGGGCCGCTTCCGGCACTTCTCCCAGGTAGGCGCCGAGGCGATCGGCACCGACAATCCGGCCGTCGACGCCGAGCTGATCGTGCTGGCCGTCGACGCGTTCCGGTCGCTCGGGCTGACGGTGCGCCTCCTGGTCAACTCGCTGGGCTCCGACGAGTCCAGACCCGCCTACCGGGCGGCGTTGCAGGAGCACCTGCGGGCGCTCGACCTCGACGACGAGACCCGGCGCCGGCTCGAGGTCAACCCGTTGCGGGTCCTCGACGACAAGCGCCCGCAGATGCAGACGGCCCTGCAGGAAGCACCGGTGACGGCCGACTTCCTGTCGGCCGGCGACCGCGCTCACCACGACACCGTGCGGACCCTGCTGTCCGAGGCCGGCGTCGCGTTCGAGGACGACCCGCGGCTGGTGCGTGGGCTGGACTACTACACCCGGACGCTGTTCGAGTTCGTTCACGACGGTCTCGGCGCGCAGTCCGCGGTCGGCGGCGGCGGACGGTACGACGGCCTGTCGGAGCTGCTCGGCGGTCCGCGGCTGCCCGGTGTCGGGTGGGCGCTGGGAGTAGAACGAACGCTGCTGGCGATGGAGGCTGAGCACGTGTCCACGCCCGGAGTCTCCGGCGTCGCGGTCTTCGCCGTGCCGCTCGGTGACGCGGCCGCCCGGCGGCTCTTCGGTGTCGTCACGTCGCTGCGTCGGGCGGGCATCTCGGCCGATCTGGCAACCGGGGGCCGCAGCCTGAAGGGTGCGATGAAGGCGGCGGATCGTAGCGGGGCGGCGTACGCGGTCGTCGTCGGCGAGCGAGACCTGGCCGGAGGCGTCGCCCAGGTCAAGGATCTCGCATCTGGCGACCAGGAGCCGGTCCCGCTGGACGGAGTGGTCGCGGAGCTGACCCGCCTCGTCTCGCACCTTCCGGAGTAGAAGGGTTGCGATCGGATCGAACACGTGTTCGAATGGCTGGATGCGGTGGGACGGGCAGCAGATCGGCCTCGAGGACGACAGCGCCCTGCCGGGGCTGAAGCGGATTCCCGGGCTGGTCCGCACGGTGACGACACCGGAGTTCGCGGGGGTGACCTTCCACGAGGTGATGGCTCGCAGCGTGCTCAACCGGGTGCCGGGACAGTCGGTTCTGCCGTTCAGCTGGACGATCAACCCGTATCGGGGCTGTACGCACGCGTGCCGGTACTGCCTGGCCGGGGACACGTTGATCCTGATGGCGTCCGGTCTGGTCAAGCGGCTCGCCGACATCCGCACCGGCGACCGCGTGTACGGCACCGAGATGCGGGGGAGCGAGCGGCATTACGTGCCGACCGACGTGCGCGCGCACTGGCAGACCGTGAAGCCTGCCTTCGGCGTCGAGTTGGAGGACGGTGCGGTCCTGGTGGCGAGCGCCGACCACCGCCTCCTCACGCCGGCGGGTTGGGCCTGCGTTGCGGATGACGCCATGTCACCAGCGGCTCGTCCGCACGTGACGGCCGGTACCGAGCTGATCTGGCTGGGACAGGACCAGGTGGGCCGCGCCGTGAACGGCCAGGGCGCTCCGATCACCTCCGACGCCCGCCTGCGCGTCGTCTCGGTCGAAGCGCTCGGCGTCGAGATGCCGATGTACGACATCACGACCGGAAGCGGCGACTTCATCGCCAACGGTGTCGTCAGCCACAACTGCTTCGCGCGTGGTTCGCACAGTTGGCTCGAGCTCGACACCGCTACGGGCTTCGACTCCGAGATCGTCGTCAAGATCAACGCGGCCGAGGTGCTGGCCCGCGAGGTGACCCGCCGGTCGTGGACACGTGAGCACGTCGCGCTCGGGACCAACACCGACCCGTACCAGCGCGCCGAGGGGAGTTACCGGCTGATGCCGGGGATCATCGAGGCGCTCGCCGGGTCCGGGACGCCGTTGTCCGTGTTGACGAAGGGCACTCTGCTCCGCCGCGATCTGCCGCTCCTGCAGCGGGCCGCACGACGGGTGCCGGTCAGCGTCGCCGTCTCGATCGCGATCTACGACGACGCCCTCCATGCGGGGCTCGAGCCCGGAACGCCGTCACCGCGGGCGCGGCTCGACCTGGTCCGGGCGACTCGAGCGGCCGGCTTCGACTGCGCCGTCCTGCTGGCGCCTGTGCTTCCGTGGCTCACCGACTCGCCCGAGAACCTCGACGACGCCCTCGGCCAGCTCGCTCGGGCCGGCGCGACCACGGTCACCACGATCCCCCTGCACCTGCGCCCCGGTGCTCGGGAGTGGTTCATGGCCTGGCTGGCGAGCGAGCGGCCAGACCTGGTGGCGGGATACCAGCGTCTCTACGCGCGCGGCGCATACGTTCCGCGGGCATATCGCGACTGGCTCGCGGACCGGGTCCGTCCGCTGCTGGCCCGCCATGGTCTGGACCGCGGCGGTGCGTTCCGGCAGCGTGGCGGAGCGGTCAGACCTGCACCGGTCGCCGAGCAGCTCCCGTTGGTGTGAACACGCCCGCGATGGAGCCCACGCGTCTACCCTCGACCGGGCGCTGATCGCGGTGGTGGGCCGGTGCTGCCGCGAATCTCCAGGCGCGGCCGGAAGTACACGTTGTGCTCCGGTGGCTCGCCGTTGAGGCAGTGCCCACAGCCGCCGCCACGCCTGGTGCCCGAGCTCGCTCTGCGGCACCGACACCGTGGTGAGCGGCGGGACGTGTAACGAGCGAAGGGGATGTCGTCGAAGCCGGCGATGGAGATGTCCTCCGGAACCCGGACGCCGAGCTGGTGCAGGCCGCTGAGGGTGCCGAAAGCCACCAGGTCGTTGTACGCGACGACGGCGGTGGCGGCGGTCTCGATGACCCGGCGGGCCGCGCCGTGCAGACCGCGCGGGCGGTCACGGTTGGACGCGCTCGTCGGCGGCCCGGCCAGATATGCCAGGCGCCGGTGACCGAGCCCGAGCAGGTGCCGGACGCGGTCGGCCACCCCGGCCGCGTGGTCGACACACAGCGAAGGCGTGCGAAGCCCAGGCACGTCGCGGTTGGCCAGGACGAGGGGCGCCAGCCGCGGCGCCAGCCCACGGCCGTGGAGCCGCTGTCCGGCGACGTCGGCTGGGAGCCGTCATTCGTCGGCAAGGTTCATCCGACGCAGGCGGTGCCGTCGCTGGTCCGAGCGAAGGCGGGCGCCGGCAGGCTGTGAGCCCGCCGGCCGGGCACAAGCCTGTTCGAACACGATGCCGATCCTTCCGTAGGATCGGTCCGCTCGACGTGAACGTGCAGGTCACCGACGATCAGAGGAACCAACCCGTGCTTCGCACCCATTCGGCCGGTGAGCTCCGAGCCGAAGACGCTGGTCAGGCCGTCACTCTCGCGGGCTGGGTGGCGCGCCGACGGGATCACGGGGGGGTTGCGTTCCTCGATCTTCGCGACACGACGGGTGTGGCCCAGGTCGTGGTCCGGGACGACGCCGCGGCCGCCGGCCTGCGCAACGAGTTCTGCGTGCGCGTCGCGGGCGTCGTGCAGCGGCGTCCCGCGGGTAACGAGAACCCGAACCTGCCCACCGGCGAGGTCGAGGTCGTGGCCGACACGGTCGAGGTGCTGAGCGAGGCCGAACCCCTGCCGTTCCAGGTCGACGACCACGTCGACGTCGGTGAGGAGGTGCGGCTGCGCTACCGGTACCTCGACCTGCGCCGGCCGGGTCCGGCAGCAGCGCTACGGCTGCGTTCGAGGGTCAACCAGGCCGCGCGCGACGTGCTTCTGGCGGAGGACTTCGTCGAGATCGAGACGCCGACGCTCACCCGCTCGACGCCGGAGGGGGCTCGCGACTTCCTGGTCCCCGCGCGGCTGCGGCCGGGCTCGTGGTACGCGCTGCCGCAGTCGCCGCAGCTGTTCAAGCAGCTGCTGATGGTGGCCGGGTTCGAGCGGTACTTCCAGATCGCGCGCTGCTACCGCGACGAGGACTTCCGGGCCGACCGGCAGCCGGAGTTCACGCAGCTCGACATCGAGATGAGCTTCGTCGGGCAGGACGACGTCATCGCGCTGGGCGAGCGGGTCGTCGGCGCGGTGTGGAAGCTCGTCGGGCACGACGTCGACGTGCCGATCCCGCGGCTGACGTATCGCGAGGCGATGGACCGCTTCGGTACCGACAAGCCGGACCTGCGCATCGGCCTGGAGCTCACCGAGGTCACCCCACGATTCGCCGAGACGGCGTTCCGCGTCTTCCAGGCGCCGTACGTGGGCGCCGTCGTCATGGCCGGGGGTGCGTCCCAGACCCGGCGCGAACTCGACGGTTGGCAGGACTGGGCCAAGGCCCGTGGCGCACGTGGCCTGGCGTACGTGCTCGTCGGCCCCGACGGCGAGCTGTCCGGCCCGGTGGCCAAGAACCTGTCCGGGACCGAACGGGACGGCCTGGCCGAATCGGTGGGCGCTGCACCCGGCGACACGGTCTTCTTCGCCGCGGGCGCGCGCACTCCATCCCAGACACTGCTCGGTGCCGCCCGGCAAGAGATCGGCCGCCGCACGGGCCTGATCGACCAGGATGCCTGGACGTTCGTCTGGATCGTCGACTTCCCGCTGTTCGAGCCGGTCGAGTCCACCGACGACGTCGCCGTCGGGTCCGGCCGCTGGACGGCCGTCCACCACGCGTTCACCTCCCCGACCCGCGAGTGGGCGGACCGCTTCGAGGTCGATCCCGAGAACGCGCTGTCGTACGCATACGACCTGGTGTGCAACGGCAACGAGATCGGCGGCGGGTCGATCCGTATCCACCGCGCCGACGTGCAGCAGCGCGTCTTCGACGTGATGGGCCTGTCCGCGGGCCAGGTCCAGGACAAGTTCGGCTTCCTGCTCGACGCCTTCGCCTACGGGCCGCCGCCGCACGGCGGGATCGCCTTCGGCTGGGACCGGATCGTCGCGCTGCTCGCGGGAACCGACACGATCCGCGATGTGATCGCCTTCCCGAAGTCCGGTGGCGGCTACGACCCGCTGACGGCGGCCCCGGCACCGATCACCGCTCAGCAGCGCAAAGAGGCCGGCGTCGACGCGGTCCCGCCGCCCGAGCAGTCCTGACTGCGCGGGCAGCGTGTGCCACCCGGCGTGCACGGCACGCCGGACGTATTGTGCATGGCACGCTGAACCGTTGTGCATGGCACGCTGAACCGTTGTAAACGCGTCCGGAATGCGGCGTTTGTGGAGCGGTTCGGCGTGCCATGCACGGGAGCGGCTAGCCTCGGGGCCGTGAGTCACGACGGGGCGTTGTTCGACGTCGCCGGGTCGCCGGCGCCGCCTCCCGGTGCGCTCGCCGGGGCCGACGCCGACTACGCGGGCGCGCCGCTCGCCGTCCGGATGCGTCCCCGCACCCTCGACGAGATCGTCGGGCAGGACCGGCTACTCGGTGAAGGCTCACCCCTGCGCCTTCTCGTGGAGCAGGACCAGCCGATGGCGCTCGTGCTGTGGGGGCCGCCGGGCACCGGCAAGACGACCGTCGCCTACGTGGTCAGCCGGGCGACGCAGCGGAACTTCGTCGAGCTCTCGGCGGTCAGCGCCGGGGTCAAGGACGTCCGCGCCGTCATCGACGCGGCACGCAAGGAGTTGGTGCGCACCGGGACCGGCACGGTGCTGTTCGTCGACGAAGTACACCGGTTCTCCAAGACCCAGCAGGACGCCCTTCTACCCGGTGTCGAGAACCGCTGGGTGTCCCTGGTGGCCGCCACCACGGAGAACCCGTTCTTCGCGCTGATCAGCCCGCTGCTCTCGCGGTCGCTCCTGCTGACGCTGGAGCCGCTCGGGGAGGACGAGATCGCCGCCGTGATCGACCGTACGTTGGCAGACGAGCGCGGCCTGGCCGGCGCGGTCCGCCTCGACGACGACGCCCGGGAACACCTCGTGCGGCTGGCCGGGGGTGACGCCCGGCGCGCACTGACCTACCTGGAGGCGGCGGCCGGTGCGGTCGCGCGTGCCGACGATCCGCGGATCGACCTGGCGACGGCCGAGGCGGCGGTCGACCGGGCCGCGGTTCGCTACGACCGTGCCGGCGACCAGCACTACGACGTGACCAGCGCGCTGATCAAGTCGATCCGGGGCAGCGACGCCGACGCCGCCCTGCACTACCTCGCCCGGATGGCGGAGGCCGGGGAAGACCCCCGCTTCCTCGCCCGCCGGCTGGTGATCCTGGCCAGCGAGGACATCGGGCTGGCGGACCCCAGCGCCCTGCAGACCGCGGTCGCTGCGGCCCAGGCCGTCCAGATCGTGGGTTGGCCGGAGGCGAGCATCACGCTGGCGCATGCGGTCATCGCGCTGGCGCTCGCTCCCAAGTCGAACAGTGTGGTCATGGCGATCGGCGCCGCACAGGGCGATGTCCGGGCCGGGCTGATCGGGCCGGTCCCGCCGCAACTGCGCGATGCGCACTACGCGGGCGCCAAGAAGCTCGGCCACGGCGCGTCGTACGCGTACGCGCACGACGACCCCCGAGGCGTGGTGGAACAGCAGTACGCGCCGGATGCCGTCGCGGACAAGGCGTACTACCAGCCCGGCACCAGGGGGGCGGAAGCGGACTATGCGGACCGGCACGCGCGGTTGCGCAAGATCGTCCGCGGCGAGTGAGAGTACGAGGTCAGGGCCGGGCGCTGGACCAGGGCCACCCAGATGACGGGCACGAACACGGCCGACACCCCTCCCGAGGTTGCGCGATAGGGTCGGACCTCCCGAGACGACCATCCAGGAGGGTCCCGACAATGTCCGCTGGCGAGATCGCGGGCCTGATCGCCGCCGTGGCATTCGTGCTGCTCGTCGGCGTCATCGCCGTGCCGATCCTCAAGCTCGGCAAGACCGTCGACGAGCTCACCAGGACGGTGCGTGACCTGCGTCAGCAGCACGTCGCGAAGACCAGCGTGACGGTCGACGAGACGAACGCACTGCTCGCGTCGACGAACGCCCAGTTGAAGCGGGTCGATGCGATCACGTCGAACGCGCAGACCGTCACCGGCAACGCCGCAGCCATGTCGTCACTGTTCGCCGCGACGCTCGGCGGCCCGTTGGTGCGCACGGCCGCGTTCACCTACGGCGTGCGCCGGGCGTTGTCGCACCGACGTGACCGGAAGGGGCGCGGGCGGCGATGAGGCGGCTGTTCTGGGTCGCGCTGGGCGCGACCGCGGGGGTCCTCGTCATCCGGCGCCTGGCCAAGGCGGCGAACAGGTTGACCCCCGAGGGCACAGCCGATCGGGTGTCGGGCGCCGTCGGTGGGCTCACCCAGGCCGTCCGCGCGTTCACCGACGACGTGAAGGCGGGCATGGCCGAGCGCGACGTCGAGCTCCGGCATGCCCTCGGCATCGCCGACGACGGCGCGGCTGCAGACCCGGACGCGGTGGACGACCTGATTCAGACCCCGCAGCGCGGAGGTGCGCGCTGATGGAGACGGCCGAGATCCGCCGCCGTTTCCTCGACTACTTCGCGCAGCGGGACCACACGGTCGTGCCCAGCGCGTCGTTGGTGTCGTCAGACCCGACACTGCTGTTCACCGTGGCCGGGATGGTGCCGTTCATCCCCTACCTCACCGGCCGGGAGACGCCGCCGTACCACCGGGCGGCCAGCGTCCAGAAATGCGTGCGAACGGTCGACATCGACGAGGTCGGAAAGACCACGCGGCACGGGACGTTCTTCCAGATGAGCGGCAACTTCTCGTTCGGCGACTACTTCAAGGAAGGTGCCATCGGGTACGCCTGGGAGCTGGTCACGTCCAGCCAGGACACCGGCGGCTACGGGTTCGACCCGGGCACGATCTGGGTGACCGTGTACCAGGACGACGACGAGGCGTTCGACCTGTGGCAGCGGGTCGCCGGCTTACCGGAGCAGCGGATCCAGCGACGCGGCCGCAAGGACAATTACTGGCACACCGGTCAGCCGGGTCCCGGTGGACCGTGCAGCGAGATCTACGTCGACCGCGGCCCGGAACACGGCCGCGACGGCGGCCCGGTCGCCGACGAGGACCGGTTCCTGGAGATCTGGAACCTGGTCTTCATGCAGTACGAGCTCGCCGACGTCCGCAGCAAGGAAGACTTCACGATCGTCCGAGACCTGCCGGCTCAGAGCATCGACACCGGCATGGGCCTGGAACGGGTCGCGTACCTGCTGCAGGGCGTCGACAACATGTACGAGATCGACGAGGTCTACCCGTTGGTCGCCCGGGCCGCGGAGCTCGCCGGCATCCGGTACGGCGCAGATCACGACAACGACGTCCGGCTCCGCGTCATCGCCGACCACCTGCGCAGCGCCCTGATGCTCATCGGCGACGGGGTCACGCCGTCGAACGAGGCGCGCGGCTACGTGGTCCGGCGGCTGCTGCGCCGCAGCGTGCGGATGATGCGGTTGCTCGGGGTGGACGAGCCGGTGCTGCCCGAGCTGTTGCCGGTGAGCATGGAGGCGATGCGCCCGACCTACGCCGACGTGGCAAGCGACTTCGACCGCATCGCCCAGGTCGCCTACGGCGAGGAAGAGGCGTTCCGGGCGACCCTGCGTACCGGTACGCAGATCTTCGACCTGGCTGCCGCGGAGACCCAGGAGGCGGGCGGATCCGTCCTCGCCGGCGACACCGCGTTCCGCCTGCACGACACGTTCGGCTTCCCGATCGACCTGACGCTGGAGATGGCGGGGGAGCAGGGCCTGTCCGTCGACGAGTCGGAGTTCCGCCGGCTGATGGCCGAGCAGCGCGAGCGCGCCAAGGCCGATGCGCGGGCGAAGAAGACCGGCGCCCTCGACCTGGCGGTGTACCGCGGGATCGGAGACTCGTTGGGCGGGCCGGTCACGTTCACCGGGTTCGACGAGGTCGCGAGCGAGGGAACGGTGCAGGGGCTGCTCGTGGGAGGCTCGCCGGAGCCGGCAGCCCGCGAGGGCGACGAGGTCGAGGTGGTGCTCGACCGGACCCCGTTCTACGCCGAGGGCGGCGGCCAGCTCGCTGACCAGGGGGTCATCGAGGTCGCCGGTGGTGGGCGGATCGAGGTGCTCGACGTCCAGTCGCCGATCGGCGGGTTGATTGTGCACCGCGCCCGAGTCGTCGCCGGCGAGGTGACGGTCGGGGCTGCTGCGCGAGGGGTCGTCGACGTCGAGCGCCGCCGGGCGATCTCGCGCTCCCACACGGCGACGCACATGGTCCACAAGTCGTTCCGCGAGGCACTGGGAGAGACGGCCACCCAGGCCGGATCGGAAAACTCCCCTGGTCGCTTCCGGTTCGACTTCGCCGCGCCGGGAGCAGTGCCGCGCACCGTGCTCGGCGACGTCGAGGCCCGGGTCAACGACCTGCTGGCCGACGACCTCGAGGTGCACGCCGAGGTGATGAGCCAGGACCAGGCGATCGCGGCCGGTGCGATGGCGCTGTTCGGGGAGAAGTACGGCGACCGGGTGCGGGTGGTGTCGGTCGGCGACTGGGCACGCGAGCTCTGCGGAGGCACCCACGTGCGCCGGTCCGGCCAGCTCGGGCTGGTCAAGCTGCTCGGCGAGTCGTCCATCGGTCAGGGTGTCCGCAGGGTCGAGGCCTTGGTCGGCGTCGACGCGTACCGCTTCCTCGCTCGCGAGCACCTGCTGGTCGCCCAGCTCACGGAGGCACTCAAGGTGCGACCGGAGGAAGTCCCAGAGCGCGTGGGCCACCTCGTCGAGCAGCTGCGGGATGCCCAGAAGGAGATCGACCGGATGCGCCGAGGGCGGCTGCTGGCCGGAGCGGCGACGCTGGCCGCCGGTGCCCGGGACGTGTTCGGCGTCTCCTACGTGGGCCACCACGCGTCCGACGGCGTCGGCGCCGACGACCTCCGGCGGCTCGCGCTCGAGGTCCGGGGCGGCCTGGCCGCGGACCGGCCCGGCGTGGTCGCAGTCTCGGGCGTCGCGGGCGGGCGGCCGCTCATCGTCGTGGCCGTGAACGATCGCGGCCGGGAGTGGAAGCTGCGAGCCGGGACGCTGGTGCGCGGGGCCGCGCAGGTCCTCGGCGGTGGTGGCGGCGGCAAGGACGACGTCGCGCAGGGCGGTGGCACTGACCCGGCGCGCGTCGACGAGGCGCTGAGCCGGGTCGAGCACGCCATCGGCGAGACCGTCACCGGCGGCACATGACGGTGCGCACGGGTGTTCGGCTGGCCGTGGACGTGGGAAGCGTCCGCATCGGCGTCGCGGCGTGCGACCCGGCCGGTGTGCTGGCCACGCCGGTGGAGACGGTCCGACGAGGGCACGGCGACCTGGCGAGGATCGCAGACCTCCTGGTCGAGTACGGGGCCGTGGAGGTGCTCGTCGGGCTGCCCCGGTCGCTGTCCGGTCGAGAAGGTCGGGCGGCCGGCGCTGCCCGCGGCTTCGCCGAGATGCTGGCTCGGCGTGTGGCACCATGCCCGGTACGGCTGGTCGACGAGCGACTGTCGACCGTCGCCGCTACGCGAGGCATGCGTGCCAGCGGGGTGTCGGCTCGCAAGGGTCGGGGTACGGTCGATCAGGCCGCTGCTGTCGTCATCCTTCAGGCCGCGCTCGACGCCGAGCGTGGAAGCGGCCGGCCGCCCGGCGAGATCGTACAGGTGGATACATGAGTCATATCGGGCTGACGATGGACGACGGCCCGCGCACGACCCGTAGCCACCGGCGCCGGAAGCAGCGCCGCCGCCGGCGGCGGCGGAGTATCGGCTCGGGCCTGGTGGTCGTGCTCTCGATCGCTGTGGTAGGCGGGTTGCTCGCCGCGTTCCTGTTCGGCGGCCGGGCCCTGTTCGGCGGGATGTTCGACGGCCTGTTCGCGCCGCCCGAGGACTATCCGGGGCCGGGTTCCGGCGAGGTCGTGGTCGTGATCGAGTCCGGAGCGACGCTCCGGGAGATCGGAGCCACGCTGGTCGAGGCAGACGTCGTCGCGAGCCAGGAAGCGTTCGTGGCTGCCGCCCAGGAGAACCCCGATGCCGGCGGAATACAGGCCGGCGACTACACACTGCTCATGCAGATGAGTGCCGCGGACGCCGTCGAGGCCATGATCGACGCTACGTCCGTCACCGGGCGGGTCACCATCCCCGAGGGTTACCGGGAGACACAGATCGTCGAACGGCTGGCGGCGGAGACCGGATTCCCCGCCGCGGACCTCCAGGCCGCGATCGACGCCGGCACCGGCCTGCCCGCGTACGCAGAGGGCGACGCGGAGGGCTTCCTGTTCCCCGCGACGTACGACCTGCGGCCGGACACGACGGCGACATCGCTGGTCGAGGTCATGCTCGCCCGGTTCGCGCAGGCCGCCGAGACGGTGAACCTCGAGGCGGGCGCGGCCGAGCGGGACCTGACGCCGCGCGAGGTCGTCACCATGGCGAGCATCATCCAGCGTGAGGTGCGCGTCGAAGACGACATGGCGAACGTCGCGCAGGTCGTCTACAACCGGCTGTCGGGCGCGTGCCAGGAGAACGGCATCCCGGTGGGTCGCCTGCAGATGGACTCCACGGTCCACTACGCAGCGGGTGAGAACGACAGCGTCTTCACCACCGACGAGATGCGGCAGATCGACTCGCCGTACAACACCTACCTCAACTCCGGCCTGCCGCCCGGCCCCATCGCGGCGCCTGGCGAGGCGGCCCTGCAGGCAGCACTGAGCCCGTCGGGCGAGGCTTGGTGCTACTTCGTGACGGTCAACCTGGATACGGGAGAGACGAAGTTCGGCGTGACCGAGGCCGACCATGCCGTCAGCCGGGCCGAGCTGGCCGAGTTCTGCCGCGAGAGCGACCTGTGCTGACCAGGCCGTGCCGGCACCCTTCCCCGTGATCACGGGGGAACGTCGCCGGTGCGCGGTGTTGGGCTCGCCGATAGCCCATTCGCTCTCGCCCGTCCTCCATCGCGCTGCGTACCGCCACCTGGGCCTGTCCTGGGAGTACACGGCGCACGACGTGGACGAGGCCGGCCTGGCCGGCTTCGTTGATGCGCTCGACTCCTCGTGGCGAGGCCTGTCGCTCACGATGCCGCTGAAGAAGGTCGGGCTGGAGCTGGCGGACACGGCCTCGGACGTGGCACGGACGGTCGGCGCTGCCAACACGCTGCTCCTGGAACCCGATGGGCGGACCGTCGGTGAGAACACCGACGTGCCCGGCATGGTCGCTGCCCTACAGGAGCGCGGCGCATTGGCAGGGGTGGCCGCCGTCTGTATGTGGGGAGCGGGCGCTACCGCAGCCAGTGCCCTGGCCGCGGTCGCGAGGCTCGAGGGACGCGCCGTACACATTCACGCTCGCGACGTGGCACGGGTCGCCTGGGCCGCCGACCTGGGGTCGCGGCTGGGCGTGTCGGTCACCGTCCGGCCCTGGCGGGTGTGGCCGGAGTGCGCCGTGGCCGAGCTCGTTGTGCAGACCGCGCCCACCGGTGCCGTCGACGGCGTGGTCGATACGCTGACCAGTGCCGGGACAGCGGGACGGCTCCTACTCGACGTGGTATACGACCCGTGGCCGACCGCCCTGGCGGCGCGCTGGCAGGTCGGAGGCGGGGCTATCGCCAGCGGACTGGATCTGCTGGTCCACCAGGCGATCGGGCAGGTACGGCTCATGACCGGGCACGACGTCCCGGCGGCTGTCCTGCGCGACGTGCTGGCAGGTGCCGGGTGACGGTCCTCGTCGTCACAGCGCTCGGCCTCGCGGTGGGCGCGCTGCTGCCGAGCGTCATTGCTGTCCTACCGGACCGCGAGCCGGCGCCGGACGAGCAGGCCCGCACACCGTACCGGGTGCTCGCCGCGGCGCCTCGACTGCGCCCACTGCTCGCGGTTGTCACGGCCGCCGTCTGGACGGTACTGGCGCTGGCCCGCGGGTGGCAGCCAGATCTGCGCGCGTACCTGCTGGTGGCGGGCATCGGCGTGGCACTCGCCTACATAGACCTCCGCGAGCACCGGCTGCCCGACCCGTTGACGTTCGTTGCTCTGGTGGGCGGTGGCGCCCTGCTCGCCGTCGCGGCGGCCGGTTCCGGCGAGTGGCCGGCGTACGGCCGGGCCTGGCTGGCTGCGGCAGCCATGTTCGCGGCGTTCCTGGCGCTGGCATTGCTCCGACCGGCCGACCTCGGACTCGGCGACGTCAAGCTCGCAGCTTCCGTGGGCCTCGTGCTCGGGTGGCTGGGGTGGGGGGTCACGGTCGTGGGCGCGTTCCTCGGCTTCCTGCTCGGCGGCCTCGTGGGGGCCGCGCTGCTGGTGCTGGGCCGGGCGAGCCGGCGGACGGCGCTGCCGTTCGGGCCGTTCATGCTGCTCGGCGCGCTTGCGGCGGTCGCGTGGGGAGACGCCGTCCTCGACGCGTACCTTGCCCGCTGACGCCCCATTTCCCGTTGATCACCCGCCAGGGTGGTGAACGTGATCAACCGACGAGAGTGGAAGGATGTGGGCCGTGCTGCGGTGGCTGACGGCCGGCGAGTCGCACGGTCAGGCTCTGGTGGCAATTCTCGAGGGCCTGCCGGCAGGTGTGCGCGTGACGACGGACGAGGTCGCAGCCACGCTGGCGCGACGACGGTTGGGCTACGGTCGCGGCGCGCGGATGACGTTCGAACGCGACGACGTCACCTTCCTGGGTGGAGTCCGGCACGGCTCGACGATCGGCGCTCCCGTGGCCGTCCAGATCGCCAACACCGAATGGCCGAAGTGGCAGCAGGTCATGGCGGCCGATCCCGTAGACCCCGACGTGCTCGACGGGTTGGCCCGCAACGCGGCGCTGACCCGCCCCCGCCCCGGCCACGCCGATCTCGTCGGCATGCAGAAGTACGGGTTCGAGGAGGCGCGCCCGGTGCTGGAGCGGGCAAGTGCGCGCGAGACAGCGGCTCGGGTAGCGCTCGGCGCCGTCGCGGCCGCGTTCCTCGAGCAGGCGTACGGTGTCCGGCTGGTCAGCCATACCGTCGAGGTCGGCTCAGTCGCGGCGCCTGACGGTGCGATGCCGCAGCCTGACGACGTCGGCCGCCTCGACGTGGACCCGCTGCGCTGCTTCGACACCGCCACGAGTGCGGCCATGGTGGCTGAGGTCGACGCCGCGCATGCCGAGGGTGACACGCTGGGCGGCGTCGTGGAGGTCTTGGCCCACGGGCTGCCACCCGGACTGGGTAGCCACGTCCACTGGGACCGGCGGCTGGACTCGCGGCTCGCCGGCGCGCTGATGGGTATCCAGGCGATCAAGGGGGTCGAGCTCGGCCACGGATTCGCCGTCGCCCGGTCCCGCGGATCGGTCGCCCACGACGAGATCGTGCCGACCGAGGACGGGGTGCGGCGGACCTCCGGTCGATCCGGCGGCACCGAAGGCGGCATGTCCACCGGCGGGCCCCTGCGGGTCCGAGCCGCGATGAAGCCGATCTCGACCGTCCCACGCGCCCTCCGCACCGTCGACACGGCGACCGGCGAGGCCGCCACGGCGCACCATCAGCGCTCCGACGTCTGTGCGGTACCGGCCGCCGGCGTGGTTGCCGAGGCGATGGTGGCGCTGGTGCTTGCTGACGCGGCGCTGGAGAAGTTCGGCGGCGACTCGGTGACAGAGACCTCGCGCAACCACCGTGCCTACCTGGACGCACTGCCCGGCGTCCTGGCCGTGCAGTGAGCCCGCGAGTCGTCCTCGTCGGTCCGCCCGGTGCCGGCAAGACCACGGTCGGTGTCTTGCTCGCGGAGCGCCTCGGCGTGGTGTTCCGCGACACCGACGCCGACATCGAGCGGACCGCGGGCAAGCCGATCGGCGACATCTTCCTCGATGACGGCGAGCCGGCCTTCCGCGCGCTGGAACGCTCGGCCGTCGCCGAGGCCATGACCGGGCACGACGGCGTGCTCGCGGTGGGCGGTGGTGCGGTAATCGATACCGGCACTCGGGACCGCCTCAGCGCGCTGACCGTCGTCTTCCTGGATGTCGGGCTCGCGGACGCGGCCGCACGCATCGGGCTGAACAGGGACCGACCGCTGCTGATCGGCAATCAGAGGGGCCAGCTCAAGCGGCTGCTCGACGAACGCCGACCGCTGTACGAGGCTGTCGCCACGGCAACGGTCGACACGGCCGGGAGGAAGCCGGCCGAGGTGGTCGACGAGGTGCTGGCCCATGTCCGGTGACCCCACCCGGGTGCGCGTGGGCGGCGAACGGCCCTACGACGTGGTCATCGGGCACGGCCTGCTGGGCGAACTGGCTGGCCTCCTGGGTGACAACACGACCCGGGTGGCGGTCATCCACCCGCGCGGGCTTCGCAGCGCGGGCGAGGCCGTCCGAGACGAGGTCGCCGCGCAGGGTTTCGAGGCACACGCCATCGAGGTACCCGACGGCGAAGAGGCCAAGACCGCCGAGGTGGCGGCGAACTGCTGGTCGCAGCTGGGCCGGGTCGGGATGACCCGCACCGACGCCGTCGTCGGTCTCGGCGGTGGCGCCACGACGGATCTGGCGGGGTTCGTGGCCGCGACCTGGCTGCGGGGGGTGCCGATGATCCTGGTGCCGACCACGTTGCTCGGCATGGTCGACGCGGCCGTGGGCGGCAAGACGGGGATCAACACCGCCGAGGGCAAGAACCTCGTCGGCGCCTTCCATCCGCCGGCAGGGGTCCTGTGTGACCTCGCAGCGCTGCAGACACTCCCGGCGCGGGAGTACGTGGCGGGGCTGGCCGAGGTCGTCAAGTGCGGGTTCATCGCGGACCCGGAGATCCTGGACATCGTCGAACGCGACCCGGCCGCGGCCATCCGACCGGACGGCCCGGACGCGCGCGAGCTCGTCGAGCGCTCCGTGCGGGTCAAGGTCTCGGTCGTGTCCGCCGATCTGCGCGAGGCCGGCCCGCGGGAGATCCTGAACTACGGGCACACGCTCGGACACGCGATCGAGAAGGTCGAGCGGTACCGGTGGCGGCACGGTGCTGCGATCTCGATCGGCATGGTCTTCGCGGCGGAGCTCAGCCGGCTGGCTCGGCGTCTTGACGACAGGACCGCCGACCGGCACCGAGCGGTCCTGGCGTCGTTGGACCTGCCAACGACGTACGACGCCGCGTCCTGGCCCGCGCTGCTGGCCGCCATGAGGGTCGACAAGAAGGCTCGCGGCGACCGGCTGCGTTTCGTGGTCCTCGATGGACTCGCGAAGCCGGGCATCCTGGAGGCGCCAGACCCGCGGCAGCTCGCTGCGGCCTACGCGAAGGTGGCGAGATGACGCGCGTACTCGTGCTCAACGGGCCCAACCTCGCCCGGCTGGGCTCGCGTGAGCCGGACGTCTACGGCTCGGCGACGTACGACGACATCGTGGCATCGTGCGCCCAGGCAGGGGTCGAGCTGGGACTGGACGTCGAGGTTCGGCAGACCGACGACGAGACCGAGCTGGTGCATTGGCTGCACGGTGCGGCCGACTCCTCGACACCCGTCGTGCTCAACCCGGCGGCCTTCACCCACTACTCGTACGCGCTGCGTGATGCCTGCGCACAGCTGACCGCCCCGCTGGTCGAGGTCCACATCAGCAACCCGGCGACCCGTGAGGAGTTCCGGCACACCAGCGTTGTCGCCGGGGTGGCGACCGGCACCATCGCAGGCTTCGGGCTCGACTCCTATCGTCTCGCCCTGCGGGCGTTGGCCCTGCTCGCCGTCATACCCGGCGCTTGAACGCCCATACCGAGAGCGGGGCGAAGACCGCCACGATGACGGCCGCCCACAGGAGCGACCAGACGACCGGCTCGGTGGCCGACGCGACGTGCCACGGCGTTCCCGTCGTCACGTCACCGACCATCAGCGCGCGGGTGGCCTCGGCGAGGTGTGTCACCGGGTTGACGTTCACGAAGCTCTGCAGCCACCCGGGCATGGTCTCCGTTGGCACGAACACGTTGCTGACGAACGTGACCGGGAACAGTGCGGTGAAGCCGAACAGCTGAACCTTTTCTGGATCCTTGGCCAGCAGGCCGACCAGAACTGATACCCAGGAGAACGCGAGCGCGAACAGCAGCAGAAGCGCGATCGCCCCCACCACGGACGCCACGTTCGTGCCGAACCGGAAGCCGAGAATCATTCCCACCGCGAGCAGCAGGAAGATCGACCAGGCCTGCTTGACCTGGTCGGCCATGATCCGCCCGGCCATCGGCGCCCACCGCGCGATCGGCAGTGATCTGAGCCGGTCGAACACCCCCTTGGTCAGGTCGGTGTTCAGCCCGGTTCCGACGTACATCGTGACGAACAGCATGTTCATCACGATGATGCCGGGCAACGCACCAGTCAGGTAGTCGCCGGTGTTGCCGGAGATCGCGCCGCCGAACACGTAGGTGAACAGCAGCACGAACATGATCGGCTGGATGCTGAAGTCACCCAGCTCCCACGGGTTGTGCCGGACCTGCACGATCGTCCGCCAGGCCAGCGTCAAGGTCTGCCGCAGCCCTTCCGAGGGCCCAACCCGCGGGCTCAGCTCCGGAGCCGCAGGGGCGGTCGCAGTGACGGCAGTCATACCAGATCTCCTTCGGTCTGCTGGTCCTCGTCGGCGGTGTGGCCGGTCAGGGACAGGAACACCTCGTTCAGGCTGGAGCTGCGCAGCGTCAGCTCGGTGACCACCACGCCGGCGTCGTCCAGGCGGCGCACCACAGCGGGCAGCACTGCAGGATCGGTGACCGGAGCGGTCACCAGCTGGCCGTGTACATCCGGTGTGACCTCGGCCAGCTCGCCCACCACCGAGGTGACGATGGGCACGTGCGACTCGTCCTCGGCCCGTACCGCCAGCGTCTGCGACCCGGTCTTCGCCTTCAGCTCGTCCGGCGTGCCCGTCGCGATGACCCGGCCGTGGTCGATGACGACGATCTCGTCGCAGAGCTCGTCCGCCTCGTCCAGATACTGCGTGGTGAGCAGCACCGTCACCCCGCCGGCGACCAGGCTGCGGATGAGGTTCCACAGCTCGCTGCGGGCACGTGGGTCAAGCCCGGTGGTGGGCTCGTCCAGGTACAGCATGGGTGGCCGGCCCACCAGGCTCGCGGCGAGATCCAGCCGCCGCCGCATGCCACCGGAGTAGGTCTTCACCGCCCGGTCCGCCGCGTCGGCCAGGCCGAACTGCGCCAACAGCTCCTGGGCGCGTTGCCTGGACTCACTCCTGGAGCTGCCGAGCAGCCGGCCGATCAGCAGCAGGTTCTCCCTGCCGGTCAGCATCTCGTCGACGGCGGCGTACTGGCCGGTCAGGCCGATGAGCTGGCGGACCTGGTGGGCGTCACGTACGACGTCGTAGCCCCCCACGGTGGCGCGGCCGGCCTCGGGTTTCAGCAGGGTGCTGAGCACACGGACAGCGGTGGTCTTGCCCGCGCCGTTCGGCCCAAGCAGCCCGAGCACCGTACCTGTGCGCACCCCGAGGTCGACCCCGTCCAGAGCGGTGGTCTCACCGAAGCGCTTGACCAGCCCTTCGGCCCAGATCGCGTGATCCATGCGTGTCTCCCTCTGTTCGTCGATGGTGACCTCAGCATGTCGGGTGGGTCTGACATTCCACCGGGTTCACGCTGACAGCGAACGCGTGGCCGGCTCAACGGGTTTCTCGCAGCGCCGTGACCCGCCTGACGCCGGCCCGTCGTCCGATCAGACCGCGACGAAGCCAAGGGCGACCGCGGCGGCGCGCTGGGCGTCGTCGCGGGACGCGAAGGCGACCTCCTCGCCGTCGCCGGCGAGTGGACGAGCGGACAGTTCTGCGACAGCGAGGTGCAGGGCGTCGAGTGCACGCAGCGTGTGCTCCCGGACGAGCTGGCGAGCAACAGTCTCGGCGGTCAGTTGGTCGGCCCGGATCAGCGTGATCGGCCCGTCCGGCGCAGTCTCGTCGTCGAGCTTGGCCAGCGATGTGTCGACGTCGGCGACGCGCCCGGCGTGGGTGGCGCGGAACAACGCGGAGGTGACGTCCACGAGGGTCAGAGTCGATGTCACCAGGAACGCGCTTCCCTCGACCAGAGCCCGTGCCGCTTCGTGGCCGAACTCGTCCTGAAGGTAGGCGCGAGCCAGAACCGACGAGTCCATGTAGGTGAGCACGCTACCGTCCGTCCGCGAGAATCTCGTCGAGCACGGGCCCGATGCCGCGGGTGGACTCCAGCGCGTTCCGCCACCGCTCTGGGCCAACCGGTGCGGTCCGCGGCATTTCTACCAGGACTCCGAGCCGGCGCGCCTTCTCGCGCCGCCGGGCGCGCTCGTCCATCGGCTCGTCGGGCACCGCGTCGTCGAGGATCTCGTTCGCGAGCGCATTCACCGACCGACCGGACTCCCGGGCCCCCCGTCGGCGGCGGGATATCGTCGGCGCCATGCCTGCCGTTCATGCTGATCGACGCGCCCGGTTGGCCGAAGCCGTCACCGCGACGGGTGCCGACCTTGCACTGATCACCCGCCTGGTGAACGTCCGCTATCTCACCGGCATTGCCAGCAGCAATGCAGCGGTGCTGGTGTCCGCGGACGGCGTCGCCGTGTTCGCGACCGACAGCCGCTACGTCACGGCTGCCCGCGAGATCGCGTCGGACGTCGAGGTCGTACAGGAGAGGAGCGTGGCGACGGCGCTGGCCACCCGCGCCGCAGCCGGGCGTTCGGTCCGGCTGGCGGTGGAAGAGCATGACGTCACACTCGCGCTGGCGGCGGAGATCGCCAAGAGTGCGCAGACCGCTGAGGTCGTCCACCTCGGGCAGGCGGTCGAAGCGCTGCGAGCGGTGAAGGACGACGACGAGCTGGCCCTGATCAGGCAGGCGTGCGCCATCTCGTGTCGCGCCCTGGAGGACCTGTACGCCGCAGGCAGGTTGCTGGGCCGCACCGAGCAGGAGGTCGCGCGGGACCTGGAGAACCGCATGTATCGGCACGGGGCCGACGGCGCCGCGTTCGAGACCATCGTCGCGTCCGGCCCGAACAGCGCGATACCTCACCACCGGCCGACCGGCCGCACCATCGAGCACCGAGACTTCCTCAAGATCGACTTCGGAGCGCTCTACCGCGGGTACCACGCCGACTGCACGCGGACGGCCGTCGTTGCCGCCGAGCCCGCAGGCTGGCAGCGGGAGATCTACGACCTGGTCGCGCACGCTCAGCGCCTGGGCCGCGAGGCGCTCGCCGTGGGATCGGAGTGCATCGCCGTCGACAAGGCGTCCCGCGAGCCGATCGAGGCCGCGGGTCACGGCGAGCACTTCGGCCACGGCACGGGCCACGGCCTGGGCCTGGAGATCCACGAAGCGCCGACGCTCGGGTACTCCGCGACGGGTACACTGGCCGACCGCATGCCCGTGACCGTCGAACCCGGCGTCTACCTGCCGGGTCGAGGCGGCGTCCGGATCGAGGACACCCTCGTGGTCCGCGCCGCCGGTGGTCCGGAGCTGCTGACGACGACGACCAAGGACCTGCTCGTCCTCGACGCCTGACCGGGCGGTGAGGACCGACCCGACACCCAGAAGGCACCCCGGTGGCGACGACCAACGACCTCAAGAACGGCCTCGTGCTCAACCTCGACGGGCAACTGTGGTCCGTCGTGGAGTTCCAGCACGTGAAGCCCGGCAAGGGCGGCGCGTTCGTCCGCACCAAGCTGAAGAGCGTCCCCTCGGGCAAGGTCGTCGACAAGACGTTCAACGCCGGCGTCAAGGTCGAGACCGCCAACGTCGACCGGCGCGAGATGACCTATCTGTACCGCGACGGCGGCGACTTCGTGTTCATGGACACCCAGTCCTACGACCAGATCCAGGTCGCGTCGGCGACCGTCGGTGGGTCCGAACGCTTCATGCTCGAGAACCAGGACGCCATCGTGGGCCTGCACGACGGTGTGCCGTTGTTCGTCGAACTGCCGACGTCGGTGGTCCTCGCGGTCGACTACACCGAGCCCGGCCTGCAGGGCGACCGTTCCACCGGCGGGACGAAGCCGGCCCGGCTCGAGACCGGGTACGAGATCGCCGTGCCGCTGTTCATCACGACCGGCGAGAAGGTCAAGGTCGACACGCGCGACGGCTCGTACCTCGGCCGAGCATCCTGACGGCCCGGGGAGAACGGTGGCGGCACGCACGAAAGCCCGCAAGCGGGCCCTGGACATCCTGTACGAGTCGGAGATGCAGGGCCTCTCACCCGGTGCGACGCTGGCACAGCGAATGGTCACCGCTTCGGCGCCGCTCAACGCCTACGCGGTCGCCCTGGTCGAGGGCGTCGTCGCCCGGCGGGATCGGATCGACGAGTTGCTGGCGACCTACGCCGAAGGCTGGACGCTGGACCGGATGCCGGCCGTCGACCGCAACCTGCTGCGGATAGGCGCCTACGAGGTGCTCTACCGCGACGACGTGCCTGACGTGGTGGCCGTCAGCGAGGCCGTCGCGCTCGCGCGCGAGCTCTCCACCGACGACTCGCCGGGGTTCGTGAACGGCCTGCTGGCCCGCCTGGTCGAGATCAAGCCCACGCTTGCCCGATAGGTCCCGCAGGCCGCGGCCATCATGTCGCATGGTCACCAGGGCGTGATTTCTGTCAGTGGTCGACGCTGCATCCCGCATCCGGACCGCTGACGCCGTACAGGTCGATGACAAGATGCGCTACGCTCGCCTCGACCGACGTCCTTTAAGTCCCGTCCCGTGAGGCGGGGAAGGAGGTCCGAAGGCATGTCCGCGCCTGTCGCCGACCCCGGCCCGCTGACCCGCGAGCTGACGGAGGCGCGCACCGTACTCGACGCCGACGACATCGGCCGGATGCTGACCCGCATCGCGCACGAGGTCGTCGAGCGCAACAAGGGCGCCGCCGACCTGGTCGTGCTCGGCATCCCGTCGCGTGGCGTCCCTCTCGCGCACCGGCTTGCCGTGCGCATCGCCGGCGTCGAGGATGCCGACGTCCCGGTGGGCGCCCTCGACGTCACCATGTACCGCGACGACCTGCGGCTACGGCCGGCCAGGGCGCTCGAGCACACGCACATCCCTTCCGGCGGCGTTGACGGCAAGGTCGTCGTCCTCGTCGACGACGTGCTCTTCTCCGGCCGGACGATCCGGGCGGCGCTCACCGCACTGGACGACGTCGGCAGGCCGCAGGCGGTCCGGCTCGCCGTCCTGGTCGACCGTGGACACCGCCAACTGCCGATCCGCCCGGACCACGTGGGCAAGAACCTGCCGACGTCGCTGCGCGAGAGCGTCAAGGTGCTGGTCGAGGAGACCGACGGCCGCGACGCCGTCCTGCTCGGCAACGCGGCGGGAGGCACCCGATGAGCCGGCACCTGCTCTCCGCCGCGGACCTCGACCGCGACGACGCCACGCTGGTCCTGGACACCGCGGCCGAGATGGCCCGGCTGACCGAGGGCCGCGCGGTCAAGAAGCTGCCGACGCTTCGTGGGCGCACGGTCGTCAACCTCTTCTTCGAGGACTCCACCCGCACCCGCACGTCGTTCGAGCTGGCGGCGAAACGCCTGTCGGCCGACGTCGTGAACTTCTCGGCCAAGGGATCCAGCCTCTCCAAGGGCGAGAGTCTGAAGGACACCGCATTGACGCTGGAGGCGATGGGCGCGGACGGGGTGGTGGTCCGGCACCCGGCAAGCGGCGCGCCGCATCGGCTGGCCCACTCCGGCTGGATCCGGGCGAGCGTCGTCAACGCCGGAGACGGCACCCACGAGCATCCCACCCAGGCGCTGCTGGACGCGTACACGCTGCGCCGGCACCTCGGTGACCTGGACGGGCGCCGGGTCGCCGTGGTAGGCGACGTCCTGCACAGCCGGGTCGCCCGCAGCAACGTGCTCCTCCTCACGACGCTCGGGGCAGAGGTCACGCTGGTCGCGCCGCCCACCCTGCTCCCCGTCGGCGTGGAGCACTGGTCGTGCCAGGTCGTGTACGAGCTCGATCCGGTACTGGCCAAGTCCGATGCCGTCATGATGCTGCGGGTCCAGCGCGAGCGGATGGGCGCGGCGTTCTTCCCGTCGGCCCGCGAGTACAGCCGCCGCTACGGGCTCGACTCCCGCCGGTTCCGCCTGCTCCCGGACGACGCCGTGGTGCTGCATCCCGGCCCGATGAACCGCGGCATGGAGATCACCGCCGACGTCGCCGACTGCGACCGGTCGGTGATCGTCGAGCAGGTGACGAACGGGGTCTACGTGCGGATGGCCGTGCTGTACCTGCTGCTGGCGGGCGCGGACCAGGGGGTCGCGGCATGACGTGGCTGATCAGGGGTGCCCGGCTGCCGGGAGGCGACAACACGAGCTTCTTGCTGCGCGACGGGAGCGTGTCCGAGGTCGGGCCGGACGCGGGCGCTGCGGGCGCCGAGGTCATCGACGCGGACGGCCTGGTGGCCCTGCCCGGGCTGGTCGACCTGCACACGCACCTGCGCGAGCCGGGCCGCGAGGACGCCGAGACCGTCGAGTCCGGAACCCGGGCAGCCGCGCTCGGTGGGTACACCGCGGTGCACGCGATGGCCAACACCGAACCGGTGGCCGACACCGCCGGCGTCGTCGAGCAGGTCTGGCGACTCGGCCGCGAGGCCGGCCACGCCGACGTCCGTCCGGTCGGCGCCGTGACGGTGGGGCTCGCGGGGGAGCGGCTCGCGGAGCTGGGCGCCATGGCCGACTCGGCAGCGGGGGTCCGGGTCTTCTCCGACGACGGGCGCTGTGTGTCCGACGCGGTCCTGATGCGCCGCGCCTTGGAGTACGTGAAGGCTTTCGACGGCGTGGTGGCCCAGCACGCCCAGGAGCCCCGCCTCACCGAGGGCGCGCAGATGAACGAGGGCGAGCCGTCCGGACGGCTGGGCCTGCGCGGGTGGCCCGCGGTGGCCGAGGAGGCGATCATCGCCCGCGACGTGCTGCTGGCGGCGCACGTCGGGTCGCGGGTCCACGTCTGTCACGTCTCGACGGCCGGCTCGGTGGAGATCATCCGGTGGGCCAAGTCGAAGGGCTGGGACGTCACGGCGGAGGTCACGCCGCACCACCTGCTGCTGACCGACGAGCGGGCGGAGTCCTACGACCCGCGCTTCAAGGTCAACCCCCCGCTGCGCACCGAGGCCGATATCGCCGCTCTGCGCGAGGCGCTGGCCGACGGCACGATCGACGTCGTCGCCACCGACCACGCGCCGCATCCGGCGGAGGACAAGGAGTGCGAGTGGGACGCCGCCGCGTTCGGCATGCTCGGCCTGGAGACGGCGCTGTCAGTGGTGCAGGCGACGATGGTCGACACCGGGCTGCTCGACTGGTCCGTCGTCGCGCAGCGGATGTCGGTCACGCCGGCCCACATCGGCCGCTGCGCCGCCGGCGAGGCGGCCCAGGGACGTCCGCTGGCGGTCGGTGAGCCGGCCAACCTGGTCCTGGTCGACCCTGCCGCGCAGCGTGTGGTCGACCCGGCGTCGCTGGCGTCGCTGTCGCGCAACACCCCGTACGACGGCATGACGCTACCCGGCCAGGTGGTGGCGACGTTCCTACGCGGGCGGCCGACGGTGCTCGACGGGAAGCTCGCGTGAGCCGTCCGCCCGCGTTGCTCGTCCTGGAGGACGGGCGGACGTTCCGGGGCGAGTCGTACGGAGCCCAGGGCGAGACGTTCGGCGAGGCCGTGTTCGCCACCGGCATGACCGGCTACCAGGAGACGCTGACGGACCCCTCCTACCACCGGCAGATCGTCGTGCAGACGGCACCGCACATCGGCAACACCGGCGTCAACGACGAGGACCCGGAGTCGGACCGGATCTGGGTCGCCGGCCATGTGGTCCGCGAGCCGGCCCGGCTGGCGTCGTCCTGGCGGTCGCGCCGGAGCCTGGACGACGAGCTGGCGCGGCGCGGTATCGTCGGGATCAGCGGCGTCGACACCCGCGCACTGACCCGCCACCTGCGTGAACGCGGTGTCATGCGGGCCGGCATCTCGACCGTATCGTCGGCCGATGCCCTCCTCGACCGGGTGCTCGCCTCGCCTGCGATGGAGGGCGCCGACCTCGTTGGTGAGGTGTCGACACGTGAGCCGTACGTGGTGCCGGCAGTCGGCGGGCGGCGCTTCAAGGTCGCCGGGCTCGACCTCGGGATCAAGGCGATGACGCCGCGCCTGATGGCGGAGCGCGGGATCGAGACCCACGTGCTGCCGGCGGGGTCGTCGCTGGTGGACGTGCTCGGCGCCGGACCGGACGGGCTGTTCCTGTCCAATGGCCCGGGCGACCCGGCAACCGCAGACCACGCCGTCGGTGTCCTGCGTGGCGCTCTGGAGCGCGGGCTGCCGTTCTTCGGGATCTGCTTCGGCAACCAGGTCTTCGGCCGCGCGCTCGGGTTCGGCACGTACAAGCTCAGGTACGGCCACCGCGGCATCAACCAGCCGGTCCAGAACCGGTCCACCGGCCGGGTCGAGGTCACGGCCCACAACCACGGGTTCGCCGTCGACGCGCCCCTCGACCGGGCCGTCGACACACCGTTCGGAAAGGCGCAGGTGAGCCATGTCTGCCTCAACGACGACGTCGTCGAGGGGTTGGCACTGCGGGGCGGTGACGGACGAGTCCGGGCGTTCTCCGTGCAGTACCACCCGGAAGCAGCAGCCGGCCCGCACGACGCCGCCTCTCTGTTCGACCGGTTCACGTCGTTGATGGGTGCCGCCTGATGCCGCGCCGCACCGACATCGAGTCGGTCCTCGTCATCGGTTCCGGTCCGATCGTCATCGGCCAGGCGTGCGAGTTCGACTACTCGGGCACGCAGGCCTGCCGGGTGCTGCGCGACGAAGGTCTGCGCGTCGTCCTGGTCAACAGCAACCCGGCAACGATCATGACCGACCCGGAGTTCGCCGACGCCACGTACATCGAGCCGATCACGCCCGAGTTCGTCGAGCGGGTGATCGAGGCCGAGCGGCCCGACGCCCTCCTGGCGACGCTCGGCGGGCAGACGGCGCTGAATACGGCGGTGGCCCTGCACGAGCGCGGGGTGCTCGACAAGTACGGCGTCGAGCTCATCGGCGCGTCGGTCGAGGCCATTCAGCGCGGTGAGAACCGCGAGTCGTTCAAGCGGATCGTCGCCGAGATCGGAGGAGAGGCCGCCCGGTCGGTGATCTGCCACTCGATGGACGACTGCGCGTCCGCCGTGGCGGAGCTGGGATTCCCGATCATCGTGCGCCCGTCCTTCACGATGGGAGGCGCCGGTTCGGGCATGGCCTTCGACGAGGACGACCTGCGGCGGATCGCCGGTGCCGGCCTGGCCGCCTCGCCCACCACCGAGGTGCTCCTGGAGGAGTCGATCCTGGGCTGGAAGGAGTACGAGCTCGAGGTGATGCGCGACCGTGCCGACAACGTCGTGGTCGTCTGCTCGATCGAGAACGTCGACCCGATGGGCGTGCACACCGGCGACTCGATCACCGTCGCTCCGACGATGACCCTGACCGACCGCGAGTACCAGCGGATGCGCGACCAGGCGATCGCGATCATCCGGGCGGTCGGCGTCGACACCGGGGGTTGCAACATCCAGTTCGCGGTCAACCCGGCCGCCGGCCGGCTCGTCGTCATCGAGATGAACCCGCGGGTGTCGCGGTCGTCGGCGCTCGCGTCGAAGGCGACCGGATTTCCGATCGCCAAGATCGCCGCGAAGGTGGCGCTCGGCTACACCCTCGACGAGATCCCGAACGACATCACCGCCGAGACGCCGGCGTCCTTCGAGCCTGCCTTGGACTACGTCGTGGTCAAGGTGCCCCGCTTCGCGTTCGAGAAGTTTCCGCACGCCGACCACACGCTGACCACGCACATGAAGAGCGTCGGCGAGGCAATGGCGATCGGACGCAGCTTCACCGAGGCGCTGCAGAAGGCACTGCGCTCGCTGGAGAAGCCCGACGGGCCGTTGGACTTCGCCGGCGTCCCGGGCGACCTCGATGCCCTCGTCGAGCGGGTGCGGCGGCCGTACGACGGACGGCTCCGCGACGTGGTCAGCGCCCTGCGTGCAGGCGCCGGTGCCGACGCGCTCGCCGACGTCACGGGTATGGACCCATGGTTCCTCGACCAGCTCGTGCTGCTGACCGAGGTCGCCGCCGACGTCCGCAGCGCACGCCAGCTGACGCCGGAGCTCCTGCGGCGCGCCAAGCGGCACGGGTTCTCTGATGCGCAGCTCGCGTCCCTGCGCGGTACGAGCGACGAGGTCGTGCGCGCGTTGCGGCACGCGCTGGGCGTGCGGCCTGTGTACAAGACGGTTGACACCTGTGCCGCGGAGTTCGCAGCACGCACGCCGTACCACTACTCGTCCTACGACGAGGAGAGCGAGATCCAGCCCCGCGACAAGCCCGCTGTGATCATCCTGGGCAGCGGGCCGAACCGGATCGGCCAGGGTATCGAGTTCGACTATTCGTGCGTCCACGCGGCGATGGCGCTGCACGAGGCGGGCTACGAGACGGTGATGGTCAACTGCAACCCGGAGACCGTCTCGACCGACTACGACACGTCCGACCGGCTGTACTTCGAGCCGCTGACTCTCGAGGACGTGCTGGAGGTCGTCCACGCCGAGCAGCAGGCCGGCCCGGTGGCCGGGGTCGTGGTCCAGCTCGGCGGGCAGACTCCGCTCGGGCTGGCCCAGGGGCTCGTCGGTGCTGGCGTCCCCATCGTCGGGACCACACCGGAGGCGATCCACCTGGCCGAGGAGCGAGGTGCCTTCGGCCGGGTCCTTGCCGCGGCGGCCCTACCGGCGCCCAGGCATGGGTTGGCGACGTCCTACGAGCAGGCCCGCTCCATTGCCGCGGAGATCGGCTACCCCGTGCTCGTGCGACCGTCGTACGTCCTCGGCGGCCGCGGCATGGAGATCGTCTACGACGACGACACGCTGCGCGACTACATCTCCCGGGCGACCCAGGCGAGCCCCGAGCACCCGGTGCTGGTCGACCGGTTTCTGGACGACGCCGTGGAGATCGACGTCGACGCGCTCTTCGACGGCGACGAGCTGTACCTCGCCGGTGTGATGGAGCACATCGAGGAGGCCGGGGTTCACTCCGGCGACTCCGCGTGCGTGCTGCCCCCGATCACGCTGGGCGGGGAGGAGCTGACCCGGATCCGGGCGTCGACCGAGGCGATCGCCCGTGGCGTGGGGGTGCGGGGGCTGCTCAACGTCCAGTACGCGCTGGCCGGTGACGTGCTGTACGTGCTCGAGGCGAACCCCCGCGCGTCGCGCACGGTGCCGTTCGTGTCCAAGGCGACCGGCGTGGCGGTGGCCAAGGCGGCCGCCCGCGTCATGCTCGGCGCGTCGGTCGCGTCGCTACGTGACGAAGGGCTGCTGCCCGCACGCGGCGACTGCGTCGACCTGCCGGTCGACTCGCCGGTCTCGGTCAAGGAGGCGGTGATGCCGTTCAGCCGCTTCCGGACGCCGGACGGTCGCTCGGTCGACACGGTTCTCGGGCCGGAGATGCGCTCGACCGGCGAGGTGATGGGCATCGACGCACGGTTCGGTACCGCGTTCGCCAAGTCCCAGACCGCGGCGTACGGCGGTCTGCCGACCGGCGGGCGCGTCTTCGTCTCCCTAGCCAACCGCGACAAGCGGCACATGATCTTCCCCGTCAAGCGGCTGGCCGACCTCGGTTTCGACATCGTCGCGACGGCCGGTACCGCTCAGGTCCTGCGGCGGAACGGGGTCGACGCCGAGGTGGTGCGCAAGCTGTCCTCCGGCGCCGACACCGAGGGCGCGCCCTCGATCATCGGCCGCATTCTGGCCGGCGACATCGACCTGATCGTCAACACCCCGAGCGGAACGACCCCGGGCGGCAGCCCGCGGGCCGACGGGTACGAGATACGCACGGCCGCCGTCCAGGCGAACATTCCGTGCATCACGACGGTCCAAGGCCTCGCGGCCGCCGTGCAGGGCATCGAGGCGGCCCGGTCGGGCGGCATCGGTGTGCGCTCACTGCAGTCGTGGGCCGAGCGGCTGCTCACGCTGCCCTCCCACCCCTCCGCTCACCACGCTCACCACGCTCACCACGCTCCCGGTGATCATGAAGGATTGGGAGTGCTATGAGCCGCTCAAACCTTCATGATCATGGGGGGGCGGGTGGGCTGTACGGTGCGCTGTTCGGGGCAGTGCTGCGGCGGCTCGACGCGGAGACGGCGCACCGGTTGGGGTTCGGCGCGATCCGGCTGGCGGCGCGGGTACCCCCCGGCGCGCGCCTCATGCGCACGAGGTGCGTCGTCGACAATCCGGTCCTGCGGGTCAGGGCGTTCGGTCTGGACTTTCCCAGCCCACTGGGTCTCGCGGCGGGGTTCGACAAGGACGCACAGGGTGTCGACGCGCTGGCGGCCCTGGGCTTCGGCTTCGTCGAGATCGGGACTGTCACGGCGGCGCCGCAACCGGGCAACGCGCGGCCCCGGCTGCACCGGCTCCTGCGAGATCGCGCGATCGTGAACCGGATGGGCTTCAACAACACCGGCGCGCAGGCGGTGGCGATCAGGTTGGCCCGGCGACGGTCCCGCCGGGCGGCGCCTGTCGTCGTGGGCGTCAACATCGGCAAGAGCGAGATCGTCCCCGACGAGCACGCGGTCGTCGACTATGTGGCCAGCACCCGCCGGCTGGCCGGCCTTGCCGACTACCTGGTCGTGAACGTGAGCTCGCCGAACACGCCGGGCCTGCGCGGTCTGCAGGCCGTCGACCGGCTGCGGCCCCTGCTCACGGCGGTCCGCGACGCCAGCACGCAGGCTGCGGGCCGGCCGGTACCGCTGCTGGTGAAGATCGCTCCCGACCTGCCCGACGACGACATCGTCGCCGTTGCCGACCTGGCCCTCGACCTCGGCCTCGACGGGATCGTCGCCACCAACACCACGATCTCCCGCGACGGCCTGCGGTCGTCGCCGGCGGAGATCCACGCCGCAGGTGACGGCGGGCTGTCCGGTTCGCCGTTGCGGCATCGTTCGGTCGAGGTGCTGAGGCTGCTGCGTGAGCGGGTCGGAGACCGGCTCGTCCTGGTGTCGGTCGGCGGTGCCAGCACGGCCGACGACGTCTGGGAACGGCTCACCGCCGGCGCCATGCTTGTCCAGGCATACACGGCGTTCGTGTACGGGGGCCCGCTGTGGCCTCGGCGGGTCAACCTCGACCTGGCCAACCTCATCCGCACGCAGTCTGGAGTCCGCCGGTGACACGCGACTTGTCAAGGTCCGCCGCAGCGGAACGGCAGGCAGGCGACGTGTCAGGCCTGACA
>JBOGDS010000006.1:0-70331 GCA_050743075.1 Jiangellaceae bacterium | reverse complement strand
GGCCATCCCCGCCGGCCACTGGACCCGCGGCTCGACCGGGACGCCGGCCCGGTGCAGCCGCTGCTCGGCACTCGCGCGCGCCGCCGCCGGCACCTCCGTCGGATACCACGGACCTGCACACACATCGCACGCACCGCAGTCGGCGGCACTGTCGTCATCGAGTGCATCCTGCAGGAACGCCATCCGGCAGCACTCGCCGCGTAGGTAGGTACGCATCGAGTCGGCCTCCGCTGACCGTGCCGCGGCGACCCTCGCGTAGCGGTCGGCGTCGTAGTGCCACGGCTGCCCCGTCGCCACCCAGCCGCCGCTGACCCGCCGCACCGCGCCGTCGACGTCGAGCACCTTGAGCAGGAGCTCCAGGCGCGTCCGCCGGACGTCGACCACGGTCTCCAGCGCCGCCGTCGACATCGGCGCATCGGCACCGCGGTCCGTCAGCGCGTCGATGACCTCCCGCGCCTGATCCTCGCGAGGCATCGACACCGTCGCGAAGTAGTGCCAGATGTCGGCATCCTCGACACCCGGCAGCAGCAGCACCTCGGCTCGCTGGGTGGCCCGTCCCGCCCGGCCGACCTGCTGGTAGTAGGCGACCGGCGAGGCCGGCGCGCCGAGATGGACGACGAATCCGAGATCGGGCTTGTCGAATCCCATGCCGAGCGCGCTGGTGGCGACCAGCGCCTTCACCTGGTTGTCGCGCAGCGCCTGCTCGGCCTCGACCCGGTCGCCGGGATCGGTGCGGCCGGTGTACGCACGGACCTGATGGCCGGCCTCGCGCAGCAAGGCGGCGAGATCCTCGGCCGCGGAGACGGTCAGCGTGTAGACGATGCCGCTACCCGGCAGATTGCCCAGGTGGGCCGCGAGCCAGCCGAGACGACTCTCGGCATACGGAAGGTTCAGCACGCCCAGCCGCAGGCTCCTGCGAGCCAGCGAGCCGCGGACCGTCGAGACCTCGGCGCCACCCGCGCCTAGTTGCTCGGCGACGTCGGCGACCACGCGGGCATTGGCCGTCGCGGTCGTCGCGAGCACTGGGGTGCCCGGCGGCAGGTGGGTGAGCAGGTCGTGGATGCGGCGGTAGTCGGGTCGGAAGTCGTGGCCCCAGTCGGAGATGCAGTGTGCCTCGTCGACGACGACCAGCCCGGCCCGCTCGGACAGCTCCGGAAGCTGCTCGTCCCGGAACCGCGGGTTGTTGAGCCGCTCCGGGCTGACCAGCAGCACGTCGACGGCGTCATCGGCGAGAGCCTTGGCGACCTCGCCCCACTCGTCGGCGTTGGCGGAGTTCATGGTGACCGCGCGCAGCCCGGCCCGCACGCCGGCCGCGATCTGGTCGCGCATCAGCGCCAGCAGGGGCGACACGATCACGGTGGGCCCGTGGCCCCTCGCCCGGAGCATGCCGGTCGCGACGAAGTACACGGCGGACTTACCCCATCCCGTCCGCTGCACCACGAGAACCCGGCGACGGTGCTCGACCAGGTCACGCACGGCCTCCCACTGGCCTTCGCGGAAGGCCGCCGTCGGGTCGCCCACCAGGCGCCGCAGCAGCTCTTCGGCCTCGTCGCGCACGGGCGTCAGCCCTCCACCGGCTGAGCTACCGCCGCCGCGGCCTCGGCTCCCGACTCCAGCAGCACCCGGAAGCCGTCCTCGTCGAGGACTGGAACACCGAGCTGGACGGCCGTGTCGTGCTTGGTGCCGGGGTTGTCGCCGACGACGACGAACGACGTGCTCTTGGACACCGAACCCGACGCCTTGCCGCCCCGCTGCAGGATCGCCTCCTTGGCCTCGTCGCGCGAGAACGCGCCCAGCGACCCGGTGACGACGATGCTCAGGCCCTCCAGGGTGCGGGGCACGCTCTCGTCACGCTCGTCGGCCATCCGCACGCCGGCCGCGCGCCACTTGCGCACGATGTCGTCGTGCCAGTCGACGGCGAACCACTCGGCCACCGACGTGGCCAGGGTGGGCCCGACCCCGTCGACGGCGGCCAGTTCGTCCTCGCTCGCGGACTCGATCACGTCGAGCGAGCCGAGCGCGGTGGCCAGCGCCCGCGCGGCCGTGGGCCCGACGTGGCGGATGGACAGGGCGACCAGCACCCGCCAGAGGGGCTGCTGCTTGGCCTTCTGGAGGTTGTCGAGCAGCCGCTGTCCGTTGGTCGTGAGCTCGCCGTCGGCCCGCGAGAACAGCGGCACCTCCCGCAGCGCCGCCGGGTCGAGAGCGAAGACGTCGCCCTCGTCGGCGATCGCCCCCGAGTCGATCAGGGCGGCAGCCGCCTCCCAGCCGAGCGCCTCGATGTCGAAGGCGCCGCGCCCGGCCAGGTGGAAGATCCGCTCGCGCAGCTGGGACGGGCAGGACCGGCTGTTCGGGCACCGGATGTCGACGTCGCCCTCCTTCGACGGCGCGAGAGCGGTGCCGCACGACGGGCACACGGTGGGCATCTCGAACGGGCGCTCGGACCCGTCGCGGAGCTCGACCACCGGGCCGAGGATCTCGGGGATGACGTCGCCGGCCTTGCGCAGGACGACGGTGTCGCCGACCAGCACGCCCTTGCGAACGACCTCCTGGGCGTTGTGCAACGTCGCGTTGACGACCGTCGAGCCGGCCACCTGAACCGGCTCCATCACGCCGAACGGAGTGACCCGCCCGGTGCGCCCGACGTTGACCTCGATGCGCAGCAGCTTGGTGGTGACCTCCTCCGGCGGGTACTTGAAGGCGATCGCCCAGCGGGGGGCGCGCGAGGTCGACCCGAGCCAGCGCTGGAGGTCGACCTGGTCGACCTTGACGACGACGCCGTCGATCTCGTACGCCATGTCGTGCCGGTGCTCGCCCGCCTGCGCGACGTAATCGGCGACGTCAGACAGTGTGTCGACCACCCGGACCCGGTCGCTCACCGGCAGCCCCCAGGCCTGCAGCGCGTCGTACGCCTCGGACTGCCGGGCGGCCTCGAACCCGGTGCGCCGGCCGATGCCGTGGCACACCAGGAGCAGGTGGCCCAGCGAGCGCCGGGCCCGGTCGAACTCGGCCTCGAGTCGCTCGAGGGACGCGACGGCCCGGTCGGAGCTCTCCGCCTTGACCCGGGCGGCGTCGAGCTTCTCCTGTCGGCGGTCCATCCGTTGGCGGACGACTCCCGCGCCGGAGTTGCGCGCGTTGGCGAACAGGGGAAGCCCGAGGTCGCCACGCTCGGCGTTGACCGCCTCGAAGGCTGCGGTCGGGAACACGACCTCGCCGCGGACCTCGAGCAGCTCGGGCACCGGGTGCTTCCTCGTGCCGGTGAGCTGCTGCGGGACCGAGCCCAGGAAGCGGGCGTTGTAGGTGATGTCCTCACCGGTGCGGCCATCGCCGCGGGTCGCCAGGCTGACCAGCTCTCCGTCGCGGTAGACGGCGTCGACCGCGAGCCCGTCGACCTTGAGCTCGCACAGGTACTGCACGCCCTGGCCGACCTCGCGCTCGACCCGGGCGGCCCAGTCGGCCAGGTCGGTGTCGCCGAACGCGTTGTCCAGGCTCAGCAGGCGCTCGAGGTGCTCGACCGGCGGCCACGACGCCTCGACCGCGCCACCGGGCTCGGCGACCGGCGCGCCGACCTTCTGGGTCGGCGAGTCGGGCGTACGCAACGAGATGTGCTGCTCCTCGATGGCCTCCAGCTCGTGCATCAGCGCATCGAACTCGCCGTCGCTGATCGTCGGGCTGGCGAAGTAGTAGCGCTGCCGGTGGTCCTCGATCTCCTGTGCCAGGGTGGCGTGGCGCTCGCGGACAGCGGCGGGGACGTCGGCGGCGCCGGCTGGTTCGGTGGTCTCAGTCGTCACAGTCCAGACGCTACCCAGTGGCACCGACGGACTCGGCGAAGGCCTTGGCCGTACCTCGGACCAGCGTGTACGCGCTCCGCACCCAGGAGGGATCGGCTCCGGCGAGCCCGCAGGCCGGCGTCACCACCGTACGGACTGCTGCGGCCGACGGGTCCTGGTCGAGCCGGCGCCACAGTCGTTCGACCCGCTCGGCCAGGTCGGTGTCCGAGGAACCCGCTGCCGGCGGCAGGACAGGCACGACGCCGGGCCAGAGCGCCAACTCCCCGCCGTCCACGCACTCGGCGAGCTGGTCGACCGTCTCGCCGTCGATCACGCCCACGTCGAAGGACACCGCGACGGCGCCTGCCCGCTGGGCCAACGCCACCGGCACGCTCGCCGCGCAGCAGTGGAGCAGCGCCCACTTCCCCGACGCCCGCAGTACCGTCGCCAGCAGTGACTCCACCTCCGTCGGGTCGACGGCCCGCAGGCGGCCGAAGCCGCTCGACGTCGGGATCGCACCAGCGAGGACCGCGGGAAGCGTCGGCTCGTCGATCTGGACGACGACGCGCGCCCCAGGCAACCGCCTCGCCACGTCGGTGAGGTGCTCGGCTACTCCCTCGGCCAGCGACTGGGCGAGATCTCGGCGGGCTCCGAAGTCGGCGAGGACGCGGTCGCCGCGGGTGCGGTCGAGCCCCGCGGCCAGCGTCCACGGCCCGGCGACCTGGACCTTCAGCGGGCCCTCGTACCCATGTGCCGCGATCTCCAGCGCGTCCAGGTCGGCCCGGAGCATCGCCTCGGCACGCTTCTCGTCCCGTCCCGGGCGGTCGACCAACCGCCACCCGGAGGGTTGGAGGTCGACGTGCATGTCGACCAGGAGTGCCGCCGCCCGGCCCACCATGTCAGCGCCCGCGCCGCGGGACGGCAGCTCCGGCAGGTGGGGGAAGTCGGCCAACTCGCCCACGACGACCCTGGCGGCCTCGTCGCGGTCGTCGTAGGGCAGCGATCCGACGCCGGTCGCAGCACCCACGGACCAGGGAAGCTCCACGTCGCCCGAGCCTATGCCGTCCTCTGGACAACGGTCTGCCGGCGCGTTGCAGACGTCAAACTGCTCCCGTCCCCGTATCTCCCACTCCTGGTCGGGAGGACGGAAGGGTGCACGATGACGCTTGTGACAGCCGTGCCGACGAAGATCACCTGGCCGCCGCCGGGGCGTCCGATGACGACGGCCGACCTGGACCGGATGCCCGATGACGGCCGCCGGTACGAGCTGCTCTACAGGGTTCTCATCGTGACCCCGGCACCTCCTTCGACTGACGCAGCGACGCGACCGAACGATCGTGCTATTGTCGGCGTCATGACCAAGGGTGCGCTGACCCGCCAGGCGATCCTCCGCCATGGTGTGCAGGTCGCCTACCGGGTCGGCCTCGGCGGTCTGACCATCGGTGCGCTCGCCAGCGGGACCAGCATGTCGAAGAGCGGGCTGTTCGCCCACTTCGGGTCCAAGGGGTCATTGCAGCTCGAGGTGCTCGCCCTCGCCAGGGCCGACTTCGTCGACACCGTGATCCGGCCCGCCCTTGCCGTCGCACGTGGTGAGCCGCGGGTCCGCGCGCTGTTCGAGAACTGGCTGGCCTGCGGCCGGGCCCGGATGCCGGGCGGCTGTCTGTTCGTCAAGGCGGCCACCGAGTTCGACGAGCAGTCCGGCCAGGTCCGCGACCAGCTCGCCCGCGACCACCGAGACCTTCAGGAGTCGATCGCGCTCATCTTCCGTACCGGCGTCACCGAGGGACATTTCCGCGAGGATGCCGATCCTGAACAGTTCGCGAGCGACCTCAACGGCGTGATGCTCGCCTACTACCAGGCGAACCGGCTGCTGGACGACCCAGCCGCCGAGACCCGGGCCCGCAACGCTTTCGAGGCACTGATCGCCGCCGCCGCCCGCAGCCGTCCCGACCAGCCCTAGGTGCACACGATCATGGTCAACGGAACGTCCTTGGTACTTCAGAAAAGCACGACCGTTCGTCCGCAGCCGAACCTCCAGCTCACCACACTCCGCGTCGCGTTCCGCGCTCTCGACGCCGTCGCTCCCGCACTCGGCGCGCGGTGGGCAGCACGACTCTGGTGCACGGTGCCGACGGGAAACGGGCGGCGCCGCGACGACCGCCCGATTCCCGGTCTGTTCGTGCCCCCGAGCGAGGTGTCGACCGTGACCCTGCCCGGTGGCCGCCGGGTCGTGACCGAGGCCTGGGGCGAAGGTCTGCCGGTCTACCTGGTGCACGGGTGGGGTGGCTGGCGTGGACAACTGGGCGCTTTCGTAGAGCCTTTGCTCGCGCGCGGATCCAAGGTCGTCGCGTTCGACGCACCGAGCCACGGCGAGTCCGGCCCCGGCGTCGTCGGACCCGGCCGAAGCATGCTGCCGGAGATCGCCGAGGCCTTCCGGGCCGTCGTCGACGAGCACGGAAAGCCTGCCGGCGTCGTCGCCCACTCGCTGGGCTGCGCCGCTGTTGCGCTCGCCATCCAGGACGGCCTGGAGGCTCCGAAGGTCGGCTTCGTCGCCCCGACGGTCGAACCGATCGCGCACACCCGCCACATGGCGCGGGCCCTCGGTTTCTCCGAGCGCACCCGGTTGGGGCTGCTGCGGAAGCTCGAAACGATGGTCGGCCGGCCGATGTCGGACTTCGACCTGCTCGCCATGGCCGGCCGAACGAAGGTGCCACCGACGTTGGTCGTCCACGACCGCGACGACAGGGAGGTTCCGCACGACGAGGCAGAACGCTTGGCCGCCTCCTGGCCGCAGGCGGACCTCGTCTCGACGACGGGACTGGGGCACCAGCGCATCGTGCGGGACGCCGGCGTGGTCACTCTGGTCGCGAAGTTCGTCGCGCCCTAACCCCTACACATCCCGGTGATCATCGGCACTCTCGGGCCTATGCCGCCGGATAGTGCCGATGATCAGCCGGACGGGCTCCAGGCGACCCGCGCTGCACTCACCGTTCGGTCGATCGTGGCCGACCCGATCACCCTCGTGCCGTCGTAGAACACCACGGCCTGGCCGGGCGCAACACCCCGCTGCGCCGTCTCGAAGCGAACCGTCAAGGCCGGCCGGTCCCAGGTCGCGGTCGCCGGCACCGGCGCACCATGCGCCCGGTACTGAGCCCGGCAGTCGAGCGACCCGACCGGCGCCTTGCCGCACCACCGGGGCTGCACGCCGACGACCTCGTCGACGTCGAGCGCCTCGGACGGACCCACCGTGACCCGCCGGTCCACCGGCGAGATGTCCAGCACGTAGCGGGGCCTGCCGTCCGGAGCAGGCATGCCGAGCCGTAGCCCCCGGCGTTGCCCGACGGTGTACGCGTACGCGCCCCCGTGCGCTCCGACCTGGCGGCCGGCCTGGTCGACGACGTCGCCGGGCGCGTCACCCAGCCGCCCGCGCAGGAAGCCGGCGGTGTCGCCGTCGGCGATGAAGCAGATGTCGTGGCTGTCCGGCTTGTCCGCGACCGCCAGCCCGCGCGACGACGCCTCGTCGCGCACCTCGGTCTTGAGGGTGCCACCGAGCGGGAAGACGGCGTGGACCAGCTGAGCCGCGCTCAGCACACCCAGCACGTACGACTGGTCCTTGCCGAGATCGGCGGCCCGGTGCAGCTCCCGGCCGCCTGGACCGTCGACTACCCGGGCGTAGTGCCCGGTGCAGACGGCGTCGAAGCCGAGGGCGAGCGCCCGGTCGAGCACCGCCGCGAACTTGATCTTCTCGTTGCAGCGCAGGCACGGGTTCGGCGTCCGGCCAGCCGCGTACTCGGCCACGAAGTCGTCGACGACGTCGGCGCGGAACCGTTCGGCGAGATCCCAGACGTAGAACGGGATACCCAGCACGTCGGCCGCGCGCCGCGCGTCGCGGGCGTCCTCGAGCGTGCAGCACCCGCGGGCGCCGCTGTGGAACGACACCGGGTTCGACGACAGCGCGAGGTGAACCCCGGTGACCTCGTGACCGGCGTCGACACAGCGGGCTGCGGCCACGGCGGAGTCGACGCCGCCGGACATGGCGGCGAGGATGCGCACGTCAGCCGACCGTGGCCAGGTTGACCACGCCAGCCGCACGCGCCCGCTGGACCACCGGGCCGATGACATGCGCGAGCGCGTCGACATCGGCAGCCGTGGACGTGTGGCCCATCGAGAACCGGAGCGAGCCACGGGCTACCAGCCGGTCCACTCCCATGGCGAGCAGCACGTGCGACGGCTCCGGCACCCCGGCCGAGCAGGCGCTACCCGTGGAGCACTCGATGCCGTTCGCGTCCAGCAGCAGCAACAGCGAGTCGCCCTCGCAGCCCGGAAACGAGAAATGGGCGATGCCCGGCAGCCCGCCTGCTGGCGCTGGATCGCCGTTCAGTACGGCATCCGGTACGGCGTGCCCTACGGCGGCCACCAGTGCGGCCCGCAGCTCTGCCACCGTCGCCGCGCGCGACGGCTGAGCGTCGACCGCCGCCGAAACCGCTGCTGCGAAGCCTGCGATCGAGGCGACGTCGAGGGTTCCCGATCGGACATCGCGCTCCTGGCCGCCACCGTGGAGCACGGGGACGAGCTCGGTCTCACGCCGGGCGAGCAGGGCGCCGACACCCATCGGTCCGCCCACCTTGTGCCCGGAGACCGTGATCGCGTCGAGCCCGCTCGCGGCGAAGTCGACAGGGACCTGGCCGACGGCCTGCACCGCGTCGGAATGCACCGGCACCCCGTGCGGTCGCGCCGCCGCCACGATCTCCGCGAGAGGCTGGACGGTGCCGACCTCGTTGCTGGCCCAGATGACCGACACCAACGCGACCGACTCCGGGTCACGCTCCAGCGATGCGTTCACCGCCTCGACGGACACCCGGCCGAACCGGTCGACGGGCAGCCACTCCACCGACGCTCCCTCGGCATCGGACAGCCACTGGACCGCGTCGAGCACGGCGTGATGCTCGACGGCAGAGGCAAGGATGCGGACGCGCCGCGGATCGGCCGCCCGACGAGCCCAGAACAGACCCTTGACCGCGAGGTTGTCGGCTTCAGTGCCACCCGACGTGAACACGACCTCGCTCGGGCGTGCCCCGAGCGCCGCCGCGACCGCCTCGCGGGCCTCCTCGACCGTCTTGCGAGCCGCCCGACCAGAGGCGTGCAACGACGACGGGTTGCCGACCGCGCGCAGCCGCGATGCGACGACGTCGACCACCTCCGGTAGCACCGGAGTCGTCGCGGCATGGTCGAGATAAACAGTCATGACGGCTCAAGGATAAGTCCGCCAGCCGGTCAACCCGAACGCTTGCGGATCTCCTCCGTGGTTTGCGGCAGCACCGTGTGGAGGTCGCCGACGACACCGAAGTCGGCCATCGCGAAGATCGGCGCTTCGGCATCCTTGTTCACGACGACGACCGTCTTCGACGTCTGCATGCCGGCCCGGTGCTGGATCGCACCGGAGATGCCGACCGCGATGTAGAGCTGTGGCGACACCGTCTTGCCGGTCTGTCCCACCTGGTAGGCGTGCGGGTACCAGCCGGAGTCCACCGCCGCGCGCGACGCACCCACGGCGGCCCCGAGGGCGTCCGCCAACGCCTCGACCGGGCCGAAGTCTCCGCCGGTGCCCCGCCCTCCGGAGACGACGATCGCCGCCTCGGCAAGCTCCGGCCGTCCCGTCGCGGCCCGCGGCGCGCGGTCGACGATCTTCGCCGCCTTCGCCGCATCCGAGAGGGTGAGGTCGACCTTCTCCTCAGCGGGCGTCGCAGGCGCCGGCTCGGGGGTGGCCGAGTTCGGTTTCACGGTGATGACCGGCGTGCCGTAGGTGACCTTAGCGGTCACGGTGTAGCCGCCCGCGAAGACGGACTGGGTGGTGGTCAGGTCGCCTGCCACATCGACGGCGTCGGTGACGAGGCCGGCGCCCAGCTTCACGGCCAGCCGCGCCGCGATCTCCTTGCCGTCCGGCGTCGACGTCAGCAGCACGGCTCCCGGCTGGGCCGTCGAGGCCACCTGCGCGAGCACCTCGGCCTTCGGCGCGACGAGGTACTCGGTCAGCTCGGGCGCGTCGGCGACGTAGACCTTGGCGGCCCCGTACTGCGCCAGCGACTCCTTCGCGGCGTCGTACCCGGAGCCGACAAACACGGCAGACGGCTCGCCCATCCGCCGGGCGATCGTGAGCAGCTCCGTCGTCGTCTTGCGTACGGCGCCGTCGGCGTGGTCGACAAGGACGAGAATCTCAGCCATCTGTTCTCCCAGACCGTCAGACGAACTTCTGCGCGGCCAGGAACTCCGCAAGCTTGACGCCGCCGTCACCCTCGTCGGTGACGACCTCGCCCGCCGAGCGAGGCGGCCGCTTGGTGACCTCCTCGACCACCGACCACGCAGCGGACAACCCCACCTGAGACGCGTCGACGCCGAGGTCGGCCAGCGACCAGGTGACGAACGGCTTCTTCTTCGCGGCCATGATCCCCTTGAACGACGGGTATCGGGGCTCGTTGATCTGGTCGGTGACCGAGACGATCGCCGGCAGCGACGCCTCCACGGTCTCGGACGCCGCGTCGCCGTCGCGGCGGCCGCGCACCGTGCCGTCGGCTACCGTCAGTTCGCCCACGAAGCCGACGTGCGGCAGGCCCAGCCGCTCGGCCAGCATCGCCGGCACCACGCTCATGCCACCGTCGGTCGACGCCATGCCGGTCAGCACCAGGTCAACCCGACCACCGTGGCCGATCTTCTCGATGGCCGTCGCGAGCACCAGCGACGTGGCGATCGCGTCGGAGCCGTGCAGCGCGTCGTCGACGACATGTACACCCGCCGACGCGCCCATCTGCAGTGCCTTCTTGACCGCGTCGGCGGCCCGCTCGGGCCCCATCGTGAGTGCGACGACCTCGCCGTCGCCAGACTCGACGATCGTCAGCGCTTCCTCGACCGCGTACTCGTCCAACTCGGAGAGGATGCCGTCGACGCCATCGCGATCCGTGGTCTTGTCAGGCTCGGAGAATGTCCGCTCCGCCGCGGCGTCGGGGACATGCTTCACCAGAACAACGATCCTCATGGCCGGTTGACGACCTCCCAGTGCGGTACCCGCGGGCGAGTGGGCGAACGGGGCCAGCGTGCCATCCGCGGTACCGATGAGAGCACGCGGGTCGACTTCTGACCGCCGTACCCAGCCGATGTCACCCGTCGGTCACCGACACTGCTTCGCCGGCTCGGCGTGTGACGCGTCACACGCCGCCGGTGTGCCAGGCTGGCCGCTGTGGCCTTGCCCCTGACCGGTGAGCGCACTGTCCCCGGCCGCGCGGAGGAGAACTACTGGTTCAGACGGCACGAGGCGGCGTACCGGGCCGTGATGCCGCTCTGCGTCGGCGCGCGGGTCCTCGAAGCTGGCTGCGGCGAGGGGTACGGTGCCGCGGCCCTCCTCGACTCCGGCGCATCGACCGTCGTGGCGCTCGATTACGACGCCGCAGCGATCGACCACGCGTCCCGCACGTACGACCGCCGACCGACGACCGTGATCGAAGGCCGATTGCTCGGGTCGCAACCCAACGAAACAGTCTTGGATCATGGCGATGAGGGCTCACTCGCCCTGATCCTGGCAAACCTGGTCGCGCTGCCGTTCACGGAGGGCACGTTCGACGTGGTCGTGAGCCTTCAGACCGTCGAGCACCTCTGGGACCAGCAGCGATTTGTCGCCGAGTGCGCTCGGGTGCTGCCTCCCGGTGGCCGGCTCGTCCTCTCGACGCCGAACCGGTTCACGTTCCCGGCCGGCAACCCGTTCCACACCCGCGAACTCGACGCCACCGAGATGCTTGCTCTGGTCCAGGGCGGCCCGTTCCGTGTAGAGACACTGCTCGGACTTCAGCACGGCGACCGGATCGCAGCGTACGAGCGCCGGCACGGCGACCTGGTCGCTGGCCAACTCGCGACCGAGCTCACCGACTGGTCTGCCCACCTCGCGGCCCACGTCGCAGCTACCCGCGCCGACGACTTCGTGCTCTCCCCCGACGACATCGACACCTGCCTCGACCTGCTCGTCATCGCTACTCGGCCCTGAGGCGGCAGGATGTCACGGTCAGCCAGGATCGCGCCCGAGGTGCTGTTCGACCGTCCTGCGGCCAGCGGGCGGGTCGCACTCGGCCGTGGCGAGGCCGGCGTCGTCGAGGACGGCCTCCACATCGGCACGCGCGGACCTCAGGGCACCCAGCGGCTCCTCATCGACCGACCCTGCCGGGCTGAGCGTGCGCCCGAGTGGACCCAGCATCGTGGTGCTGGCCGAGTCGCCGCGGATGCCGCTGTTCACCGACGACCGGAGGTACTACCGGGCACCGTCCGGCGCCCATCAGGCCGTCGTTCACGGCTACCCGGACTGAGCAGAGCCCGCGTCCGGCGACGATCCTTGATCACGCGGGCCGGGACCCCCCCGGCCACGGCGTGGTCGGGAATCACGCCGCGGACGACCGCATGCGCGGCGACGACGCAGCCCCGGCCGACCACTGAACCGCGCAGCACGCTCACCTTGACCCCGAGCCAGCAGTCCGGGCCGATCCGCACCGGGGACTTGACGATCCCCTGGTCCTTGATCGGTAGGTCGGGGTCGTCGAAGCGGTGGTCGAAGTCGGTGACGTACACCGAGTCGGCGACGAGCGTCCGGGCACCGATCTCGATGTCGAGATAGCCGTTGACGGTGTCGTCACGGCCGAACACGACCTTGTCGCCGACCCGCAGCGTTCCCTCGTGCGCCCGCAGCCGGGTCTCGGCGCCGACGTGTACCCATCGACCGAGGACGACGCGGCCGTAGCCGGGCCGCGCGACGATCTCGACCCGGCGGCCGAGAAAGACCATGCCCTCGGTCACGACATCGCGACGGCGCAGCCGCAGCATGAGCAAACGCCAGTACCGCACCAGGTACCACGGTGTCCAGGCCCGGTTGCGGACCACCCAGCGCAGGTTGGCCACTGTCAGGAACCGAGCCTGGCGCGGGTCCGTCACGTCGGGCGGGTCCCCGTGACGGACACGTTGTAGAAGAACTCCGCGGGCACGACCTTGGCCAGCACCCGGTCGAGGGCCGACAACCGCAACCAGCCCTGGTAGGCGAACATCGCCCAGCGCCGACCGAGTCGCTCGGGGTTGACGGCGTACTCCACCGTACGGACCGGCCAGCCGAACCACGCGGCCATGAGCTCCTCGGTCACTGTCCGAACGTCGGTGGCGCCGGCCCGCTCGACGGTCCGGGTCAGGGCGTCGGGGTCGAAGGTGTGCAGGTCGACGACGGCCTCGAGCGCCGCTGCCCGGGACGACTCGTCCAGCTCCTGCTGCGGCCGGGCCCAGCGCCGCCTGACCAGCGGCAGCTGCGCAGCACGCGTGGCCGCCCACCAGGTCGCCCGCGAGAGGCGGCGCGCGACGAAGTCGCCGTACCGCGTCGGCTCACCGCAGATGACGACGCGCCCACCGGGCTTGAGCACGCGGAGCATCTCGCGGAACGCCCGTTCGACGTCGGGCAGGTGGTGGATGACCGCGTGCCCGACGACGAGGTCGAACGTCCCGTCGTCGTAGGGCAGCGCTTCCGCGTCCGCGACCCGGCCCTCGATGTCGAAGCCGAGCAGGTTGGCGTTGCGTTGCGCGGCCCCGACCATGCCGGCCGAGATGTCGGTGACACGCACCTCGTCGAGAACGCCGGCCTGGCGGAGGTTCAGTGAGAAGAATCCGGTGCCGGCGCCGATCTCCAGCGCCCGTTCGTACGGCCAGCCTGCGGTACCTGCGATGGCGACGAACCGGTCACGGGCGTAGTCGATGCACCGCTGGTCGAACGAGATCGACCACTTCTCGTCGTAGGTGCCGGCCTCCCAGTCGTGGTACAGCACCTGGGCGAGCTTGGTGTCCTGCCAGGCGCGTTCGACGTCGTCGTCCGCGGCGTGACGCATGGGCCTAGCGTCCAACGAAGCGCGCCTTCCCCGGGCCGTTCTCGACGAACGACCGCAGGCCGATGCCGCGGTCCTCGGTTGCAAACAGGGCAGCGAACTGGGTGCGCTCGATCTCGAGCCCGGTGTCGAGGTCGGCCTCCAGGCCCCGGTCGACGGCGGTCTTCGCGGCGCGCAGCGCATAGGCCGGGCCGTTCGCGAACTGCGCCGCCCAGTCCCTCGCCGTCGCGTCCACGTCGGCCGGGGCCACCACACGGTCGACCAGGCCGATCCGCAGCGCCTCCTCGGCACCGACGAACCGTCCGGTGAAGATCAGCTCCTTGGCCTTGGCCGGCCCGACGAGGCGCGACAACCGTTGCGTGCCTCCTGCACCTGGGATGATGCCGAGCAGGATCTCCGGCTGGCCGAGCGTGGCGTCGTCAGCCGCGATTCTGAGGTCGCAGGCGAGAGCCAGCTCGCAGCCCCCGCCCAGCGCGTAGCCGGTGACGGCGGCAACGGTCGGCTTGGGAATCTTCGCCACCGCCGTGAAGGCCGCCTGCAACGGCCCGGACCGGTCCACCATGTCGGCGTACGACAGGTCGGCCATCTCCTTGATGTCCGCGCCGGCGGCGAAGACCTTCTCGCCGCCGTAGACGACGACGGCACGCACGTCCTTCCGCTCGGCGGCCTCGGTCGCGACCGCGAGCAGCTCGCCCCGCACCTGCGCGTTCAGCGCGTTCATCGGTGGCCGGTCGAGCCGGATCGTGCCCACGCCTGCGTCGACCTCGAGCCTGACGAACTCGCCCACGGCGCGTCTCCTCTCCTCGGCCATTGGCTGCCGGGAGCCTAACCGCCCTCGTGATCATGTCGATTTCGCCCACCCTTTTGAGATGTGAAGTCGACATGATCATGGAGATGGACGAGAGCGACCCAACATCGTGGCCCGTTCGTGCGTCATGACACCGTGAGGACGGTGCCGGACGACGACTTCACCCACTGGTACGGCGCGCTGGCCGGCGCCGACGAAGCTCGACTCGCCGGTGGCCTGGCTGCACCGCGTCGCCGTCGACGAGGTCCGTAGCCGGTGGCGCCGAAGCCGCCTCGAACGCCGCACCCTTGAGCGGGTCGCCGCCGAGCCACAGCGACACGCACCCGCTTCGGAGGGACATGACGACGCCCTCTGGCGAGCCGTTGCCTGCTTGCCGGATCGGGCCTGGCAGGTCGTGGCCATGCGCTACGTGCCGGACCTGCCGGAAGCCGAGATCGCCGCGACCCTGGGGATCAGCCGGGGAACGGTCGCATCGACGCTCTCCAAGGCGCGCCAGCAGCTCAGCACCGTGCTCGCTCGCACCCACCCCGACCTGGCGTCGCACTCGAGTCGCCGGTCCGCCACAAGCGAGGAGCCGTCATGACGCCCGTCGATGACGCCCGTCGACGACGCCCTGGCCCGCGCACTGCAAGCCCTGCCGGTCGGGTCACAGCCCGCGGTGGAAGGCGTCAGCCGCCGGGCGCACACGATCCGAACGCGGCGCCGCGCGGCGACCGGAGCCGTCGCCGCGTTCGCCATCGTGGCGGTCGCAGTGCCGACCCTCTGGTACGGCGGCAACCCGACCAGAACGGCTGACTCCCCGGTCGCTGCCGCACCCTCCACGGGAGCGAAGCCGTGCCTACGCCTGCCGGACGGCGTCGAGGTCACACCCGGCCAGTTGGCACCGGCGGATGTTCCCGATGAGGCCCGCCTGCTCTGGTCGGAGTCAGCCGCCGACGCGCCGATCTCCGGCACAGCTGAGGACCTGAGTTCTCTCGATCTGAGCCAGTACGACTGCCCGGCCGTCGGCGGCGTGCGGCTTGTCGATGTGGATGACGGCGTGGTCGTGACGCGGGTGTTGGCCGTCTGGGGACCGTCCCACGAGTACACGCCTGATCCCGGGCCCGGCGTAGACGTCCGGACGCTTCGCGTCGGTTCCCACGAGGTGTCGATCGCCACCGATGCCGACGACCCCAGCTTGCTCAGTGCCTGGTGGTACACCGACGGCGGCTGGTTCTCGGTCGCAGGGCAAGGCCGGCTCAGCGATGCCGAGCTCGAGGACCTCGTGGATGCCGCGCGGGTCGTCGAAGGCGTCATCGACGTGGGCACGTGGTCGGTCGCACAGGCAGCCGAACACATGGTTCAGGAGAATGGCGCCCCGGCCGGACCCGGCACGTCGTTCGCCGTCTCCAACGCAGACGGCCTGATGCTCGCCGTGAGCACGCCTTTCACCGACCTCTGGGCCCAGGCGAGCCCTGGCGACGAGGTCGTCGAGGTCAATGGCCGACAAGCCCTGTACCGCGTCAGCAGTGACATGGGACCCACCGTCGACTGGGCGCCGGAGCCCGGTGTGCTCGCCACCCTGATGAACGCCGGCAACCAGGAGGAGCTGCTACGGATCGCGGAGACGGTCGAGCCGATTCCCGCTGACGACGGACGGCTGCAGAACATGACCTGGGAGAACCAGGACGAGTGATCGCGGCCGGGCCGCCGGGTACGTTGGCGGACATGGAGTACCGCAGGCTCGGGCGGCTGGGACATCAGAGTTCGGTTCTCATCTACGGCGCGGCAGCGCTCTCAGACGTGACGCAGGACGTCGCGGACCGGTCCATCGACGAGGCGCTCGCCGCCGGCATCAACCACATCGACGTTGCGGCGGGCTACGGCGACGCCGAGCTCCGGCTCGGCGCCGCCATGCACCGTCTCCGCGACCGGATCTTCCTGGCCACCAAGACCGGTGAGCGAGCGAAGGGCGCGGCCTGGCGACAGATCAACGCTTCGCTGGAGCGTCTCCAGACCGACCGGGTCGACCTGCTCCAGCTGCACGCGATCGGAGACCTGGAGCAACTCGATCTCGCCACCGCCGACGACGGCGCCCTGCACGCGGCCGCCAGAGCCCAGGACGATGGCCTGGTCGGGGCCGTCGGCATCACCGGCCACGGTCACGAAGCACCCGCAACCCACCTGGAGGCGCTCCAGCGGTACCCGTTCGCCACCGTCCTCACGCCGATCAACCCCGTGCTCGCCCGAAACGCTGAGTACCTGCGCGACTACGAAGCGCTCGTCGACGAGATCCGGCGGCAGGACGGCGGCTTGATGATCATCAAGTCGGTGTCGCAGCGGAACTGGCCCGACGGCGCGGACAAGACCTACACCACCTGGTACGAACCCCTCGACGAGCAGCGCAGCATCACCGCGGCGGTCGCCTGGGTCCTGTCGCACGACGAGGTGACCGGCATCGCCACGCCCAGCGACGTTCGGCTGCTGTCACTGATGATCCGGGCGGAGCAGGAGCGGCACGCGCTGAACCGCGACGACGCTGCGGCCGCGCTGCGCGACGAGCGGGACTACTCCTCGCCGTTCATCAGCATCCCGCTCTGACCTGGCCCCTGAGGCTCGGCCGGTGGCGGCTCCTGGGGCGGGTCGAGGTGGGTCGCCTGACAGTGCCCAGAGTGTTGGCTGGGCGGTGGGGGTTCGCCGCGGCTGCGCCAGTGGGCCGCCGGCTTCCGCGAGGTGCCGCGGTCCGCGCGTGCCTGGCTCGCTCTGGACTGCCCTACCGGACCGGCTCGTCGTAGAGAAGGACGTTGCCGGATTCGAACTGCCTGGTCTTCAGCAGCTTCAGGTTGATCCTTTCGTCCGCCGTTCGGAACAGAGACCTGCCGGCACCGAGGGCGACCGGCATCACCATGATCCGCACTTCGTCGACGAGCCCGAGCTTCAGGAGGCTCACAGTCAGCGCGGAGCTGCCGAAGATCGCGATGTCCTTCCCGGGCTGTTGCTTGAGCGTGGCGATCTCGTCGCCGACGTGGTCCCTGATCAGCCGTGTGTTTGCCCACTCGGGGTTGCTCAGCGTGCGCGAGACAACGATCTTGGAGATGCCGTTCATCCGGGCCGCGACCCTCGGGTCGTCCTGCTCCGCCGCCGGCGTCGGCCAGTACGCCGCCATCCCCTCGTAGGTGACCCGCCCGAACAGCAAAGTGTCGAGCTCGTCGAGCTGCGCCACCCCGAACTCGTTGAACTCGTCGTCGACGTTCGGCCAGTCGAACCCCGGTTCGGCCCCTCGTAGTATCCGTCGACCGTGGCCCCAGGAACACCAAGATTCTCCGCACAGCCAAGCTCCTTCCGGTCGCTGCTCTCCGCCACATGTAGATCTGTCGACCGACCAGGACTCATCGCTCGGCGGTGCGGAGAGAGGATATCTGCGGGTTGCCACGACAATGCCCGAGTGACCGACCCGAAGACCGCATGGCCAGGCCAGTGGGCGCCACTCGGAGCTACGCACGACGGCGACTCCACCAACGTCGCACTCTGGGCGCCCGAGGCGGAGCAGGTCGAGGTGTGCTTGTTCGACGAATTCGGCGCTGAGGTCCGGGTGCCGCTCCAGGACCGCACGTTCGACACCTGGCACGGACGTCTGCCCGGCGTCGGGCCTGGCCAGCGCTACGGGTTCCGCGTACACGGGCCGTGGGACCCGGCCCGCGGTCGCCGATTCGACCCGGCCAAGTTGCTGCTCGACCCCTACGCCCGCGCGGTCACGGGCGACGTCGCCTACGGGCCGGCCGTCTTCGAACCCGGCCAGGCCTCGGCGTCGCACGTACCCAAGGGCGTGATCGTCGGCGACGACCGCTTCGACTGGGGCACCGACGCACGGCCCGTGGTCCCGTGGGCGGACACCGTCGTCTACGAGCTTCACGTCCGCGGCTTCACGATGCGCCACCCAGAGGTCCCGGAGGAGCTGCGTGGCACGTTCGCCGGTCTGACCCATCCGGCTGCGATCCAGCACCTCCTCGACCTCGGCGTGACCACGGTCGAGCTGATGCCGGTCCACCACTTCGTCAGCGAACCCCAGCAGGTCGAGCGCGGCCAGAGCAACTACTGGGGCTACAACTCGCTGGCGTTCTTCGCGCCGCATGCGCCCTACGCGGCCAGCGGGTCGCTCGGCGAGCAGGTGAGCGAGTTCAAGGCGATGGTCCGGGCCCTGCACGAGGCTGGGCTCGAGGTCGTGCTCGACGTCGTCTACAACCACACCGCCGAACAGGGGCCGACGGGCCCGACGTTCTCCTTCCGCGGCATCGACAACCCCGCCTACTACCGCCTCGACGCGGCCCACCCGGACCGCTACAGCGACTACACCGGCACCGGCAACACGGTGAATGTCGCCCACCCACACGTGTTGCGGCTCGTCATGGACTCGCTGCGCTACTGGGTCGACGAGATGCACGTCGACGGCTTCCGCTTCGACCTGGCGGCCGCGCTGGCCCGCTCCATGCACGATGTCGACATGCTCGGCTCGTTCATGACCGTCATCGAACAGGACCCGGCCCTGCGCGAGGTCAAGCTGATCGCCGAGCCGTGGGATGTCGGTCCCGGCGGCTACCAGGTGGGCGAGTTCCCGCACCTGTGGACCGAGTGGAACGACAGGTTCCGCAACACCGTGCGGGACCACTGGCGTGGCCGCGCCTCCGGTGTCCGCGATCTCGCCTACCGGTTGTCGGGCTCGTCGGATCTCTACGCCGACGACGGGAGGCGCCCGTACGCGTCGATCAACTTCGTCACGGCGCACGACGGCTTCACGCTGCGCGACCTGGTCTCGTACGACCGCAAGCACAACGAGGCCAACGGCGAGGACAACCGGGACGGCACCGACGACAACCGATCCTGGAACCACGGCGCCGAAGGCGAGACCTCCGATCCCGACGTGCTGGCACTGCGCGGACGGCAAATGCACAACCTCCTGACGACGTTGTTGCTGTCGACCGGCGTGCCGATGCTCGTGGCCGGCGACGAGATGGGCCGCACCCAACGCGGCAACAACAACGCCTACTGCCTCGACGACGAGACGACCTGGGTCGACTGGTCGCTGCGGTCGGAGTACTCAGATCTGCTCACGTTCGCCCGCACGCTGCTCACGCTGCGGCGAGAGCAGCCGGTCTTCCGGCAGCGGCGGTTCTTCGAGGGACGTCCTGTCGTCGACGACGGCCGCAAGGACCTCGCCTGGTTCCACCCGTCCGGGGACGAGATGACCGACGAGGCCTGGCATGACGAGTCGCTGCGCACCCTCGGCATGTTCCTCACCGGCGACGGCATCCGCTCCCGGGACCGCCAGGGCCAGCGGATCACGGGCGACTCGTTCCTGCTGTGGCTGCACGCCGGCGCCGACCCGGTCGACGTCACCCTTCCGGCCGGCGTCTGGGCCGGGCACTACGAGGTCGTCCTCGACACCGCCGAGAAGCAGGCAGCCGCATCGGCGTACCTGGCGGGACATTCAGTGCGGATGATCAGCCGGAGCTGCCTCCTCCTCGGCGCGACTGCGTGATGCGGGCGCTACTTGGGGGGAAGCACCGCCAGGCCCAGCTCGGCGGGGCCGGCGAGGCGATCGTGGCGCGGGACGACCCGCACCGTGTATCCGAACGCTCCGGTGCGCTGAAGTGACATCTCCCCGTCGAAGCGGTAGCGGCCATGCTCGTAGGACTCGGCGAGGCGGAGCGACGTCACCCCGGGCTCGCGCAGCTGGTCGGCCTCGTCGACCCGCCCGTGCACCACCTGCATGTCGACGTCGTGTGGCGACAGCGATCCGAGCGACACGAACGCCCGCAGCGACAACGCCTGCCCCATCTCGAACGCATCGCCGTCGGACGAGCTCTCGACGTGTTCGATCGTGACGCCCTTCCACGCCGTGCGGACCCGGGCCTTCCACTCGGCGAGCGCGACGGCGCCGTCGTAGTCGTCGTTCAGCGCCCGCCCGGAGGCGGCAGCCGGCCGGTACAGCCGGTCGACGTAGTCGCGCACCATCCGGGTCGCCTGTACGCGGGGGCCGAGCGAGGTCATGGTCTGCCGGAGCATCTCCAGCCAGCGGCGCGGCACTCCACCGCCGTCGACGTCGTAGTAACGCGGCACCACCTGCTGCTGGATGATGTCGTACAGCGCGGCCGCCTCGAGGTCGTCGCGATGGTCCTGGTCCTCGACTCCCTCTGCCGACGGGATCGCCCAGCCGAACTCCGGCCCGAACCACTCGTCCCACCAGCCGTCGCGGATCGACAGGTTGAGCGCGCCGTTGAGCGCCGCCTTCATACCCGAGGTTCCGCACGCCTCGTACGGGCGCAGCGGGTTGTTCAGCCAGACGTCGCAGCCAGGGTAGAGCGGTTGGGCCATCTCGATGTCGTAGTCGGGGAGGAACACGATCCGGTGCCGGACCTCGGGGTCGTCGGTGAAGCGGACCATCTCCTGGATCAGCCGCTTGCCGCCGTCGTCGGCGGGATGGGCCTTGCCGGCGATGACCAGCTGGATCGGGCGAGCCTGGTCGAGCAGCAGCGCTTTCAGGCGGGACGGGTCGCGCAGCATCAGCGTGAGCCGCTTGTAGGACGGCACCCGACGCGCGAACCCGATCGTCAGCACGTCCGGGTCGAGCACCCCGTCGATCCAGCCCAGCTCGGCCTCGCTGGAGCCGCGCTGCCGGCACGACTCCCGCAACCTGCGCCGCGCGTCGAGTACCAGCCGCTCGCGCAGGACCCGCTTGGTCGACCAGATCTCCCCGTCCCGGACCTTGGCGACGGCCTGCTCCCAGCCCTCGCCGCGTTCGACCAGGTCCGTCCCGCCCGCGCGGCGAGCCAGCCGCATGACCTCGGGAGCCACCCAGGTCGGAGCGTGTACGCCGTTGGTCACCGATGTGATGGGGATCTCGTTCTGGTCGAACGCCGGCCAGAGGCCGGCGAACATCTCCCGGCTGACCTGTCCGTGCAGCCTGCTCACGCCGTTGGCCCGCTGCGCCAGCCGCAGCCCCATGACCGCCATGTTGTAGACCTCCGGGTCGCCGCCCGGGTAGTCCTCGGCGCCTAGCTCCAGGATCCGCTCGATAGGCAGGCCGGGCGAGGCGTTGTCGCCGCCGAAGTACTGCTGGATCAGGTCGCGCGGGAAGCGGTCGATGCCGGCCGGCACCGGCGTGTGCGTAGTGAAGACGGTGCCGGACCGGGCGGCCTCCAGCGCGGCGTCCACGCCGAGGCCGGCGCCCTCGGTCAGCTCGCGGATGCGTTCCAGGCCCAGGAAGCCCGCGTGGCCCTCGTTGGTGTGGTACACCTCCGGAGCCGGCGCGCCGGTCACGCGGCTGTACTCGCGCAAGGCACGCACGCCGCCGATGCCGAGCAGCATCTCCTGGAGCAGCCGGTGCTCGCCCCCGCCGCCGTAGAGCCGGTCGGTGACCTCGCGCTCGGCCGGTCCGTTCTCTTCGGTGTCGGAGTCCAGCATGAGCAGCGGCACCCGCCCGACCTGGGCGACCCACACCAGGGCTGTGAGCCGCCGTCCACCGGGCAGGCCGACGTGCACCCGTACCGGCGAGCCGTCGGCATCCCGCAGCTGGGAGACGGGCAGGTTGTTCGGGTCGACGAGCGGGTAGCGCTCCTGCTGCCAGCCGTCGCGGGACAGCGACTGCACGAAGTAGCCGTGCCGGTACAGCAGGCCGACCCCCACGATCGGCACGCCCAGGTCGCTCGCGGCCTTCAGGTGGTCGCCAGCCAGGATGCCCAGTCCGCCGGAGTACTGCGGCAGGACATGGGTGATGCCGAACTCCGGCGAGAAGTAGGCGATCGCCTGGGGCGCGTCCCCGTCCGCCGACTGGTACCAGCGGTCCTCGGTCAGATAGCGCTGCAGGTCGTCGTGCGCGCTGCGTACTCGCGCCAGGAAGGCCCCGTCCGTCGCCAGCTCGGCGAGCCGCTCGGGCGGCACCTCGCCGAGAAGCCGAACCGGGTCGCGCCGGACCGCCTCCCACAGCGACGGGTCGACGGCGGCGAACACCTCCTGGGTCGGTGGGTGCCAGGACCAGCGCAGGTTGGACACCAGCTCGCCCAGCGGCACCAGGGCAGGCGGCAGCACGGTACGGACCGTCAGGCGTCGGATCGCTCGCACCCGCGTACGGTAGTGCTTGCCTGGTGGACGACCTTGCGGCCGGTCCGCCATCCGGACCGTCGCCCGCCCTCACCCACCCATGATCATGGGGCTTGCCCGCGCGAAGTGAGTACCGTTGTACGTGATGACCGGACGCATCCCGATCCTGGACGTCCACCCCGTGATCGGGTGCGGGCGCTACCCCGCCAAGGCCGTGGTCGGCGAGACCTTCGAGGTCTCCGCGACCGTCTTCCGGGAGGGACACGACGCCGTCGCGGCGGCCGCAGTCCTGCGCGACGACGCCGGCAAGCTCCGCCAGCGGGTCCGGATGCGCCCACGCGACCCGTACGGCGACCGGTGGCTGGCCGACGTCACTCCCGACGGCGAGGGCGACTGGTCCATCGTCGTCGAGGGATGGTCCGATCCGATCGCGAGTTGGCGGCACACGGCGGAGGTCAAGATCCCCGCCGACATCGACGTCGACCTGGTCTTCGCCGTGGGCGCGGCGCTCCTCGAGCGCGCGGCCACCGCCCTGCCGCGCGGCCGGACGCCGCAGCGGCGGCTGCTCCGCGACACCGCCAAGGCCATGCGCGACACCCGACGACCGGCGCCGGTCCGCCTCGCCGTCGCGCTCGCCGCCGACGTCGAAGCCGTGCTCGACGCGCACCCGCTTCGTGACCTGCTCACCGAGGACGGCCCCTACCCGTTGCGGGTCGAGCGCGAGCGGGCCCTCTACGGCTCGTGGTACGAGTTCTTCCCCCGGTCCGAGGGGGCCGTCCGGCACGACGACGGCTCGTGGACGTCGGGAACCTTCCTGACCGCGGCGCAGCGGTTGCCAGCGATCGCGGCCATGGGCTTCGACGTCGTGTACCTGCCGCCGATACACCCGATCGGCCGTACCTACCGCAAGGGGCCCAATAACACGCTCGCCGCCAGGCCTACCGACCCTGGTGTGCCGTGGGCCATCGGTTCCGACGAGGGCGGGCACGACGCGATCCATCCGGGGCTCGGCACGCTCGACGACTTCGACGCGTTCGTCGACCTGGCCCGCGCGCACGAGCTCGAGGTTGCGCTGGACCTGGCGCTGCAATGCTCCCCGGATCACCCCTGGGTCAGCGAGCATCCCGAATGGTTCACCGAGCGGGCCGACGGCAGCATCGCCTATGCGGAGAACCCACCGAAGAAGTACCAGGACATCTACCCGCTGAACTTCGACAATGACCCCGAGGGCATCTACGCCGAAGTCCGCCGGGTCGTCCGGCACTGGATGGCTCACGGCATGCGGATCTTCCGCGTCGACAACCCGCACACCAAGCCGGTGAACTTCTGGCACCGCCTGCTCGACGACATCCACCGCACTGACCCCGACGTCGTCTTCCTGGCCGAGGCCTTCACCCGCCGGGCGATGATGCACACCCTGGCCAAGGTCGGCTTCGGCCAGTCCTACACGTACTTCACCTGGAAGAACGGCAAGGACGAGCTCACCGAGTACATGACCGAGCTTCGCGACGCCGCCGCCTACATGCGGCCCAACCTGTTCGTGAACACCCCGGACATCCTGCACGCCTACCTCCAGTACGGAGGCCCGGCGGCGTTCAAGGTACGGGCCGTGCTCGCGGCCATGCTCTCCCCGACCTGGGGTGTCTATTCCGGCTACGAGCTCTTCGAGCATGTCGCCGCCCGACCGGGCAGCGAGGAGTACCTCGACTCGGAGAAGTACCAGTACCGCCCCCGCGACTGGGCGTCCTATCAACCCGGCGGGATGCGCGACGGGCAGTCACTGGCGCCGTACATCACCCGGCTGAACGAGATCCGTCGTGCCCACACGGCGCTACGCCGGCTGCGTAACCTGCGCTTCCACCATGTCGACGATCCCGACGTCGTCTGCTTCTCGAGGCACGAAGCCGACGACATTGTGATCATCGTCGTCAACCTCGACCCGCACGCGACCCGCGAGGCCACCGTCTCGCTCGACATGCCGGCCATCGGGTTCGACTGGCACGAGACGTTCGCCGCCCACGACGAGCTGTCCGGGCAGAGCTTCCAGTGGGGCCAGCACGACTACGTGCGGCTCGACCCTGCCGTCGAGCCCGCCCATGTCCTGGTGGCCCGGCGGTGGGGCACATGAGCGTCGACCACGCACTGCCGGCGCCCGGCACCGACCCCGAGTGGTTCAAGCGGGCCGTCTTCTACGAGGTGCTGGTCCGTTCGTTCAAGGACTCCGACGGCGACGGCGCAGGCGACCTACGCGGTCTGACCGAGAAGCTCGACTACCTGGAATGGCTCGGCGTCGACTGCCTCTGGCTGCCGCCGTTCTACCCGTCGCCGCTGCGCGACGGCGGCTACGACGTGTCCGACTACAGGAACGTGCTGCCGGAGTTCGGCACGCTGGAGGACTTCAGCCGGTTCGTCCGGCTGGCCCACGACCGCGGCATGCGGGTGATCGTGGACTTCGTCATGAACCACACCAGTGACCAGCACGCGTGGTTCCAGGCCTCTCGCGAGGACCCGAACGGCGACTACGGTGATTTCTATGTATGGGCCGACGACGACACCGGCTACGCCGACGCCCGGATCATCTTCGTCGACACGGAGACCTCCAACTGGACGTTCGACCCGGTCCGCCGCCAGTACTACTGGCACCGCTTCTTCAGCCACCAACCCGACCTCAACTACGAGAACCCCGCCGTCGGCGAGGCCGTGATCGACGCGCTGCGGTTCTGGCTCGACCTGGGGATCGACGGCATCCGCCTCGACGCCGTGCCCTACCTGTTCGAGGAGGAGGGCACGGACTGCGAGAACCTCCCCCAGACCCACGGGTTCCTCAAGCAGCTGCGCAAGGTCGTCGACGACGAGTACCCGGACACCGTGCTGCTGTGCGAGGCCAACCAGTGGCCGGCCGACGTCGTCGAGTACTTCGGCGACTTCACCGTCGGCGGCGACGAGTGCCACATGGCCTTCCACTTCCCGGTCATGCCGCGGATCTTCATGGCCGTCCGGAGAGAGTCGCGCTACCCGGTGTCGGAGATCATGGCCCAGACGCCGGCTGTGCCGGCCAACTGCCAGTGGGGCATCTTCCTGCGCAACCACGACGAGCTCACGCTGGAGATGGTCACCGACGACGAGCGCGACTACATGTGGACCGAGTACGCGAAGGACCCACGGATGAAGGCCAACATCGGCATCCGCCGACGGTTGGCCCCGCTGCTGGAGAACGACACCAACCAGATCGAGCTGTTCACCGCCTTGTTGTTGTCGCTGCCAGGTTCGCCCGTGCTCTATTACGGGGACGAGATCGGTATGGGCGACAACATCTGGCTCGGTGACCGCGACGGCGTCCGCACTCCGATGCAATGGACGCCGGACCGCAACGCCGGCTTCTCGACCGCGGACCCGGGCCGGCTCACCCTGCCTGTCGTCATGGACGCCGTCTACGGCTACCAGGTCACGAACGTCGAGGCGCAGATCACCAACACCTCGTCCCTGCTGCACTGGACCCGGCGCATGATCGAGGTGAGAAAGCAGAACCCGGCCTTCGGGCTCGGCGACTTCACCGACCACGGCGGCTCCAACCCGAGCGTGCTCTCCTACGTCCGGGCCTTCGGCGACGACGTCGTCCTGTGCGTGAACAACCTCTCGCGGTTCCCCCAGCCGGTCGAGCTCGACCTGCGGCGCTACGAGGGTTCCCAACCGGTCGAGCTGATGGGGGGCGTACGGTTCCCGTTGATCGGTGAGCTGCCGTACCTGCTGACGCTGGCGCCGCACGGGTTCTACTGGTTCCGGCTGGTGCAGGCCGGAGAGGCGGGCACGTGACAGTCGACGCTGCCGTCGCACTGCTACCCGGGTGGCTGCCCCACCAGCGCTGGTTCGCGGGCAAGGACCATCCCGTCGCCGCGGCGCGCGTCCTGGCCGCCACCGAGCTCCGCGAGGCCGACCCGGAGATCTGGCATCTGCTCGTCGAGGTCGAGCAAGGCGACCGTCGGGACGTCTACCAGGTGCCAGTGAGCTTCCGGACCCATCCCGACGACCGGCTGGAACACGTCTTGCTGGGCGAGGCGGATGGGCGGTACGTCTACGACGCGCTGCACGACAAGGACGCCACCGCGGAGCTGCTCCGTCGCTTCGACGCCAAGTCCCGCGTCGGCGGCCTCGCCTTCCAAACCGAGCCGGGCGCCGAACTGCCGCTGGAGGAGCACTCGCTGGTCCTCACCCATGAGCAGAGCAACACCTCGCTCGCGTACGGCGACACGGCCCTGCTCAAGGTGTTCCGCCGCATCGTTCCTGGCGTGAACCCGGATGTCGAGGTCCACGACGCGTTGACCCGGGCGGGCAGCGAGTACGTCGCACCTCTGCTGGGTTGGCTCGACGGAGCCTGGGTCGACGCTGCCGGTGAGCGCCAGGAGGCGGGACTGGCGATGCTGCAGGCCTTCCTGACGACCGCCACGGACGGTTGGGCCATCGCCACCGCGAGCGTCCGCGACCTCTATGCCGAGGGCGACCTGCACGCCGACGAGGTGGGCGGCGACTTCGCCGGCGAGGCACAACGGCTGGGGATCGCAACGGCCGAGGTGCACGCGGCCATGGCGGCGGTACTCCCCACCCGGAGCCTGTCCCGCGATGACCTGGCCGCCCTGGCAACGCGGATGGAGGCGCGCCTGGACGCCGCCGTCACCGCGGTTCCCGAACTCACCCCGAACGCGCCCGCACTCGCCGAGGCGTTCCATGAGCTGGCTCAGCTCGACGAGCCGGTGGCGGCCCAGCGCGTCCACGGCGACCTCCACCTCGGCCAGGTCCTGCGCACCGTGGTCGGGTGGAAGCTCGTCGACTTCGAGGGCGAGCCGGCGAAGCCGCTGGCCGAGCGGGTAGCCCTGGACTCGCCGATCCGCGATGTCGCCGCGATGTTGCGCTCGTTCGACTACGCCGCCCGTCACCTGCTCGTCACCGACCACCCGGGCAGCGACCAGATCGCGTACCGGGCCGCCGAGTGGGCCGAGCGCAACCGCGCCGCCTTCTGCGAGGGCTACGCCAAGTCCGCCGGCCACGACCCGCGCGACGACGACGTGCTCCTGCGCGCGTACGAGACCGACAAGGCCGTCTACGAGTCCGTGTACGAGGCCCGCAACCGGCCCTCGTGGCTGCCGATCCCGCTGGCCGCCGTCGAACGCCTTGCAGCAGACCTGCGTTGATCACGCGACTTCCGCGCGAGACGCCGGCAGCATGCCCGCGTTCTCACCCCGACCTCGCCCACCGGGACGAGTAGACCAAGATCGCGGTTTCGACCGGATCGTTTGCTTCCCCGTCGACCGTGACCTGCGCAGATGCGACGGCTCAGCGCCAACAGTCCGGTCGAACGGCGAGATGCCGAGAGTTCGGTGGTCCGCAGCATCCGGACGTCAGCGCTGGTCAAGTCCAGTCGCCCAGCGCGGACGTTCCCGGACGTGGGCTGTGGACAGATCCCTGATCCGAAGCATCCATGCGTTGCCGGTCGCCGCACTGTGGGCACCCGGATGAAGCGCGGATAGGGTCGGCGGGATGGCGACCGTCCCGTCCCTGCTCGGCGAGGTCGACCTCCACCTGATCGGGGAGGGCCGCCACGAGCGGCTCTGGGACGTCCTCGGGGCGCATGTACGACGCGCCGGCGACGTGATGGGCACCTCGTTCGCGGTGTGGGCGCCGAACGCCCGCGGGGTCCGCGTCGTCGGCGACTTCAACGGCTGGAACGGCCAGGACCACGAGCTGCAATCGCTCGGGAGAAGTGGCGTGTGGGAGCTGTTCGTTCCCGGCACCGGCGACGGCACGCGCTACAAGTACGAGGTCAACGGGGCAGACGGCACATGGACGCTGCGGGCCGACCCGCTGGCCTTCGCGGCCGAGGCTCCGCCGGCAACCGCCTCCGTCGTCTTCACCTCGTCCTACGAATGGCACGACGCCGACTGGATGGCTGGCCGGGCCGGGGCCGGCAGCGCGCAGCAGCGCCCGATGTCGGTCTACGAGGTCCACATCGGGTCATGGCGGCGTGGACGGTCGTACCGCGACCTGGCCGACGAGTTGACCGCCTACGTGCTGGAGACCGGGTTCACGCACATCGAGCTGTTGCCCGTTGCCGAGCATCCCTACGGGGGGTCCTGGGGCTACCAGGTGACGTCGTACTTCGCGCCGACCGCTCGCTACGGGACTCCGGACGACTTCCGCTACCTCGTCGACCGGCTGCACCAGGCAGGCGTCGGAGTGATCGTCGACTGGGTGCCCGGACACTTTCCGAAGGACGACTGGGCCCTTGCCCGCTTCGACGGCACGCCGCTCTACGAGCACGCCGACCCGCGACGTGGCGAACAGCCGGACTGGGGCACGTACGTGTTCAACTTCGGCCGGCACGAGGTCCGCAACTTTCTGGTCGCCAACGCCATCTACTGGCTGGAGGAGTTCCACGTCGACGGCCTGCGGGTCGATGCCGTCGCCTCGATGCTCTACCTCGACTACTCCCGACCAGACGGCACATGGCTGCCCAACGTCTACGGCGGGCGCGAGAACCTGGAGGCGATCTCGTTCCTGCAGGAGGTCAATGCGACGGCCTACAAGCGGGTGCCGGGGGTGGTCACGATCGCCGAGGAGTCGACGGCGTGGCCGGGCGTCACCAAGCAGACGCACCTGGGCGGGCTCGGCTTCGGCCTGAAGTGGAACATGGGCTGGATGCACGACTCGCTCGGATATATGTCGCACAATCCGATCCACCGGCAGTACCACCACCACCAGATGACGTTCTCGCTCATGTACGCGTACAGCGAGAACTTCCTTCTCCCCCTCTCGCACGACGAGGTCGTGCATGGCAAGGGGTCGCTGCTGCGCAAGATGCCGGGCGACCGCTGGCAGCAACTCGCCAACCTGCGCGCGTTCCTGGCGCTGATGTGGGCCCACCCCGGCAAGCAGTTGCTGTTCATGGGGGGCGAGTTCGGCCAGGAGTCCGAGTGGGCCGAGTCGCGGGAGCTGGACTGGTGGCTCCTCGAACACTCGGAGCACGCGGGAGTACGGCAACTCGTCGCGGACCTGAACGGCATCTACCGGGACAATCCAGCGCTGTGGTCTCAGGACGCCTCCCCTGCCGGCTTCGAGTGGATCGACGCGAACGACGCCGGGGGCAACGTCTTCTCGTTCCTGCGATGGGGATCGGACGGGTCGGTGCTCGCCTGCGTCGCCAACTTCTCCGCCCTGCCGCACGACGGATACCGGCTCGGCCTCCCACTCGCTGGCCGGTGGGCCGAGATCGTCAACACCGATGCGGCCGACTACGGCGGCTCGGGCGTCGGCAACCTCGGCGAGATCGAGACCGTGGACGTCGCCTGGCACAGCCACCCGGCATCGGCCAGGCTCCAGCTTCCCCCGCTCGGCACCCTGTGGCTCCGCCCGGTCGCGAGGGGATGACACCGCCATCGCGAACCCGGTCTGCCGGTCGTGTCAGGCACGGCGTACCGAACGACAGGAACAACGGCCTCTCTGGGCGCATTTCCGCAGGTCACGAAGACCAAGATCGCAATTGTTCCTGTCGTTCGGTACGCGAGCCGGCCAGTGCCCGCGCTTGCTACCCGAAGGTCCGGTCCAGGTTCGCCAGACCCGCGTCGGAGTAGCGATGGTCTCCGGTTCGAACGCCGTACGCGATGTCCTCGAGCAAGGCGCAACGGGAGTAGAACACGGCCCGCTGGCGGGCATCGTCGTCCCACGCGCCCTCGTAGTGATGCAGCGTCAGGTCGAAGACCTCGGGGCCGAGATCCCGGTAGACCAGCGCCAGGTCGTACGCGGGGTCGGCGACAGCGGCATCGGTCCAGTCGATGATGCCGGTGATCGTGCCGTCGACATCGACCAGGATGTGCTCGCAACCCAGGTCGTTGTGGCAGAAGGCCAGTGTCGCAGGCGCCGCCGGCAGGTCCGCGCCCAGGAAGGCCTCGACCAGGCGGCGGGCCGGCCGGGGCAGGTGCTCCGCGACCTGCCGGAACTCCAGGTCGGCGTCCGCGCGCCACGCCGTCATCGGCTCGGCGTCTCGGGGCACGAGCCTGCTCATGACCTCGACCGGCGCCCGGTGCAGACCGCCGGCGAACTCGCCCAGCGGCGCGGCCAGCCGAACGGGTTCCGCGACCGGCCGTTCGAGCAGCGGGCGGCCAGGCAGCTTGCGGTAGGCGAGAACGCCGGCGTCGACGTCGGCGAACACGAGCTCGGGAACCGGCAACGAGGACAGCTCGGCCACGGCGCCCAGCAGCTCCGCCTCACGTCGGGTCGCGTCCGCGCGTGCGGCCGGATCGGACTGCTTGCTGCGCCGGATGATCAGCTCGTCGTCAACCTCCCACGCGATGTTGTCCTGGCCCTCGCCCAGCCTCGTCAACGTCCCGACCGAGCGGCCGGGCAGGTGGCGAGCCAGTACCGCGCGGATGTCGTCGGCCATACCGCCGACGCTAGTGCGAGCGGACTGTCAGGAGTCGAAGCCGCCGCCGTGGTACCGTCCGCGGCGCGGCGGTATCGGTGCGTAGGCGAACCAGCCCCGGCCGCCGTGCCCGACGACCGCGTCGCCCTCGCCTACCGGCGCTCCCACGACGGCCGGCTCGCCACCGGCAGGCCGGTCGTCGTCCGACGGTCCGGTTCCGAGCAGCCGGCGGGTCAGGTGCTCCTGCGCCGTCATCAGCTCCTCGGCCGCGGCGTGCACATCCTCGGCCTGCGTCGCCTCGGCGCCCCGCTCCGCGGCGAGCAGCGTCGCCCGTCGGGTCATCTCCTTCACGAACGACGCAGGCACGCCGGCCGTCAGCGCGACGACCTGCTCGACGTCGGCGGCCGTCAGTTCGATCCCGCGGCCGTAGAGGTCCAGCAGCCTGCGCCGGCCGTCTGCGTCCGGCAACGGGATCTCGACCGCGAGGTCGACGCGGCCCGGGCGCTGTGCCAGCGCGGTCTCGATCAGGTCGGCCCGGTTGGTCGTCAGCAGGAAGCAGACGTCGGTGTCGCTGCCCAGGCCGTCCATCTCGTCCAGAACCGTGAACAGCAGCGGGTTGTCGAACGGCGAGAACGACCGATCCTGGGCGACGAGGTCGCAGTCCTCCAGCACGATCAGCGACGGTTGCAGGATCCGCGCCATGGCGCACGCCTCGGCCACGAACCGGATCGCCGGTCCGGCCAGCAGGATCACGGTGAACTCGCTCAACGCCCCGGAGAGGAAACGCACCGTGTGCGTCTTCCCGGTGCCGGGCGGCCCGTAGAGGAGGACGCCACGCTTGAGGTGCCTGCCCTCGGCGAGCAGCCGGTGGCGGTGCTGGGCGATCCCGACGACGTGCCGCTCGATTCGCTCGAGAACGCCGGGCGGCATGACGACGTCGTCGCGGCCCAGATCAGGACGGCGGTGGAAGCGCACCGGCCCGACGCCAGGCTCGAACTCACTCGGCTGGAACGAGAGCACCTGGCCGCGGAGCACGTTGTGCCGAGCTCGCAGCTCACGCAGATCTGCAAGCCACAGCCGGCCCTCCTCGGAGGTAGGCGCGAGCACCTCGAGGCTCGCGGCCTGCCCGTGCATGGGATTGCCGCCGCGGAGCATGACGGCCAGCCGGCGACGGCCGTCGTCGATGAGGTAGAAGCCGAACCGCACGCACGTGCGCTCCTCGTCGACCGACACCGGAACGGCGGCGTAGTCGACGGCACCGACCCAGAACGCACCGTGCCGCCGGCCCATCTCGAGAAGCTCGGTCAGCGAGCTGTGCTCCCGTCCTGCGCCGGCGATGCCGAGGAGCTCATGACGAGTCCCGGGCCGTTCGAGCAACCGGTCGATGGCGACCTGGACCGTGGCGTGCTCGAATGTACGGAACCGCTCGGTGACGACCGGGAGCGCCAGCGGGTCGGACTCGAAGAACGACTCCAGCCTGGCCACGAGCGACTCGGTGCCCTCCGGCGTACCTCGGGACGTGTGCACGACCCGCTCGAGAAACTCACTGAACAGCGACCCGAACTGCCTGACCTCCGCCTCGTCCACCCGGTGCACCCTACGCGAGCGCGGCCGTCAGAACAGCGCGCTGGCCAGCGCCGACCTGGCCTTGGCGACCCGCGGGTCGCCGTGGCCCACCACCTCGAACAACTCGAGCAAGCGCGCGCGTACCCGGTCGCGGTCGTCACCGCCAGCCCGGCGCACGGCGTCGATCAGCCGGTTGAATGCGTCCTCGGCCTTTCCGTCGACCACGTCGACGTCGGCGACCCTCAGCTGTGCGTCGACGTCGGCCGGGTCGCGGTCTGCGGCCGTGCGGGCCGCCGTGGGATCGACAGTGCTCGTGCGGCGGAGCAGCTCGACCTGGGCAAGGCCGGCCTTGGCGTCGGCGTCAGCCGGGGCCTCGGCGAGCAGCGCCTGGTAGGCCGCCGCGGCGGCGTCGAAGTCGCCCTTCTCGATGGCGTCGTACGCCACGTCGTACCTGGGGTCGTGCGGCGGCTCGGCCTGGGGCTCGGCCGTGTCGTCGGCGTCAGCTGGCTGAACGTCGAGACGGCCGGTCACCCCGTTGGCCGCGGCCACCTGGAACAGCTGCTCGAACACCTGACGGACCTCGGGCTCGGGCATGGCCCCTTGGAACAGCGGCACCGGCTGACCCTTGAGCACGGCGAAGACCGACGGGATCGACTGCACCTGGAAGGCCGCCCCGAGCTGCTGGTTCGCGTCGACGTCGATCTTGGCCAGCAGGACCCTGCCGTCGTACTCCAGCGCCAGCTTCTCCAGGATCGGCGAGAGCTGCTTGCACGGGGCGCACCAGTCGGCCCAGAAGTCGATCACCACGGGCACCGACATGGACCGCTCCAGGACCTCGGCCTGGAACGTCGCCTCGCTGACGTCGAGTACGACCCCTGTCGCCGGTGAACCGTTCGTCGCGGGTGCTGGTGCCTGCGATCGCGCCGCCAGCGCCGACAAGTCCACAGCCCCGGGCCGCATGAAACTCTCCGCAGTCATGTGTCCATCCTCCCCCGAGAGGCGAGCTCCGTGCCAACGGGGGTGATGCCGCGCTCCTAGAACCTGGCCGGCTCGAAGTAGACCCCCCACTCGGCGCGCAGGGCGTCGCAGATCTCGCCGAGCGTTGCCTCGGCGCGGGCGGCGTCGAGCATCGCCGGGATCATGTTGTCGCCGCCGCGCGCGGCCTCGACCATCCGGGCGAGCGCCGCGTCGACGGCCGCGCCGTCGCGGGCGGCCTTACGCTCGCCGAGAGCGCGGCGCTGCTCGTGCTCGACCTCGTGCGATACCCGCAGGATGTCCAGGTCGCCGGTGACGGTGTCCTTGTGCACGTTGACGCCGACGACCCGCTTGTCGCCCTTCTCGAGCTGCTGCTGGTACCAGAACGCGGAGTCTGCGATCTCGGCCATGAACCAGCCGTCCTCGATGCCGCGCAGTATGCCGGCGGTCATCGGGCCGTACGCCCGTTGCCAGCGGGTCTCGGACTCTCCCATGTCCCGGATCTTGGCAAAGATCGCCTCTGCCTCGGCCTCGATCCGGTCGGTGAGAGCCTCTACGTACCACGAGCCACCGAGCGGGTCGGCGACATTGACGACGCCGGTCTCCTCCATCAGCACCTGCTGCGTACGTAGCGCGATCTCTGCCGCCTGCTCCGTGGGCAGCGCCAGCACCTCGTCGAGCGCGTTGGTGTGCAGCGAGTTGGTGCCCCCGAGGACAGCCGCCAGCGCCTCGACGGCGGTGCGGACGACATTGTTGTACGGCTGATGCCCGGTGAGCGACGCGCCCGCGGTCTGGGTGTGGAACCGCAGCCACTGCGCCTTGTCGGTCGTGGCCCCGTACGTGTCCCGCATCCAGCGGGACCAGATCCGTCGGGCCGCCCGGAACTTGGCGATCTCCTCGAAGAAGTCGACGTGGGCATCGAAGAAGAACGACAGGCCAGGGGCGAAGGAGTCGACGTCAAGGCCACGGGACAGCCCCAGCTCGACGTAGCCGAACCCGTCGGCCAGCGTGAAGGCAAGCTCCTGTGCGGCCGTCGAGCCGGCCTCGCGGATGTGGTAGCCCGACACGGAGAGCGGCTTGTACTTCGGAACGCGGTGCCCGGTGTATTCAATCAGGTCGGCGATCAGGCGCAGGTGTGGCTCCGGTGCGAAAAGCCACTCCTTCTGGGCGATGTACTCCTTGAAGATGTCGGTCTGCAGGGTGCCGTTGAGGACCGACGGGTCTACGCCCTGCCGCTCGGCCGCCACGACGTACATGCAGAAGATCGGGACCGCCGGCCCGCTGATCGTCATCGATGTCGTGACGTCGCCGAGCGGGATGTCGGAGAACAGCGCGTCCATGTCGATGGCGGAGTCGATCGCGACGCCGCAGTGGCCGACCTCCCCGAGCGAACGGTCGTCGTCGGAGTCACGCCCCATCAGCGTCGGCATGTCGAAGGCGACCGAGAGCCCGCCGCCGCCCGAGCGCAGGATCATCTTGTAGCGCTCGTTGGTCTGCAGCGCGTTGCCGAAGCCCGCGAACTGCCGGATCGTCCAGGTCCGGCCCCGGTAGCCGGTGGCGTAGAGGCCGCGGGTGAACGGGTACTCGCCGGGCCAGCCGATCCGCTCGAAGCGGGGGTCGGCGGCGCCCTCCGGCGGACCGTAGACGGGGTCGACCTCGAGTCCGGACAGCGTCGTGTAGTCCGCGTCGCGGACCTGACCGGCTTCCCGCGCCGCGTCGATGCGGGCCTGCCAGCGCTGCCGTCCCGACTCGATCTGCTGGGCGTCCACGCGTGCCTCCAACTCGTCGTCGACGTCGTTACTAGGACGTCCAAGTAATCGTCTCCCGTCTCGTGCTGCGAGACAAGTTCATCCTGCGCACAGAGGTCGGATCGCCGATCACCGGCGTGAGTTGGCGAACGCTCTCCGCCTGCTCGCCGTCGTGATCGTCATCCTCGTTATCGGCATGATGGTGGGCGGCATCTTCGGTGCCGTGGCCAACGGCGTGCGCGGCCGTCGCGGCCAGGGAGCGTTGCGGCCCTAGGAACCGGAGCCCGCGTGCAGCGTCGATGGTGGTTGGATGCGGTCGTGCATGTCACCGCCCGCGCCGACTACGCCGTCCGCGCCGTGATCGAGTTGGCGGCGCGGCTGCCGGGCTCGGCGACCCGCCAGCAGATCGCCGACTCGCAGGAGATTCCCGGCAAGTTCCTGGAGGCGATCCTCGGCGACCTGCGCAAGGCGGGGCTGCTCGACGCCCAGCGTGGCGCTGCCGGCGGCTACCGGCTGACCCACGATCCGCGAGAGATCCGGCTGGCCGACGTCATCCGGGCGGCCGAGGGACCCTTGGCTGCCGTGCGGGGCCGGCCGCCCGAGGACACGTCCTATCCCGGGCCTGCGGCGCCGCTGACCGACGTCTGGGTCGCCGTCCGCGCCAGCCTGCGCGACGTGCTCGAGGAGACGACCGTCGCCGACGTCCTGGCCGAGCGGCTACCCGAGCACGTCCGGGAACTGGTGGCCCGCCCCGACTCCTGGTCGAGACGTTGACCACGGTCGGGGTCACTCGCGGAAGTCGCCCGCCGCTACTCGCAGTTCTCGGAGCAGGTCGAACAGGGTGGCCCGTTCGTCTGCCCCCAGGGCACTCATGCCGAAGTCGGCTCCCATCAGCTCCCCGGTCACCTTGTCGACGACCTCACGCCCTGCCTCGGTGATCCTGGCGAGCGTCCCGCGGCCGTCGCGCGGGTTGGGCTCACGGGCGACGAACCCCGCCGCCTCGAGGCGCTGGATCGTGTTGGTGACGCTGGTCGGGTGGACCATGAGCCGCTCGCCGATCTTCGCCATGGGCAGCGCTCCGGTGCGGCTGAACGTCAGCAGCACCAGCGCCTCGTACCGGGCGAACGTCACGCCGTACGGCCGGCAGATCCGGTCGAACTCGGCCAGCAGCAGTTGCTGGACCCGCATGACCGAGGTCGCCGCAGCCATTGCGTCCGACCGGCCGAACCGCTCGCTCCAGATCTGCGCGGCGCGGCGGATCGGGTCGAACCGCAGGTCGAGCGGATCAGGCACGTGGGATCCTCACGGCCGCCGCCGGGCAGTGATCGGGCCCGGCGAACGCGGATGGTCGGCCCGGCGGCGGCCGGTCCGCGTCCCGCCCGACCCGGCGGACGGGGGCGTCCCCGACTCCTCGTCGCCACCCAGGCCCATCATCGTCCGGCGTCGGCGGTGGATCGCCATCGCGATGGTCTGCGGGTCGGGTATGTAGTGGATCTCACGCAGCCCCTGCTCCTGAGCGGCATTCTCCAGGATGATGTGCCCGGCCCCGAATGGGCGCAGGTACCAGGGCCGGACGACGGCGATGTCGAGCACCCGGACGATCTCCATCTCACCCTCGTTGAGCGTGAAGACACCCCACACCCGGAACACCCGCGAGTCGGTGATGACGAACCGGTCCCGGCTAATCAACAACGCCCGGTAGAACGCGTAGCCGAGAAGTCCTACGACCAGCGCTACTGCGAACCAGGCCGCGTCGGCTGACACGAACGGCAGCCACCGCACCACGAGCACGAGCCCCACGAGGGCGATCAGTCCGGGCACCACGTACAGGAGGCCCATGTGCTTGACCTCGGCGATCACCCGCTCACCGGGCACGAGCTTGCGGGCGACCATCCGGTGGCCGAACCATGCCTTGACCCGCCACCACACCATCCGGACGAGGCCGTCCTCGGCGATCCGGTCCAGCCAGCGCGCCGACCCGTCGACGAACCCACTCAACGCTTCGCGCGGCGTACGCATGGCGCGACGCGCCTTTCAGAACAGCTCGGTGAAGAACGTGATGATCGCCTCGAAACCGTCAGCGAGTGCGGAGCCAGCGCCGCTGACCGCGTCCGCCGCACTGCTGGGAGCCGTGAGCAGGTAGTACGCGGCGAAGGCGATGGCCAGTATGGTCAGCACCTTCTTGAACACGGGGACGTCCTCTCGCGCTGCGGGATCACACGTCTGCCATTTTTCGTTGTACCCGAAACCGGGCAATCTGTCTCCCCGCCACGCCGCCGGTCTCACAGCGCGGCCAGGATCTCGTCAGCAGCAGCGTACGGGTCGAGCTCCCTTGCGAGCACCTTGTCGGCCAGCGTGTCGAGCCTGGCATCGCCGTGCAGGTCGCCGAACCGCTCCCGCAGTGCGGTGACCGCGATCGCCTCGATCTCGTCGCGCACCCGCCGCCGCCGCCGGTGATCCAGCTCGCCGGACCTCTCCAGCCAAGCCCGATGCTTGTCGACGGCCTCGACCACGTCGTCGAGACCCTCACCTCGGACGGCCACGGTCTTGACGATGGGCTCCCGCCAGTCGCCTGGTGCCCGCTCGGCCAGCCGGATCGTGCCCTGCAGGTCGCGCACGACCTGGTCGGCGCCGTCCCGGTCGGCCTTGTTGACCACGAACACGTCGCCCACCTCGAGGATGCCGGCCTTCGCGGCCTGGATTCCGTCGCCCATGCCGGGTGCCAGCAGCACGAGCGTCGTGTCGGCGAGCGCGGCGACCTCGACCTCGGACTGCCCGACGCCGACCGTCTCGATCAGGACGACGTCGCAACCCGCGGCGTCGAGAACCCGCAGCGCCTGCGGGGTTGCCCACGCGAGCCCCCCGAGGTGACCCCTGGTCGCCATCGACCGGATGTAGACGCCCCGATCGGTCGCGTGCTCCTGCATCCGGACCCGGTCGCCGAGCAGCGCGCCGCCGGAGAACGGCGACGACGGGTCGACGGCGAGGACGCCGATCCGACGACCATGGGCCCGGAACGCAGTGACCAGCGCCGAGGTAGTCGTCGACTTTCCCACCCCAGGCGACCCGGTGATCCCGAGGACGGCGGCGTGCCCCGCATGCGGCGCCAGTTCGGCCATCACCTCGCGCAGGAGCGGTGACGCGTCCTCGACCAGCGAGATCAGCCGCGCGACCGAGCGCGGGTTGCCGTCGCGGGCACGCTCGACGAGTTCTGGAACGTTCGCCGTCCGGAGCACCGGTCAGGCACGCGGTGCACGGACGATGAGCGCGTCGCCCTGGCCGCCGCCGCCGCAAAGTGCAGCCGCGCCCGTCCCACCACCGCGGCGGCGAAGCTCGAGCGCCAGGTGCAGCACGAGCCGTGCACCGGACATGCCGATCGGGTGGCCGACCGCGATGGCGCCACCGTTGACGTTCACCCGGTCGTCGTCCAGGTCGAGCTCGTGGGTGCTGGCGATGCCCACGGCGGCGAAGGCCTCGTTGATCTCGACCAGGTCCAGGTCCGCCGGCTCGATTCCGTCCTTGGCGCACGCCGCCCTGATCGCAGCCGCGGGCTGGCCCTGCAGCGTGGAGTCGGGGCCGGCGACGACGCCGTGCGCGCCGATCTCGACCAGCCAGGACAGGCCCAGTTCCTGGGCCTTGTCCTTGCTCATGACCACGACCGCGCATGCACCGTCGGAGATTTGCGACGACGACCCGGCGGTGATCGTGCCGTCCTCGCCGAAGGCTGGACGCAGACGCGCCAGCGACTCCACCGTCGTGTCGGACCGGATGCCCTCGTCCTCGGTGAACAGGACGGGCTCGCCCTTGCGCTGCGGGATCTCGACCGGCACGACCTCGTCGTCGAAGACGCCGTTCTTCCATGCGGCGGCCGCCCGCTGGTGAGACCGGGCGCTGAATGCGTCCTGCTCACTGCGGGACAGGCCGAGCCCCTCGGCGTTGCACGCGTCGGTGAGAGAACCCATCGCCTGGTCGGTGAACGCGTCCCACAGGCCGTCGAGAGCCATGTGGTCCTGCACGGTCACGTCGCCGTACTTGTAGCCCTCGCGGGACCCCATGAGCAGGTGCGGAGCGGCCGTCATCGCCTCCATGCCGCCGGCGACGACGATCTCGAACTCGCCCGCACGGATCAACTGGTCGGCCAGGGCGATCGCGTCAAGGCCGGACAGGCACACCTTGTTGATCGTCAGTGCCGGGACCGTCATCGGGATGCCCGCCTTGACTGCGGCCTGACGGGCCGGGATCTGGCCGGCGCCCGCCTGCAGCACCTGGCCCATGATCACGTAGTCGACCTGCTCCGGAGTGACACCGGCCTTGTCGAGGGCGCCCTTGATCGCCACGCCGCCGAGGTCGGTGGCCGAGAAGCCACTGAGCGAGCCGAGCAGCCTTCCGATCGGGGTGCGCGCTCCCGCGACGATGACGGTCATGGCGTCCACGATACGGCCCCGGACGAGCGTGCAAGAGTGGTGGGAGCGAGCGCGACTCGGAGCGAAGCGGAGAGCGCGAACACGACCGGAGGATGTCATGAAAGTCTACACGCGCCGAGGTGACGACGGGACCACCGGACTGCTGTACGGCGGGCGGGTGGCCAAGGACGCACCCGCGATGAGGGCGAATGGCGCAGTCGACGAGGCGCAGGCGGTCATCGGGCTCGCCCGCGCCCAGGCCGAGCCCGGCAGCGAGCTGGACACCATGCTCGTCGGCATCGAACGCGACCTGTGGGTGCTCATGGCCGACATCGCCCTCAACCCCGAGCACCGCGAGCGCGGCAAGCCGGGCATGTCGCTCGTCACGGCCGAGATGGTCACAGCACTGGAGCAGAAGATCGACGACGTCTCGGCGCTGTTCGACCCCCCCAAGGACTTCGCAGTCCCCGGGGAGAACGCGGTGGCCGCCGCTCTGGACGTGGCGCGCACCGTCGTGCGTCGAGGGGAGCGCGAGACCCTCGCAGCAGCAGCCGAGGGCTCACACGTCCTGCCCTACCTCAACCGCTGCTCCGACCTGCTCTGGACGCTGGCTCGCTGGCAGGAGGGCGAGCCCCTGCTCGCCAAGAACGCCTGAGTCCTCGGTGATCACCGGGAGGGGGTGCGCGGGGGTTCGACGAGTTCGACGAGGATGCCGCCGGCGTCCTTCGGGTGGATGAAGTTCACCCGTGAGCCTGCGGTACCGGGCCGCGCCCGGTCGTAGAGCAGCTCCAGCCCTCGTTCGCGCAGCTCCGCTGAGGCCGCGTCGATGTCGTCGACCCGGAACGCGAGTTGTTGGATCCCGGGCCCGGACCGGTCGAGAAATCTCCCGATCGGGGAGTCGGCGCGCAGCGGCGCCAGGAGCTGCAGCTGGGTCGCCGACGGGTCCTCTCCCACCTGGAGCATGGCCTCGCGGACGCCCTGCTCCTCGTTGACCTCCTGGTGCACCACCTCCAAGCCGAACATGCGGTGGTACCACGCGATCGCGTCGTCGAGGTCGGCCACGGCGACACCGACGTGGTCGACGGCGCTGAACAGCCCGGCCATGCTGCAGAGCGTACGCACGCAGCCCGAGACATGAGTCACACCGGTCCGGCCAGACTTCCCGACCTGGGATACCCGCGAGTAGCCTCCAGCATCACCCGGCCGCCCGGAGGTCCGACGTGAAGGCGATCCTCGAGGCAATCCTCAGCGGACCGGCAGCCGTCGCCGCACTTCCCGTACCCGACTCGTACCGCGCCGTCACCGTCCGCAAGGACGAGACCGAGATCTTCGCCGGCCTCTCGACCGAGGACAAGGACCCTCGCCGGTCCCTGCACGTCGACGAGGTCCCCACACCGCGGCTGGGGCCGGGTGAGGCGCTGGTGGCCGTCATGGCCAGTGCGATCAACTACAACACCGTGTGGACGTCGATCTTCGAGCCGATCCCGACGTTCACGTTCCTGGAACGGTACGGCCGCACGCACGAGCTGGCCCACCGGCACGACCTGCCCTACCACGTCGTCGGGTCCGACCTGTCCGGCGTCGTCCTCCGTACCGGCCCCGGCGTGCACGCGTGGCGGCCGGGCGACGATGTCGTCGCACACTGCCTCTCTGTCGAGCTGGAGTCCCCCGACGGCCACGACGACACCATGCTCGACCCGGAGCAGCGCATCTGGGGATTCGAGACCAACTTCGGCGGGCTGGCCGAACTGGCGCTGGTCAAGGCCAACCAGCTGATGCCCAAGCCCGCCCACCTCACCTGGGAGGAGGCCGCCTGCCCCGGACTGGTCAACTCGACGGCGTACCGCCAGCTCGTGTCCCGCAACGGCGCCGGCATGAAGCTCGGCGACATCGTGCTGATCTGGGGCGCGTCCGGCGGACTCGGCTCGTACGCCACCCAGCTCGCGCTCGCCAGTGGCGCGACGCCGGTGTGCGTCGTGTCCAGCCCCGAGAAGGCCGCGATCTGCCACCGGATGGGAGCGGAGCTGGTCATCGACCGGGCCGCCGAGGGCTACCAGTTCTGGCGTGACGAGACCACCCAGGACCCGGGCGAATGGAAACGCTTCGGTGCCCGCATCCGGGAGCTCACCCGCGGTGAGGATCCCGACATCGTCTTCGAGCACCCCGGCCGCGAGACGTTCGGGGCCAGCGTCTTCGTCGCCCGCCGAGGGGGCACGATCGTCACGTGCGCGTCAACGTCCGGCTACCTCCACGAGTTTGACAACCGGTACCTCTGGATGAGCCTCAAACGGATCGTCGGATCGCACTTCGCGAACTACCGGGAGGCGTGGGAGGCCAACCGTCTCGTGGCGCGCGGCCGCATCCACCCGACACTGTCGCGGACCTATCCGCTCGACCAGACCGGTCAGGCCACATTCGACGTCCACCGCAATCGGCACCAGGGCAAAGTCGGAGTACGCTGCCTTGCGCCAGAGGAAGGGCTCGGCGTTCGCGACGGGGAGACCCGGGCAAAGCACCTCGAGGCCATCAGCAGGTTCCGCAACGTGTGACCGCCCCGTCCAGGGGTGGGCACCCCCGACGAGGGAGATCATGGACGAGGCACGGGACACGATCACGTTACGAGAGACGACGAACGGCGACGGGCTGTCCATCTTCGACGGCTCGCCGACCGGCGGCTTCACGATGGTGATGCGCGGCTACGACCGCGTGCAGGTCGAGCAGCATGTGCGCCAGATCGAAGCCGCACTCACGCAGCAACGCAACCGCACCCAGGAGCTCGACAAGCAGATCGTCCGGCTGCGCCAGGAGCTCGCCGAGGCCACGACCTCATTGCGCGAGGTGGAGCAGCCTTCGTACTCCGGCCTGGGCGCCCGGATCGAGCACCTTCTCAGGCTGGCCGAAGAGCAGGCGTCCGAGGTCGTCGGCCAGGCGGAGGCCGAGGCCCGTGAGATGCGGTCCGAAGCGCAGGTCGACGCCTCGGAGATGCGGGCCGCTGCCGAGAACGAGGCCGAGGAGCTGCGGTCGACGGCCAAACAGCGGGCTGACGAGATGCTCGCCGAAGCCACGAAAGAGGTCGACGCGGACCGCTCGGCCGCGCAGCGCGAGGCGACCAACCTGGTCGAGGGCGCCCAGCGGGAGGCGGCCAAGGTCAAGGCCGCCATCGACCACGACGCCGCCGAGAAGCGGGCGACCATCGAGCGGGAACTGATCCGCCTGCGCACCGTGGCCGAGCGTGAGGTCACCGAGCTCCGCGCGACGGCCCGCCGCGAGGTCGAGGAGCTGCGCGGCAACGCCAAGCGCGACATCGAGCAGATGCGCGCCGAGGCAGAGGCACGCCTGGACGAGGTCCGCACCCGCGCCGACAAGGAGCTGACGGAGCTGGAGCTCGCCCTCGCCGGCAAGCGCGAGCGGGCCGAGCGCGAGGACAGCGAGCGCCACGAGGCGGCGACCGCCGAGACTCAGAAGCTGGTCAGCGAGGCCGAGGCCAGGGCGGCCGACGCCGACGGTCGCGCCAAGTCCGCGCACGACCGGGCCGAGCAGGTCCGGCGCGAGGCCGACGAGCAGGCCAAGGCGCTCGTGTCGGGTGCCAGGCGCAACGCCACACAGCTCGTCGGCGAGGCCAAGGCGCAGGCCGACACGGCCGTCGCCGAGGCCAAGTCCGAGGTCGCGCGGATCCAGACGACGGCCAAGCGCGAGTTGGCGGAGCTGACCCGCCAGCGCGACAGCATCACCGGCCACCTCACCCAGCTGCGCAGCCTGCTCGGTGCCATGACGGTCCCGGGCATCGACAACGGCCCGCCCCCCGCAGTCGAGGCAGGTCAGCAGGCCAAGGTGCAGGAAGATGACGAGGACGTGATCGACGGCGAGGTCGTCGAGGACGCTCCCGCTCAGAGCTGACGTAGTACGTCCCGCAAGGCGCCGGTCACTGCGTCGGGGTTCTCGACCGCCGACAGGTGACCGGCCCGCGGTATCACGAGCACGGGCGCCGGAGTCGGGAAGGCGTCCGCCATTGCCAGCGCGTCGTCGTGGGTGGTGAGGGTGTCCTCTTCACCGACGACGACAAACCCTGGAACCGCCGCACCCGCGAGCGTCGCGAACGAGTCCGGCCGCGCGGCCATCGCGCGTTGCGCCCACGCCACACCGTCCGGGCGGGCCGCGTCGAGCCACCCGCTCACCTCCTCGACGACCTGCGCCTGCCGCCGACGAGTCGAGTCACCCAGCAGAGTGTCGAGCATCGGGCGCAGCGCCCTGGGGCCGAGTTCGAGGACGGCCGCCGCAACCCGCTCGCGGTTCTCACGGGCCGCCGGCGCGTCGGCGCTCGCCTTCGTGTCGATGAGGACGACGGCGGAGACCTTCTCCGGATGGTGGCGCAGCATGGCCATGGCGACGTACCCGCCCATCGAGAGCCCGGCCACGACCGCGGAGTCGATACCCAGCCGGTCCAGCAACCCGGCGACGTCGTCGGCCATGGCGTCCATCGACGGCTCGCCGGCGCCGAGCCCAGACTCTCCGAAGCCACGCAGATCCGGCGCCACCACACGAGCACGGTCGGCGAGCCCGCCCACCTGCGCCGCGAACATCGCGCGCGAGAGGGGGAACGCGTGCAGCAGCAGCAGAGGAGCACCGGCGCCCGCGTCGTCGCAGGCAAGCTCGACGGTCGTCATCGCCCGCGAGCCTACCGGCGCACCTGCATCTCGAGGCCTCAGCCGGGTCGGCGGCGGTCTCGGCCGCGCCAGCAGCCGGTGTGCCAGTGCCGGCGTTCGCCCGCACCGCCGCCGGACAACGTCACGCCCTCGACCGGCCAGGCCACGACGTGCGGGGTGGCCGGCGGGATGAGTTGTTGGCAGCCCGGGCAGCGGTACGGCTTGGTGGCCGAGCTGCCGGTCAGCCGCCGCACCACCCAGTCGCCATCGGGCCAGGACTCGACCTCCTCATGGCCACCAACCCGCTGGCGGCGAGCCGGACGGCGACGCGACATGTCACCAGTGTCCCCGACGTTGAGCTCCCGACGCCCGCCGGCCACGCGGTCCAACTCCGCGCACGGCAGCACCCGACGCCGTCCATTCGCGGCGTCGGGCCGCGTCGACGGTCGCCGTCACCTCATATGCTTGTCCCATGCCGCGTTACGAGTTCCGATGTCGCTCCTGCGGTGCGACGTTCGAACTGTCGCGCCCGATGGCCGACTCCGCGGCTCCGGCCGTCTGCCCGGCCGGGCACGACGACACGGTCAAGCTCCTGTCGACGGTCGGCCTCACCGGGCGGACCGGGGCAGGCGCGCCCGCAGCGTCGGGCGGCTGCTGCGGTGGAGCCTGCGGCTGCGGCTGACTCGCACCCTCAGCGGCCCGCGGGCCGCACCAGGTGGACGGCGCCGACCGGAGTGAACCCGACGGCGAGAAATGCGCGCAGGCTGGCCGCGTTGCCTGGCGCGACGGCCGCCAGCACCGGCTCTCCCGCGGCGACAAGGCCGAGCGCTTCGGCCACCAGAGCTCGGCCGCCACCGCGCCCTCGCGTCGTGTCCGGCACCTCGACGCCGATCTCGGCCAAGCCGCCGATACCCACACCGAGGGTGACCATCCCGCGCTCGTCGCCGTACACCACCACGTCGTCGCGGACCGTCCGGGCATGCCGGACCCGCCTACCGTCGGGCTCGTCGCGCCGTTGCAGCCCGCCTCCACGTTCCGCAAGCCCGGTGCCGAGCGAGACGACAAGGACGTCCAGCGAGTCGCACCATCCGGCCGGCCCTGCCAGCCAGGTCACGAACCGCGGATGGAGCGCGCCGCCGAACCCGTCCGGCCGCCGCGCGAGCACGTCGGCAGCGGGCAGCTCCGTCGCGACGTACGCGTGCCCGGTGAAGGCGACCACGCCTTCGACGCCTCGCCGCCACGGCGCGACGACGTCGACAATGCCGTCGGTGTCGGGGAATCGGCCGTTCGCCGCCTCCGCCAGTACGTGGCCGAGCGGATGGGTCACGGGTAGACGCGGAACCCGCGGCCGGTCTTGCGCCCCAGATAACCGGCGGTCACGAGGTGCTCGAGCAGCGGGGCGGGCGCGAAGCCGGGCTCGCGGAACTCCAGGTACAGCGTGCGCTGAATGGCGTGCGCCACGTCCAGGCCGACCACGTCGAGCAACTCGAACGGGCCCATCGGCAAACGGCAGCCGAGCTTCATTGCGGCGTCGATGTCGTCGGTGCTCGCGTAGTGGGCCTGCAGCATCTTCACCGCGTCGTTGAGGCATGGGAACAGCAGGGCGTTGACGATGAACCCAGCGCGGTCTCCACACGTGACCGGGTGCTTGCCGACGGTACGGCAGACCTCGCCGACCGTGGCGACTGCGTCGTCCGCCGTCGAGACCGTCCGCACCACCTCGACCAGCTCCATGACCGGGGCCGGGTTGAAGAAGTGCATACCGACCACGTCGCCCGGGCGGGACGTCGCGGCGGCGCATTCGATCACGGGCAGCGACGAGGTCGACGTTGCCAGGATCGTGCCGGGCTTGCAGATCTCGTCCAGCGACTCGAACAGTGCCTGCTTGACCGTCGTGTCCTCGACCACGGCCTCGACCACCAGGTCGGCTACTGCGAGATTGTCCAGCGACGACGATCCGGCGATCCGAGCCAGCGCGGCGTCGCGGTCGACCTCGTCGAGCTTGCCGCGCTGTACGGCCTTCTCCAGCGACCGCTCGACCGATGCCCGGACCTGCGCGACCTTGTCGCCGCCGCGGGCCACGTAGACGACGTCGTAGCCGCCGTTGGCGAACACCTCGACGATGCCCGTCGCCATCGTCCCGGAGCCCACGACGCCGACGGTGCGGATCTCGCGGACATCCTCCGACGGGCCGCCGACCACCGGGGTGAGTGCGTCCGGCACGACGACCGGCGAGTCCGGCGCCTCGTACGTGTAGAAGCCGCGCCCGGTCTTCCGGCCGCGCAGGCCTGCCGTGACCATCTGCTTGAGGACCGGCGCGGGGGCATGCAGGCGGTCGCGGCCCTGCTTGTACATCGTGTCGAGGATCTCGTACGCGGTGTCGAGCCCGATCAGGTCGAGCAGCGCCAGTGGACCCATCGGGTAGCCGCAGCCGAGGCGCATCGCGTCGTCGATGTCCTCGCGCGTGGCGTAGCGGCTCTCGTACATCGACGCGGCGTGGTTGAGGTACCCGAAGAGGAGAGCGTTGGCGATGAAGCCCGCCTTGTCACCACACTCGACCGGAGCCTTGCCGAGCCGGCGAGCCAGCGCGGACACGTCCTGGATGACGTCAGGCTCGGTGACGACCGTGCGGACGACCTCGACGAACTCCTGGATCGGCGCCGGGTTGAAGAAGTGCATGCCGACGATCCGGCGGGGCCGTTCGGTGGCAACGCTGATCTCAGTGACCGACAGCGACGACGTGTTCGTCGCCAGGATGGCGTCCGGCGCGACGATCTTGTCCAGCCGGGCGAACAGGTCGCGCTTGAGGTCGAGGTGCTCGGGGATCGCTTCGACGACGAGCTGGCATGCCTCGAGTGCGTCGAGGTCGGTCGTGAACGTGATCGCACCAAAGAGCGCCGACTGGTCCTCGGCGGTCAGCTTGCCCCGCCTGACCGCCCGCCCGGTCGAATGCTCGATGTGCCCCCGCCCGTGGTCGAGCGCCTCCTGGTCGCGCTCGACGCCGACGACGGTGAATCCCTTGCGCGCGAAGACCTCGGCGATGCCGGCACCCATCGTGCCGAGCCCCACCACGCCGACCGTCTCGATCTCACGAGCCATGCCCGGCAGTGTCGCACGCAACGCCGACGACCCGCCTCGACGTGTCGCGCCATCAGACGAGGCGCGCCGCCCCGAACGCGAGCGAGGCGACGGCTACGACGGCCGTGATCATGCTGATCATCAAGGTGCGGGTGAGCACACCCAGATCGTGGTGAAACTCGGCGCGGACGCCAGCCACCTCGGCCCGCACTCCGGCGATCTCGACCCGTACCTCACCGCGCAGCTCACCCATCTCAGCTCGTACCTCGCCACGCAGCTCGCCCATCTCAGCGCCCAGATCCGCCATCTCCCCGCGGAGCGCACCGCCAAGGTCCGCCATCTCGCGCCGCAGCTGGCTTCCCAGCACGTCCAGGTCACGCTTGGTGATGGCAGCCAGCGTGTCCAGGTCACGCTTGGTGATGGCAGCCAGCGCATCCAAGTCACGCTTGGTGGCCACATCGGCCCACCCGGCGGGAGGCAGGAGAGACATCAACGTCGTCGCCTCCTCCGATCCCAGGACCGACTCGAGCCGTCCGTGCAGCTCGTGCCGTGCGCGCTCGTCGACCACCATGGTGCCATCCCTCCCGATCTCGGTACACCGATCACCATGCCGGACCGATCGCACCTGGTCGCCAGGCGAACACGAGGTTGTGGACAGCCCGCGGCAGGACTCGCTGTTCGTGGGTAGCTCGGAGGTACCGGATCAGAACAGGCGGGTGGTCGGATCGTCGAGTCCGCGCAGGGCGTCGTAGTCGACGGTGATGCAGGCGATCCCGCGGTCGTGGGCGAGGGTGCGCGCCTGTGGCTTGATCTCCTGGGCGGCGAAGACGCCGCGCACCGGCGCGAGCAACGGGTCGCGGTTGAGCAGGCCGAGGTAGCGGGTGAGTTGCTCGACACCGTCGATCTCACCCCTCCGCTTGACCTCCACGGCGACCGTCACCCCGTTGTCGTCGCGGCAGAGCAGGTCGACGGGGCCGATAGCGGTCGGATACTCGCGACGCACCAGGTGCCAGCCTGCGCCGAAGGTCTCGACGTGTTCGGCCAGCAGTTCCTGCAGGTGGGCCTCGACGCCGTCCTTGACCAGACCGGGGTCGACGCCGAGCTCGTGCTCACTGTCGAGGAGCACCTCATCGAGCGTGATCACCAGCCGCTCGCCGGCCGGGTTCGCGACCGTCCACACCCCGTCGGTCTCGTCCAGCCGGCACGGCGGGCTCATCCAGTTCAGCGGCTTGTAAGCACGGTCGTCGGCGTGGATCGACACCGACCCGTCGGCCTTGACCAGGATCAGCCGGATCGCCATCGGCAGGTGCGCGGTCAGCCGTCCCGCGTAGTCGACCTGGCAGCGGGCGATGACGAGGCGCACGTCGGGCGACGTTACCCGGAGGGAGCGCGACCCGGAGGCGGCCTGCGGCCGGAGAGCGCCAACCCGACCATCCAGCCCCGCGGGCCGTCAGCGGAAGTTGCGGCTGGGGACCTCGCCGCTGATCCGTAGCGGCGCGAGCCGGTGCGCCAGCAGGTTGATGGCACCGTCCTGGCACTCGAGCGTGCCGTCGACCACCAGGGCGGCGGAGTCGAGGGCGATGCGGCGCTGGCGCTCCCAGGTGCGCTTCGGGCAGATGACGTTGACCATGCCGGTCTCGTCCTCGACGTTCATGAACACGACGCCACCCGCCGTCGGCGGGCGCTGCCGATGAGTGACGAGGCCGCCAACGAGCACCCGCTCGCCGTTGGCGACGTCCTTGAGCGCGGCGGCCGGGACAGCCCCCCAGTTGTCCAGCCTCTCGCGGACGTGCTGGACCGGGTGGGTATCAGGCGACGAGCCGGTGGCCCACAGGTCGGCGAAGGTCATCTCGGTGGCTGTCATGGCGGGCAGTGCAGGTGCTCTCGACCCAGGGGTGGTCCCTGGGAGCTGGTCGGGGCGGGTGCCGGCCAGCGCGCCGACCGCCCACAGCGCCTCCCGCCGTTCAAGCTCGAAGCAACCGAACGCGCCCGCGGTGGCCAGCGCCTCCAGGGCGGGCAGCGGCACGCGGACCCGTCGCACCAGGTCGGCGAGGTCAGCGTACGGACGGCTGGCAGCGATCGCCTGCGCGATGTCGTCGCCCAGGTTGCGGACCGTGGACAGGCCAAGCCGGATCGCGGGCTGCGGCTCTTCGGGCGCATGGGCCACGCCAGGAGGCACCGGGACCGGCTCCTCGAGCGTGGCCTCGGCGGCGCTGGCGTTGACGTCGACGCCACGGACCTCGACGCCGTGCCGACGGGCGTCGGCGATCAGTGTCTGCGGCACGTAGAACCCCATCGGCTGGTTGTTGAGCAGCGCGGTGGTGAACGCCGCGGGGTGGTACCGCTTGAGGTAGGCGCTGGCGTAGACGAGGTAGGCGAAGCTGTACGCGTGTGACTCAGGAAAGCCGTAGCTCGCGAACCCGAAGAGCTTGCCGTAGATGTCCTCGGCCACGTCGTCGGGAATATCCTTCTTCGCCATGCCGGAGAGGAGGCGGCCGCGTAGCCTCTCGATCCGCTCGATCGAGCGCTTGGAGCTCATGGCCTGGCGGAGGTGGTCGGCCTCGGTGCCGTCGAAGTCGGCGCAGTCGATGGCGAGTTGCATCATCTGCTCCTGGAACAGGGGCACGCCCTTCGTCCGCTGCAGCGCCGGCTCCATCAGCGGATGTGGGTAGGTGACGTCCTCCTTGCCGTTGGCCCGACGGATGTAGGGATGGACCGAGCCACCCTGGATGGGACCCGGTCGGATCAGCGCCACCTCGACCACGAGGTCGTAGAACTTCCTGGGCCGCAGTCTGGGGAGGGTGGCCATCTGCGCCCGCGACTCGACCTGGAAGACCCCGACCGAGTCGGCGTCGCAGAGCATGTCGTACACCCCTGTGTCGTCGTCAGGGAGCGAGTGCAGGCCCAGCGTCCCGCCGTGGTGCTCGCGCAGGAGGTCGAAGGACTCCCGTAGCGCCGAGAGCATGCCCAGGCCCAGCAGGTCGAACTTGACCAGCCCGCCGGCGGCGCAGTCGTCCTTGTCCCACTGCAGGACGCTGCGCTCGGGCATCGTCGCCCACTCGACCGGGCAGACCTCACCGATCGGACGGTCACACAAGACCACTCCGCCGGAGTGGATCGACAGGTGCCGCGGCAGCCGCAACATCCGCTCGACGACGGCGGACAGCAGCTCGGGCATCTCGTCGCCGTCCCTGACGTCTCTGGGAAGAGGGGCGGCCGGCTCCTTCTCACCGCGCGGGCCTACCTGCGGGCCGATGCGGTAGTCGACCCGGCGGCTCCAGGCGTCGGCCTGCCCGGCGCTGTAACCGAGCGCCCGGGCGGCGTCGCGCACGGCCATCTTGGGCCGGTAGGTGTTGACGTTGGCGACCATGGCGGCGCGGTCGCGCCCGTACTTGTCGTAGACGTGCTGGATGACCTCCTCACGGCGGCTGTTCTCGATGTCGACGTCGATGTCCGGGGGGCCGACCCGGGCGTCGGTGAGGAACCGCTCGAAGAGCAGGTTGTTGCTGATCGGCTCGACGGCGGTGATGCCCAATGCGTAGCAGACCGCCGAGTTGGCCGCGGAACCCCTGCCCTGGCAGAGGATGCCCTTCTCTGTACAGAACTGGGTGATCTCGTAGACGATGAGGAAGTAGCCGGGGAACTCCAGGTCTTCGATGACCGTGAGCTCCTTGTCCAGCTGCTTTCGCACCTTCTCTATGTCGGCCACACCACGCTCGACGTAGCGCTTCTGGAAGCCCTCCTCGACCTTCAGGCGCAACCAGCTCGCATCGGTGTGCCCCTCCCCTAGTTTGCGCGGCGGCAGCCTCGGCGCGATGACCTTGAAGTCGAAGGCGCAGCTCCGAGCCAGCTCGACAGTCACCTCGCGGACGCCGGGGAATCGGCCCAGCCGGGCGGCCATCTCACGGCCGGAGCGGATGTGTGCGGTGCCGTTCGCCGGCAGCCAACCGGTCATCTCGTCGAGGCTGCGGCGGGACCGTACCGCCGCGAGTACCTGGGCCAGCGGCGCGTCGGCGGGTGCGGCGTAGTGGACGTTGTTCGACGCCACCACCCCCACGCCGACGTGGTTCGCCAGCTGGAACAGCGCGTCGTTGCGAGCATCGTCGAGGGGTTGGTCGTGGTCGATCAGCTCGACGTAGACGTTCCCTCGCCCGAACAGCTCGACCAGCCGGTGCAGCTCGCGGTCGGCTGCGTCCGGCCCGCCGCGGGCGAGAGCCGCGGGCACCACGCCCTTGCGGCAACCGGTGAGGACGACCCAATGCCCACCGTGTGCCTGCGCCAGCTCGGCGAGGTTGTAGGCCGGGCGGCCCTTCCCACCACGCATCTGGGCGGCGGTGATCGCACCGGCCAGCCGTCCGTATCCCTCGACGTCGCGGGCCAACACCAGCAGGTGACTGCCTGCGGGGTCTGGGACGCCGTTCTGCCGTTCGGACAGCCCCAGGCTCAGCTCCGCCCCGAAGACGGTCTTCAGCTCGAAGTCTCGCGCTGCCTCGGCCAGCCGGGCCACGCCGTACATGCCGTCATGGTCAGTGATGCCCAGCACCTCGATCCCGAGCCGAACCGCCTCGGCCACCAAGGCATCGGGGTCGGACGCGCCGTCGAGAAAGCTGTACGACGAGTGGCAGTGCAGCTCCGCCCAGGCCGGCCCACCCACAGCCGAGAGTGAGCCGTCGGAGATGCTGCTGGCCCCTTCAGGCTGCTGCCTTTCCGGCAGCTTCAGGACCCGAGCACCCTCCGGTGTCAGCTCGTCGCGTCCCGGCTCCTCCGCTGACTGGGTGCCCCAGGACAGGCGGCGTTCGAACTCGTTCCAGGGGATTGGTGGGTTGTGCCAGCCCATGACCGTACCCGCGCCGGTTCAGAACGCGGGTGGCTCTGGTTGGGCCGGCTCGGCACGGGCCGGCTCGGGCTGGACGAGTTCGGCTCCCACGCGCACCGCTGGTTCGACCGGGCCGACCGGTTCAGGCTCGACAGTGTAGATGTGGCCGGTGGGGGTGATCCATTGGAATTGGCCGGGTGCTGGCTGTTTGACCCGCCAGCGGCTGTGGTGTTTGCCGATGTGGTGGGCCTTGCAGAACGCCCCGAGATCATCCGCGGCGGTGGCCCCGAACGGGTAGCGCAGCGTGTGGTCGATCTCGCCGGCGGCTGCTGGGCGGTCGCAGGTGGGCCAGCGGCAGGTCCGGTCCCTGGCCACCACGTGGTCGACCAGCTCCGGCGGCGGGGTGTATCGGGTCCGGCCGTAGTCGAGGACCGCGCCGGAGGCCGGGTCGGTGAGCAGCCGCCGCCAGGTGCCCTCAGCCGCGAGCCGGCGGGCCACCTCGGCGGTGATCGGCCCATAGCCGGCCAGCTCGCCGGGGTGGTCGTCCAGGCCGAGCAGGGTCGTCATGGCGACGGTGACCTGCACCGCCACCGGCCGCCGGTGCTGGTCGTCCAGGCGCTGCCCGCAGACGCAGCCACCCAGCCGGCCGGTGGACAGCGCGATCCAGCCCATCTGGGCCAGCGCATCGGCGCGTCGCTGCGCCTTGGTTCGCCCGTCGCCGGGGGACTGCCGCTTCATCGCCGCCGCCGCCGCCTCCACCGCGGCCTCCACCGCCGCCGCATCCTGCGCCGGCAGGTACGCCTCCAACCACGCCATCCCATCTGCCGCCGGGATGACCTGCACATGCCGCTTCGCCGCGGCGGCCTCCCGGCGTTCCTCCACCGTCGCAGGGGCAAGCCGATGCAACGACTGCCTGACCGCGCGGCGCAGCCGTGGTGCGGTCAAGTGCTCCGCGCGCGGCAGGACATCGGCCTCCACCTGCCGGGCGACCGCCGGGTCGTGCCGGCGCAACTCGTCGGCCACCACCTCCGCCCGGCGCATATCGATCCGGCCCGCCGCCAACGCCGCCAGCGTGCCCGGCAGCACTTCGGTCAGGCACAACGACCGCGCCACCAACGCCTCCCCCGCCGCCGGGGTGAGCTGCAGCCGGGCCGCCACCTCCATCCCGGTCACCCGCTGCGGCGACATCGACTCGATCTGGCCGTTCGCCAACGGGCGCATCTCCGCCCTGCGTGCCAGCTCGGTGACAGCCGCCGCCTGCCCGGCCGCCGCCCAGGAGGCGATCCATTGCCACCCGGCCACCGCCTCGACCACCTCGTAGGCACCCAACGCCGTCAGATCGACGCCTTCGAGCACCTGGGCCAGCGTTGCCCCCGGCGCCATGTCCTCCAACCCCGGCACCGTCGACGGCACCAACACCGCCGGCTCCACAGGACCAGCCGCAACCGACGCCTGCAGCGGCGGCGCGGCCTCTACACGGTCACACCATGCGGCCGGGTCGACCCCTGGCTCCGGGCCGAACAGGGCGAACTCCTCAGGATCGAGCAACTCACCCCCGGCGTCGAACCCTGCCACCAACGCCGCCAGCCGGACCGGATCCAACGCACCCGGAACCAACCGCTCCAGATAGCCGTAGTCCACCCCGGAACCGATGGACAGCCCAGATTCGAACATGTGTTCGAGCTTAGCCGAGCCCGCCGACAACCGCGAGTGTGACCATGCGCCCTGTGGACAAGCCGCCCATGGTCAGAGTGAGGTGAAGAACGAACAGCAGACCATCTCGCGCGCAGCGAGGTGCTCCACCCGCCCGGCGATCGTCGGCGACGAGTCCAGGCTCCAGCCGCAGTCGGCCTGGTTCCATCCGATCGACATGCCGTACTGGCTCGGCGAACAGCTCGTCGAACTCCGCCGCCCGAAGCGCCCGCTCGCCCGTCGGAAGCTTGCAGGCCTCAGGCACCCATGTCGTTGCTCATACCACGACGGTAAACCTGTACCGAATACAACCGGAGCGTGGCTCAGTCGTACGTCGCCTCCACCCGCCACCGGCCGCGATCCACGACGAGCAGCCACGCGCGGCCGTCGTCGGTGGACACCTGGAAGCGGGCCGACCGGCGGGCCAGGACGGCGTCCCACCAGTGCTCGACAACCGGCCACGGGCCGGTCCACCCCGTCACCGCCAGCGGAGAACCGCCGTCGACCGCAAGCCAGGACGGCGGCGACGAGACCTCGCAACGCCCGCTGACGTTGACCGGCAGACCGTCATCATCGATCACGACGGCCGGAACCGGCGACGGATGCACCACCGCCGGGGCGGGCGCAGGCACCCGGCCCGGCCACGGCCCCGCGGCGGGCAGCCGAGGCTCGAGCCGGTCGCCCCAGGGCACCCGGAGCACCTGCTCGCCCGGCCCACGCCCCCCGGCGAGCACCGGCCTGGTCACCGCGGCATGCCCGAGCATCGCCTGCAGACGCGTCGCCGCCCGCTCCACGCGGCCGTCGGCGACCTCGGACCCCCACAGCGCGAGCTGCCGGCCGGCGTCGACGACTACCTGGTCAGGAGCCAGGCGCAACAGCACCACGCCCCCGACGAGTGCGTCGGGTGATCCAGGCGAAGCCGTACGCCACGCGTCGAGCTGCCAGCGCACCCGCTCGGCCACCCCCGTCGAGGACAGCAGGCCATCGTGACGCCACAGCCGCGACCAGCTGCGGCCGTCTTCCGTCGACACCTCGACCTCGACCCGGACGCAGGCCAGCCCGCGTGCAGCGAGGCCAGCGTGCAGCTCGTCGGCGAGGCTCTTGGCCACGAAGACCAACGGCTCGGACTGTTCGGCCGGCGGGTCGAACGTCAGCACGGCGGCCAGGTCTTCACCAGGTGGACGGGTGGCCGGTGGGCGGGGTTCCAGCCCGCTGGCCAGCCGGTGGGCAATGGCACCGTCGACCCCGAAGCGGGTCAGCACGTCGCCGGCCGGCAGCGCAGCGAACTGACCGAGAGTTCGGATGCCCAGCCGGTTCAGGAGACCAATCAGGTCGAGGCCGTCCGACCCGACCACTGCAGCAGCCAGCGCCGAAACCGGATGCGGAGCCAGGAACTGCGCCGTCTCCCCCGCTGGTACCACCATGCCCGCTGGACCCTCACGCGCGGCCAGGACAGCAGCGAACACACCGTCGGCGACACCGACGGCGCACAGGAACCCGCACCCGGCCACCGCCTCCCGGATCAGGTCGGCTAGCGCCTGCTCACCGCCGAAGTAGCGGGCCGGCCCGCGGGCGGGGACCGCACACACTCCGGGGCGCACCACCTCGACCCGCGGGCAAAGCGCCTCGACCGCGGCTGCGACCTGCTCGAAACACCGGGCCTCGCCTTCGGGATCCTCGGCGTGCACGGCCAGGCCCGGGCAGTGGCGTTGGGCATCACGTAACCGCTGACCTCGACGGACACCGGACTCCCGTGCCGCGGCGGTACACGCGGTCACCCGGCCGCCGGCCACCACCGCGGCAGGGTCACCGGTGTCAACTCCGGCCGCGACGACCGGCCAGTCGGGACACCACGCCACCAGCGCCCGCGCCGAGCTCACCCTGCCGCCTCGACCAGCTCGTCGACCGCGACATCTGCTGCCTCCACCGACCCGTCGGGGCCCGGAAGCCACAACCACGCCGTCTCTGGACGACCCTTCCCTTCCGCCACCACCCGGACCCGGCGGCCCCGCAGGTTGCCGTGCCCGTCGCCCAGGCCCGTCCAGATCGACGACACCACCCGCAACCGCAGCGGCGCTCCCGTCCAGCCGCCGGCCACCACCAGGACGCCGCCGTGCCGGCGGGCATGTGCGGTGAGACGACGAACCTCGACCGACGACGGGCGCACGGGAGGACGCAGCAGCACCACCTCGACCGAGCCCACCAGCGTGGCCACCACCTCGGCCCAGCGCGGACCCGGCTCGTCGATCAATAGCAACCGGGCGAGGTCGACGCCCATCCCAGCCGCGGCCAACACACCGCAGTCCGGCATGCCGACCACGGCGCACCACGAACCTTCTGCCGAAGCTCCCGCCGCGAATGCCAGGGCCAGTGACCCCCCGCCTTCGATCGAGACCACCTGCCCACGCCGTAGCCCTGGTAGCAGGCCACGCAGTGCAGGAAGCACCGGCAGCAGACCCAGCTCCCCCTGCCCTGCCGCCACCCTCTCCGGGGAGGCGCGGACCGCGGAGACTGGCATGCCTCCCACTATCGAACACGTGTTCGAATACGTCAAGGCGGGCATCCGACAATGTGAACCGTCTTGACAAGAATCTTCGTCGGTGGAAGGCTGGCGGCATGTTCGACGTAGCGGTGATCGAAGACCCGGCCGCGGCCGAGGTCTCGCTGGATCCGGTTCGGGCCCAGCTGCTGGCCGAACTGGCCGAGCCAGCATCGGCGACCATGCTGGCGCCGAGGGTCGGTCTGGCGCGGCAGAAGGTGAACTACCACCTGCGGGCGCTGGAGCAGCACGGGCTGGTCGAGCTGGTCGAGGAGCGCCGGAAGGGCAACGTCACCGAGCGGGTGATGCGTGCCACGGCATCGTCGTACGTGATCTCGCCGGCCGCGCTGGCCGCGGTGGCGCCCGACCCGGCACGTTCGCCGGACCGGCTGTCGGCGCGATGGTTGCTCGCGGTCGCCGGCCGGTTGGTCCGGGACGTGGGTGCGCTCATCACCGGCGCGACAAAGGCCCACAAGCCGCTGGCGACGTTCGCGATCGACGGCGAGGTGCGGTTCGCCACGGCGGCCGACCGGGCCGCGTTCGCCCAGGAGTTGGCGAGTGCGGTCACCGCGCTGGTCAGCAAGTACCACGACGAGACCGCCGAACGCGGCCGCGATCACCGCGTCGTCGTCGCCGTTCACCCACGTGTCAAGACCACGACGAAGGAGCTCTGACGATGGGCCACGAGTTCGAGACCAGCAACGAGATCACGGTCGACGCGACCCCCGAGCAGGTGTGGGAGGCGATCGCCACCGGCCCTGGAATCGACTCCTGGTTCATGGGACGCAACGAGGTCGAACCCGGTGAGGGCGGCACGGTGCGGATGGTGCTCAGCGATTTCACGGACGAATCCACCATCACCGCCTGGGACCCACCGAACCGGCTGGTCTACCGGAGCGCCGAGGGCGAGGACGGATCGTTCATGGCGTTCGAGTTCCTCGTCGAGGGACGTGACCAGGGCAGCACCGTGGTCCGGCTCGTGCACAACGGCTTCCTCGGCGGTGACGACTGGGAGTCGGAGTACGACGCCCTGCAAAAGGGCGACCCGATGTATCTGCGCTCGCTGGGTACGTACCTCACCTACTTCCCCGGCAGGACAGCAACGCCCGTGTCCGCCTGGGGACCGCAGCAGCCGGATCAGGACAGCGTGTGGGAGGGGTTCAAGCGCGGCCTCGGGCTGTCCGGCACGGTCGCCGAGGGCGACAAGGTGCAGTTCACCCTGGATGGATCCGCTCCCGTCGAGGGAGTCGTGGAATCCGTCCTCGTGCCGAGCTTTCTGGGCGTGCGCACGGCCGACGCGCTGTACCGGTTCGTCGGCGGAGGCGGCATGGCCGGCGTGGGACACCACATCTTCTCGGACGTGGAGCACGCCGAGGCTGAGCGCGCCTGGCAGTCCTGGCTCACCCGGCTGTTCGCCTGAGGAACGGGCGGGAGCGGGCGCGGGGGCTTCGTGAGCCGCCACAGCCTCGGCTGGGTCTGTGCCCGGCAGGGCGGTGAGCTCGTCGGCTTCGTCGACGTGGCCTGGGACGGTGCGATCCACGCGTTCGTCCTCGACACGCTCGTAGCGGGCAGGGTGCGGCGACAAGGGGTCGGCACCGAGCTGCTCGCCGTGGCCGAGCGGGAGGCCAGTGCCGCCGGCTGCGAGTGGCTCCACGTCGACTTCGACGACCACGTGCGCGCGTTCTACTTCGGCTGCTGCGGCTACAGACCGACGAACGCCGGCCTGATCGCATTGTGACCGGCACTCAGCTCTGCTCGGGAGGCTGCGCCGGGCGGGGCCGGCGCGCGGTCTCCTGCTCCCAGGCGGTCAGCTGCCGCTCCAGTGCCTTCATGATCTCGAAGACCTGGCTGGGCGGAACCCGGACCCGCGCCACGATCTGCGCCTGCGCAGTCGTCACCCGCTTGCCGTCGTCGCCCTCGACCACGGAAGGCGGCCGGGCCAGCGCCGCGAAGTCGAACGTGAACACGTCGTTCGTGTGCCACACGCTCACGAAATCGGCATAGACACCGGGAACGTGTTCGTCGGGCATCGATACCCGCATCTGCGGCTGGGTCATGCCGCCAGGATGCCCCCTCCCGATGATCACCGGCACTTTCCGGCCGGACAGGCCCCAAAGTGCCGGTGATCACCAGGGGATTCCTAGATTCGGCCGACGTGACCTACCCGCGCGCACCTCGCGGCGACGACGCCGACGTCCTGCCCGGCGTGACGATCTCCGATTCGTACCGGCTGCTCGAAGACCCCACCGCCGAAGCCACGGTCGCGTGGTCGAGGGCGCAGGCGGACCTGCTGACCCGACACCGGCAACGCTGGGACACGTTGGGGGCATTTCGCGGCCGGCTCACCCAGCTGCTGCGCTCCGGGTCGGGACGCCCGCCTGGCGGGGCGACCGCGCCTTCCACACCCGACGAACGGCCGACCAGGAGCACGCCGTCCTGCTGAGCGTCGACCCCGACGGCCGCGAGCGCGTCCTGGTCGACCCGATTGCCGTCGACCACACCGGAGCGACCACGCTGGACGCGTGGCAGCCGTCGAAGGACGGCGACCTGTTCGCCTATCAGCTCTCCGCGGGGGAACCGAGGAATCGGTGCTCCGCGTGCTCGACGTGGCGACGGGGCAGGACGTCGACGGCCCGATCGACCGGGCACGCTACTCCCCCGTCGCCTGGCTACCCGACGGCAAGGCGTTCTACTACGCACGGCGGCTCGGCGCCGACCTCACGGAGGATGTCGAGGTCTTCGGCCACGGCCTGGACAAGACCAACTACTACGGTGCGTCGGTCAGCCACGACGGACACTGGCTGATCGTGACCTCTTCGCAGGGAACAGCTCCGCGCAACGACCTGTGGCTGGCTGACCTGACGACGGCGGATGCCGCGATGCCGCAACTGCGGCCGGTCCAGGTCCGCGGCGGACCCGGCGCGACCGGATCCAGAGCACTGGCAGGACCTGCTGGCCGAGGACCGGAAGCCGTCCTGGAGGACTTCGCCGTCCTCGACGACCTCGACCGCCCGATCCTCGTGGCGAGCTGGACCCGGCACGCCATCTCGGAGCTGAGCGTGCACGACACCGCCGGTGGAGAACGGCTGGGGATGATCGACCTTCCCGGGCTCGGCAGCGTCGGCGGGCTCTCCGAGCGTCCCGAGGGCGGCCACGAGGCGTGGTTCAGCTACACCGACCACACGACCCCGGTCCGGGTACTGCAACTACGACGCCCACACGGGCGCCGTAGCCACCTGGGCGGACAGTCCGGGCACCGTTGACGTACCCGCCGTCAGCTCCCGCCAGGTCACATACCGTTCGAAGGACGGCACCGAGGTCCGCATGGTCGTCGTGGCACCGTCCGACGACGGCGCACGACCCCGCCCGGCCGTCCTCTACGGCTACGGCGGGTCAACGTTCCATGGACGCCGGCGTACTCGGCCAGCATCCTGGCCTGGGTCGAGGCCGGCGGTGTCTGGGCCGTGGCCAACCTGCGGGGCGGTTCGGAGGAGGGTGAGACCTGGCACCGCGCCGGCATGCGCGAACGCAAGCAGAACGTCTTCGACGACTTCCACGCGGCGGCGGAGTATCTCGTCGAGCAAGGCTGGTCGACCACCGAACAGCTGGCCGTCTACGGCGGCTCCAACGGCGGCTGCTCTCCTACTCGCCGTACCACCACGTCCGTGAGGGCGTCGCCTACCCGTCGGTGCTGTTCACGGTGTTCGACGGCGACACCTGCGTCGACCCGATGCACGCGCGGAAGATGTGTGCGGCACTGCAGGCGGCCTCCACCGGTGGACCGGTCCTGATCCGGTCCGCGGGCGAGGTCGGGCACGGCGCCCGCGCCGTGTCGCGAACCGTGGACCTGGCAGCCGACCAGCTCGCGTTCCTCGCCGCACAACTCGGCTAGCGTTGCCGGACATGATCCGGACGCAGGAGGAGCCCGAGCGCTTCAGTGCCGAGTGGTGGGGTGACGTGCTGCTCGGCAACCCGCTGAAGCTGATCGTCCTGGTGCTGCTCGCCGTTCTCATCCGGTTTGCGGTTCACCGGGTCATCGACCGGCTGGTCGCCCGAGCAGCCCGGGCCGAGCCGCCAACGCGGGTACTGGGTTCCCGGCGCGCCGCCCACATGGTGTTCGGCGGGACCGGTGTCTACTCCGAGCGCCGGGCCCTGCGCGCCACGACGCTCGGATCCCTGCTGAAGAGCATCGTGACGGCCGTCATCTGGACCATCGTCGTGGTGATGGTGCTCGACATCCTGGGCTACCCGGTAGGACCGCTGCTGGCGTCCGCCGGCATCGCCGGAGTCGCGCTCGGCTTCGGTGCCCAGAACCTGGTCAAGGACTTCCTGTCCGGCATCTTCATGCTGCTGGAGGACCAGTACGGTGTCGGCGACGTCATCGACATGGGCGAGGCGACAGGCACCGTCGAAGCCGTCGGGCTGCGGGTCACCCGCCTGCGTTCCGTCGACGGCACCGTCTGGTACGTCCGCAACGGTGAGGTGATCCGGGTCGGCAACTCCAGCCACGGCTGGGCGCGGGCCGTGCTCGACGTCCGGATCACCTACGGGGCGGACACCGAGCGTGCCCGCACGCTCCTCGAGCAGGTGGCCCGTGACGTCGCGGCTGACCCGGAGTGGGGCCGGCACGTGCTGGAGGAGCCGGAGGTCTGGGGCGTCGAGGCGCTCGCCGCCGACGCCGTGGTCCTGCGGCTCGTGGTCAAGACCGAACCGCTGGAACAGTGGAAACTGGCGCGCGAGCTGCGGGAGCGGATCAAGCGGGCGTTCGACGCCGAAGGCATCGCGATCGCGCACCCGCAGCCATCTCCGCCGCCTCCGGCGGCCTGAGGCCGTCAGGCGAGCGCCGCGTCCAGCGTGATAGGCGTCGCCTTCAGGGCCTGGCTCACGGGGCAACCCTCCTTGGCGGCTTCTGCCGCGGCGACGAAGTCGTCGGCGCTCATGCCGGGAACGTCGCCGCGCACGGTGAGGTGGATGCCCGTGATGCCGGTGCCCGGCTGGAACGTGACGTCGGCGCTGGTCTGCAGCGAGGCCGGCGGGCTACCCGCCTTCGCCAGCCCGTTCGACAACGCCATCGAGAAGCACGACGAGTGCGCCGCGGCGATCAGCTCCTCCGGTGAGGTGCGGCCGTCGGGCTGTTCGGTCCGGGCGGCCCAGGTGACCTCATACGTCCCCAGCTTGGAGGACTCGAGCGTCACCTGGCCGGAGCCCTCGAACAATGAGCCTTCCCAGCGGGTCGTGGCGGTACGGGTCGCGGCCATGTGTTGCCCTCCACGTAACGGTCGGTGTCGCGGGACGTTCCCATCCTGCCGCGTCGCGGACGGGGGGCGCGAGGGCGGTCACCGCCGCTTGCGAGAATGCAGCCGTGAGCGAGCAGGTGGAGACCTTCTACGACGCTGTCGGCGGGCACGAGACGTTCCGGCGGCTCGTGCACCGGTTCTACCAGGGTGTCGTCGACGACCCCGTGCTCCGGCCGCTGTACCCGGAACCCGACCTGCGCAGCGCGGAGACCCGGCTGCGGATGTTCCTGGAGCAGTACTGGGGAGGGCCGACCACCTACTCCGAGCAGCGCGGCCATCCCCGGCTGCGGATGCGCCACGCGGGGTTCAAGGTCAACCCCGAGGCCCGCGACCGGTGGCTGCACCACATGCGCATCGCCGTCGAGTCGTTGGGGCTGCCGCCGGACCAGCACGCGATGCTGTGGGACTACCTCCAGCGAGCCGCGCACTCGCTGGTCAACACGTTCGAGGAGTGAGTAGCCCGGTGGTCCAGCCTCGACCCGACTGGTGGCGCGACGCCGTCATCTACCAGGTCTACATCCGCTCGTTCGCCGACGGAACGGGTGACGGCGTCGGCGACATCGCCGGCATCCGCAGCCGGCTCCTCTACCTGCGCGACCTCGGCGTCGACGCGCTGTGGATCACACCGTGGTACCCGTCGCCGATGAACGACGGCGGTTACGACGTCGCCGACTTCCGCGACGTCGCGCCCGAGTTCGGCACGCTGACCGGCGCCGACGCGCTCGTCCGCGACGCGCACGCGCTGGGCCTGCGCGTCATCCTCGACGTCGTCCCCAACCACACCTCCCATCGGCATCCGTGGTTCGCGGCGGCATTGGCGGCGGAACCCGGCTCAGCCGAGCGGGCACGGTACGTCTTCCGAGCGGGGCGCGGCGACGGCTCGCTTCCGCCGAACGACTGGCGGAGCACCTTCGGCGGCCCGGCGTGGACCCGGGTGAACGACGGCGACGGGACGCCGGGTGAGTGGTACCTCCACATGTTCGACGCCACGCAGCCCGATCTCGACTGGTCCAACCCCGAGGTCCGGCGGGAGTTCCTCGACATCCTGCGGTTCTGGTTCGACCGGGGCGTCGACGGCTTCCGCATCGACGTGGCGCACGGGCTGGTCAAGCACCCCGAACTGCCGGACCTCGGCTACGACGACGAGGACGTGCTGGACCCCCTCCGGATCGCCGACCACCCGGCCTGGGATCGCGACGGCGTGCACGAGATCTACCGATCGTGGCGCGAGGTAGCCGACGCGTACGACCCGCCGCGCGCCTTCGTCGCCGAGGCGTGGGTCGACCGGCCGGACCGGCTGGCGCGCTACGTCCGACCGGACGAGCTGCACACCGCCTTCAACTTCGACTACCTGCGTGCGCCGTGGTCCGCACCCGAGCTCCGGGTGACGATCGACGCCACGACGACGACCCTCGGCTCGGTCGGCGCACCGACCACCTGGGTGTTGTCCAACCACGACGTCGAACGGCATCCGACGCGGTACGGCCGCAAGGAGACGGCAGCCCTGGTCGGCGTCGAGCGTCCCGACGACGCCGGCCCGGTCGACCTCGCACTCGGGCTCCGGCGGGCCCGGGCCGCTGCCATGCTGATGCTCGCGCTGCCCGGCAGCGCGTACGTGTACCAGGGTGAGGAACTGGGCCTGCCGGAGGTGCTCGACCTGCCCGAGTCGGCGTTGCGGGACCCGATCTGGCATCGGTCCGGGTACACCCGCCGGGGCCGGGACGGCTCCCGGGTGCCGCTGCCCTGGACCATCCGCGGGCCGTCGTACGGCTTCGGCGTCGGCGGTTCCTGGCTCCCCCAGCCGCGCGACTGGGGGGCCTATGCCGTCCAGGCGGAGCGTGAGGACCCGATCTCGATGCTCCAGCTCTACCGCCAGGCCCTCCGTCTCAGGCGGGAGCTTCCCGCCCTGGGCGACGGCGCGCTGACCTGGCTGACCGCCCATGAGTCGGACGTGCTGGCGTTCTCCCGCGAGCCGGAGTTCGCATGTGCCGTCAACCTGGGCACGGACCCGGTCGAGCTCCCCGATCACTCGCGGGTACTGCTGACCAGCGCACCTCTCGTCGACGGACTGCTCCCGGCCGACACAGCTGCCTGGCTGGCGACCTGACGGTGGACGCAGGAACATGGATGCGAGCTTCTCGGCCATGGCTGGTCTCAACGGCGCCGACTTCACTTGCTGCACGTAGCTGAACCGTGAGCACCAGGCGCCCGGGCACTACCGTTTCGCCCGACGCAGGGAGGATGCGATGGACGCGTTGCGAATCACGTCATTGATTGCGGCCACCATGACCATGGGGCTGATGGCGGGGGTGTTCTACATCTACGCCGTCGCCACCATGCCCGGCCTGGGCCGGACGGATGACCGGACCTTCGTGAGCGCGTTCCAGTCGATCGACAGGGCGATCATCAATCCGGTGTTCCTCACCAGCTTCGTCGGCGCGCTGGCGTTCACCGGCCTGGCCGCGATACTCCACCTTCCCGAGGACGAGCGATCGGCCCTGCCCTGGATCGTTGCCGCGCTCGTGCTCTACCTGGTGGTGTTCGGCATCACCGTCGGCGTCAACGTTCCGCTCAACGAAGGGATCAAGGCGGCCGGGGACCCCGACCGCATCGCCGACCTCGCTGCGGTGCGCGAGCGCTTCGACGAAGCGAGATGGGCCCGCTGGAACGTCGTCCGGGCCGTGACCTCCACCGTCGCGTTCGGCTGCCTCACGTGGGCCCTCGTGCTCTACGGGCGATCGACCTAGAGCGCGAACAGGGCCAGGCCGCCACGTGCCAGGATCGAGCCGTACGGCGCGTCCAGGCGCCACCACGGTCCGACCCCGCGGAGCACCACGTCCCCGGGGCCGAGAAAGCCGTACGACTCGGCCGCGTGGGCGAGCCGCAGCGGAATCCCTGCCGCCAGCTCGCGGTCCCAGATCTCCGCCGCCAGTGTCTCGAGTGCGGCCCGACCCTCCCGCAGAGCGCTGCCAGCGGTCGCGTCGGGAGCGCGCCCGCGGAACTCCTCGACACCCTCGGCCACCCGTGCGGCCACCTCGACCCCCGACAACCTGGTCAGCTCTGTCCAGCCCGACCGCGGCGGGAGGCTGCTCGTCCACCGCAGCGCCGGGAGGGCGGGCGGGAGCTCGACCTCGCCGTTCGTGCCGACTGCGCGGGCAGCCAGCGTTCCCGCTTCGACGACGACATCGGCGGCCAGCGGCTCGGCGAGGGCCACAGCACGCAGCGCCAGTGCGTCGAACGGCGTCTCGGCGAAGCAGCCGGCAACGGCGCCGTCCGCGACGATCCGGATGGCGGCGTCTGCCTCGAACCGGGCCACCCGCCGGGCGAACGTCGCCAGGTCCGCTGCCGCACCCTGATGGCGCGGGACCAGCAGCGTCACGGCTCGAGGAACTTCGCCAGGGCCGCGTGCTCGCCGGGCGTCAGTAACCGGGGTCGCGACGTCGCCCGGTCGAACGCCACCAGCGTTCCCGTCGCCCGCGCGTAGACCGTGGCACCGTCACGGACGTCGTAGGAGATATCGTACGACGACGAGCCGACGCGGGACACCCAGAGCTCGACCTGCAGCGGCTCGGTCCGGAAGGCCACCGGCCGCACGTAGTCGATCGCCTGGTGGGCGACGACGGCGGCCTCGTGCGGCCCGAGAGCGTCCGCCAGGTACCGGTGCGCGAAATCGATGCGGGCCTCCTGGAGGTACTCGGCGAACGTCACGTTGTTGACGTGCCCGTAGGAGTCGAGGTCGTCGAACCGCACGGCGCACTCGAAGACGTGGCGCATTACACGACCCTGCCGGCAACCGGACCGTCGGCCTCGACGAACGTCTCCAGCACGGCGCGTTCCTCGGCCGCGACCCGTCGCGGATGGCCGGACCCGAGGTCGTACGGGACGAGAACCGACGACGCCACCGCGTAGACTGCCCGCTCGCCGTCGGTCGACACGTCCAGGACCTCGTAGCCGAGTGTGAATGTGGCGACGTCGATCCGGCGCACCCACGTCTCGACCCGGATCGGCTGGGCCCGGAAGTGCAGCGGCGCCCGGTAGCCGATCTCGTGGCGCGAGACGACGACGCCGCTGGCCAGTTTCTCCGCACCCTGCCTTGGCGCGTGGACGAAGAGCATGTCGACGCGTGCCTCCTACAGGTAGCGCAGATAGACCACGTTGTTCACGTGGCCGAGCGCGTCCAGGTCGGCCCACCGCAGCGGGACGTGGGTGACGTGACGGGGCACCGGCTCATCCTGCCGCACGGGCCGATGACGCCGCCACGAGCTAGGGTGCGCGTGGTGACGGTGCTCGGCCTGCGCGCGCTGAATCGCGCGCTTCTGGCGCGCAATCTGCTGCTGGAGCGGCAGCAGTTGCCGGTCCCCGACGCGATCGAGCATCTCGTCGGCATGCAGGCGCAGGAGCCGCTGGAGCCGTACCCGGGCCTGTGGTCGCGGCTGGAAGGGTTCGACCCGCGCGAACTCGCCGAGCTGCTCGAAGAGCGACTGGTCGTGCGCACGCTGCTCATGCGTCGAACGCTCCATCTCGTCACCGCGCGCGACTGCCTGACGCTTCGTCCCATCCACCAGGAGGTGCTCGAGAAGCGCATGCGCGCCACACTCGGCCGGCGACTGGCAGGCGTCGACTACACGGAACTCGCCGCGGCCGGTCGGCCGTTGTTCGACGAGCAGCCCCTCACGTTGTCGCAGGCGGGACGTGCGGTGGGTGACCGCTGGCCCGGCGCGTCGCCGAGCGACCTCGGCGACGCGCTGAGCTCCCTTCTCCCGCTCGTGCAGGTGCCGCCGCGCGGCGTATGGGGCCAGACAGGACGGGCGCGGAACATGACGATCCCGGCCTGGCTCGGCCGAGAGCTCGAGGACCCGGCGCCGGAGCCCGACGCACTGGTGCTGCGCTACCTCGCCGCGTTCGGTCCCGCGGCCACGGCCGACATCCGTGCCTGGTCTGGGCTGGGTGCGTTGCGACCGGTCGTCGAGCGTCTGCGGCCGCGGCTGCGTACGTTCCGCGACGAACGCGGTCGTGAGCTACTCGATGTCGAGGGCGCCCCGATGGCCGACCCGGGCGTCCCCGCGCCGCCCCGCTTTCTCCCGGCCTTCGACAACGCCGTCCTCGCGTACGACGATCGCTCGCGGATCATCGACGACGCCCACCGCGGGCTCAGCGTTGCCGGGGCACGATTCGTTCTCGTCGACGGGCGGGTCGCGGCGACGTGGACCATGGCAGGCGACGGCGACACTGCGACGCTGGCGATCACGCCGCTCGAGGCGCTCGCCGGCGCGGACCGCGACGCAGTGGTCGACGAAGGCGAGCGACTGCTCGCCCTGCTGGCCGCGGACGCCACGGTCGGGCGGGTCGCGCTACTCGCGCACTGAGCGCCGTGCAGCCCCCGGCCTGCCGGTGGTGTTCAGTCGCGGGTCAGCTTGCGATACGTCACTCGGTGCGGGCGGGTCGCGTCGGCGCCGAGCCGCTCGATCTTGTTCTTCTCGTACGAGTCGAAGTTGCCCTCGAACCAGAACCACTTCGACGGATCCTCGTCGTCGCCCTCCCAGGCCAGGATGTGCGTGGCGACCCGGTCGAGGAACCAGCGGTCGTGTGAGGTGATCACCGCGCAGCCGGGAAGCTCGAGCAGGGCGTTCTCCAGCGACTGCAGGGTCTCGACGTCGAGGTCGTTGGTGGGCTCGTCGAGCAGGATCAGGTTGCCGCCCTGCTTGAGCGTCAGTGCCAGGTTGAGCCGGTTGCGTTCGCCACCGGACAGCACACCCGCCGGCTTCTGCTGGTCTGGGCCCTTGAAGCCGAACGCGGCGACGTAGGCGCGGCTGGGCATCTCGACCTGGCCGACCTTGATGTGGTCGAGGCCGTCGGAGACGACCTGCCAGACGTTCTTCTTCGGGTCGATGCCGCCGCGGCTCTGGTCGACGTAGGACAGCCGGACGGTCTCGCCGATCCGGAACGTGCCGGCGTCGGGCTGCTCGTCACCGATGATCATCTTGAACAGCGTCGTCTTACCGACGCCATTCGGGCCGATGATGCCGACGATGCCGTTGCGCGGCAGCGAGAACGACAGGTCGTGCATGAGCATGCGGTCGCCGAAGCCCTTGGCCACGCCGTGCGCTTCGACGACGAGGGTGCCCAGCCGCGGGCCGGGCGGGATCTGGATCTCCTCGACGTCGAGCTTGCGGGCCTTCTCGGCCTCGACGGCCATCTCGTCGTAACGCTCGAGACGGGCCCGCTGCTTGGTCTGTCGGCCCTTCGCGTTCGAGCGCACCCACTCCAGCTCGTCGCGCAGCCGCTTCTGGCGCTTGGCGTCCTTGGCACCCTCGACCTTCAGCCGGGCGGACTTGGTCTCCAGGTAGGTCGTGTAGTTGCCCTCGTACGGATAGGCGCGGCCGCGGTCGAGCTCGAGGATCCATTCCGCGACGTTGTCCAGGAAGTACCGGTCGTGGGTCACGGCCACGACGCAGCCCGGGTACTTCTCGAGGTGCTGTTCCAGCCACTGGACGCTCTCGGCATCGAGATGGTTGGTGGGCTCGTCGAGCAGGAGCAGGTCCGGCTGCTGCAGCAGCAGCTTGCACAGGGCGACCCGGCGACGCTCGCCACCGGAGAGAAACGAGACGTCGGCATCCGGCGGCGGGCAGCGCAGCGCGTCCATCGCCTGCTCGAGCTGAGCGTCGAGGTCCCAGGCGTTGCGGTGGTCGAGCTGCTCCTGCAGCTTGCCCATCTCGTCGAGCAGCTCGTCGGAGTACTCGACCGCCATCTTCTCGGCGATCTCGTTGAACCGCTCCAGCATCGCCTTGGTCTCGGCCACGCCCTCCTCGACGTTTCCGAGTACCGTCTTGTCCTCGTTGAGCGTCGGCTCCTGCTGGAGCATGCCGACGGTGTAGCCGGGACTGAGAGTGGCGTCGCCGTTGGACGGCTGATCGAGGCCCGCCATGATCCGCAGCACACTGGACTTACCCGCGCCGTTGGGCCCGACGACGCCGATCTTCGCTCCCGGCAGGAAGTGAAGCGTGACGTCGTCGAGGATGACCTTGTCGCCGTGCGCCTTGCGCGCCCTGCGCATCGAATAGATGAACTCCGCCATAGCGCCGACAAGCCTACGGCGCAGTGCACCGCACCCCGAAATCGTGGCGGTCTACGAGGCGTTCCTCCAGGGCCGGCCGGTCCGCTCTCGCTCCCAGCCACGCTCGAACGCCTCAATGGTAGCCCGGTCGTAGACGGGACTGATCCGACGGATCCCCCGATTCCGCCGGACCAGTTCGTCATTGCGGCCCCGAGCGGACGTGTGCTCAGGCCGCCTTCGTCCGCGCCTCGTCGCGTGCCCCGAAGACGCTCGGCACGGCTTCGCGATCGGGCTCGCGCTCCGGCTCGTCCTCGGGATCGCGGATCTCGCCTGCGGCCCGGGCCTGCTCCTCGACCAGGAGCTCCATGCTCACGGCGGCCGCGAACTCGCCCTCGTCACCCTGCTCGGTCCGTTCCCGCCTGACCCGGGTGAACTCGGACGTGCCACGGACCAGGTCGTGGCCGACGGTGATCGCGTCGACCTCGGCGTCGCGGCCCATCCGTCCGTTGTCGTCCTTCCAGTCCCGGATCCGCAGCCGGCCGACCACGATGACCGGGTCGCCCTTGTGCAGCGACTTCTCGCCGTGCTCCGCCAGCGTGCGCCAGCAGGTGACGCCGAAGAAGGACGTGGGGCCGTCGCCCCACCGGCCGGTGTTGCGGTCGATGCGGCGCGGGGTCTGGGCGAACCGGAAACTGGTGATCACGGTGCCCCGCTGGGACTTGTTGGTTCGGACATCGCTGGCGATGTTGCCAACGAGGGTGACGAGTGCCTCGCTCATCGGGCGCCTCCTGCGCTCTCCAAGGCGGGTAGTGGACGCCCCGAGAGTGCGCGCCCGACCCGCCGCGACACCACGAGGCGACCGTCACCTGTGGACGACGGTGGCCGGAAGGGACCGCCTGTGGACAGCCGGGTTCAGTCGCGGGCGGCCAGGGCAGCTGTGCGGAACGACCGGTACCGGTCCAGGTCGGCCGTGACCGGCGCGATCACGATCTCGTCGGCGGCCGCCCCGACGGCTTCGCGCAACGTGTGGCGCACGGCCTCGGCGCTGCGGCGGGCGCCGATCCGTGCGGCGATCGCGGCGATGACAGCGAGCCCGACGCCTGCAACGAGACCACCCAGGAACAACAGGGTCGGCAACGGCACCGCGCCCCATTCCGGCGTCGGGATGTCGGGCAGGCGCAGCCAGGCCACCACACCGAGGGCGACCAGCCACAGCCCGCCGACGACGAGCGCGGCAAGCGCCAGCAGTTGGACCGCTCCGGCGAGCGACCACCACCGTGGACGCCGTTCGACGTCCAGGTCGGCGCCTGCGACCGCCTGGTCGAGCGCGTCGGGCAGCCGGCCGGCCGCCCTGCTCGCAGCCGAGCGGATCGTCGCCACCCACGGACCCGAGACGCCGCTCGACGCCGCATCGCCCAGGCGACGGATCGCCGAGTCGGAGCGGGCCCGCTGGATCGGGGACGGCGCCGGCAGCGACGTGCGGACCAGGGCAGTGTCGACGCCCTGGCGATCCAGCCGCAGCCGGCGCAACGGGTCGGGCCGCAATCTGGCCAGCCAGCGCGTCAC
>JBOGDS010000005.1:0-72220 GCA_050743075.1 Jiangellaceae bacterium | reverse complement strand
CGGCGGCGGGCCGCGCCGGGTCCGGCGAGCGCCGCGAAGCGCGTGTCGGAGCCGAGGCTCTCCAGCCCGCGGGTCAGGTCGGATTCGAAGTCAGCCGGCATGGCGGGCCTCCCCTCGGGTGGTGGTCGTGGGCTCGTCGCGGAGCAGTTCGGCCAGGGCGGCCCGGCCACGGGACAGCCGGGCCTTGACCGTCCCGGTGGGCGACCCGGTCTCGTGGGCGACCTCGTCGACCGACAGGCCGACCAGGTGGTGCAGGACGATCGCGCGGCGCTGCGCCTCGGGAATCTCCCTCAGCGCCTCGACGAGGGCCACGTGGTCCGGCGAGGGCGGGTGACCGTGGTCGGGCGGGCCGTGCCGGACCACAGCGCGGATGCCGGTGCGCGTCTTCCGCCAGCGGCTCGCGGCGACCCGCCATGCGACCGTCCGGACCCAGGCGGCTGGATCGTCCGCCTCGTGCACCTGCTTCCACCGCTGCCAGGCCCGGGCGTAGGCCTCCTGGGTGCATTCCTGGGCGTCGGCGAGGTTGCCGGTCATGGCGTACATCTGGTGCAGCAGCCGGCGGCTCGTCGCGTGGTAGAACGCGTCGAAGTCGTCGCTGTCGGTCATGGCACCTCGCCGAGCCGAGCTTGGTGAACCCGGCGGTGTCGCCGGGTTCACGTGTCATGACGCCCCAACCCACGGAACGGTTGCACGGCGACACGCGGGAACGTCGACCGTACAGCAGCCGGGCGGTCCGCAGGGAAGATGGATCCGTGACAGATCTGCTGGCGCGCCCGTTGCTGCGACGCGACGAGCCGGCGTGGGGATCGCGGGTACCGTGGCTGGCCGGCGTGCTGGCGGCAGCCTGGGCGCTCGTCGCGGGGCTCGCCCTGGCGGCCCTTCCCGGCGTGCTGGTATGGATCGACGACGGAGCCGACGCGCCGGCTGGCGACCCGCTCCGAGCTGGCGCGCACCTCTGGCTGCTTGCGCACCGGACCGGGCTCGACGTCGGAGGCGCCGAGATCCGGCTGGCACCGTGGGGACTGTCCATGCTCTTCGTGCTGCTTCTCTACCGCGCCGGCCGCTGGGCGGCGCATGGTGCAGGGGTCTCGACGTTGCGGTCCGCCATGTCGGTGGCGCTGCCGGCGGTCGCGGCGTACGCGGTCGGTGCCGGCGTGGTGGCCGCAGTGTCGTCGATCGGCGAGGTGCGGGCCGAACCCGGGGACGCCGCCCTGTGGGCGGCGTTGGTGGCGGTCGGTGCCGTTTCCGCCGGTGTCGTGCACGACGCCGGTCTCGCGCCCAGCCTCCTGGACCGGCTGCCGTCGTGGTCCCGCCCTGCTGTCTTCGGCGGCGCGGTCGTCGTCGCCGGACTCTGTGCCGTGGGCGCCGTGCTCGTCGCCGTCAGCGCAGTTGCTCACTCAGAACAGATCTCCGAGCTCGCGGAGGCCTTCGACGCCGGCTCGCTGGGTACGGTCCTGCTCGCCCTCGCCGGTGCGGCCTTTGCACTGAACGCCGTCCTGTGGGGGGCGGCGTTCGCCCTCGGACCGGGCTTCGCGGTCGGCGCGGGAACGGCCGTCGGCCCGGGGGGCGTCGAGCTCGGCATGGTTCCGGCCTTGCCCGCGCTCGGCGCCTTGCCGGCCGGCCTGCCGGGACCGGAGGCATGGTTGGTCCTGGCCGGGCCGGTGGCGGTCGGTGTGCTGACCGGAGTCGTCGTCCATCGGCGGTCCGCGGGGCCGCTCGCCATCGCCCTGGCGCAGACCGTGCTGGCCGTGGCTGGCGCCGCGGTCGTCATGTCGGTGCTCGCCCTGCTGTCCGGCGGCTCCGCCGGCGCGGTACGGCTCGCTGTCGTCGGGCCGGAACCGTGGCAGGTGGCGCTGGCAACGCTCCTCGTCATCGGCCTGCCGGCAGCCGCAACCGTGGCGCTGGTACGCCGCCGCTCCGCCGGGGTCAGCTCCCCGGCAGCCCCGGGAGGCGACGCTCCAACGCATCGCTGAACTCGTCCTGGCAGTTCTGTTCCGCAACTCTCGTGTTGGCGCCGGCCAGACACTGCCGCAGCTGGTCGAGTTCGTCGCCGATCAGCACGGAGACCAGCGAGAGTGCCGCACCGACCACCAGTGCGATGCCCCCGGTGGTCATCGCCATCCCGCGTACGGGCAGCCGGAGGAAGCGTGCAGGGCTGCGGTGACGTGCCCCGATCACCACGGTGACGCCGCCCAGCACGACGCCCACGAGCGGCACCAGGACAGCCAACAGCACGGCGAGCACGCCGAGCATGCCGAGCAGGCGAGCATGGCGCGCGGCGTCCGGCCCGGGCGGCTCGGGGTTCCGCTGCGGGGAGGTTCCGGGCGTCGTGGTGCTGCGGTCGGCGGACGGGTGAGCGGCCGGCGGGGGGTTGTCGGAGCCGTCATCCGGGTGCGGGATGGCGTAGGGGTCCGGGCGGTCCGGTGGTGGGGAGTCGGGCACGGCGCATATTCTCGCGCCGACGCCCACCCGACCGGCCTCGCGCCCTCGTCAGGAGTTTCCGTGCCGCACCGTCCGCCTACCGGCCGGCCGGCCCACCTCGCCGTCCTGGTGTCGGGTACGGGTAGCAACCTCGAGGCGTTGCTGGCGGCATGCGCGGATCCGTCGTACGGGGCATCGGTGGTCGTCGTGGGGGCCGACAGGAAAGGTATCCGCGGCCTCGACGTGGCGGCGCGGGCTGGGGTAGCGACGTTCGTCGAGGGCATCGCGGACCATCCGACCCGGGAGGCTTGGGACCGCGCGCTGACCGAACGCCTCGTGCCCTACGCGCCGGACCTGGTGATCTCGGCCGGGTTCCTGAAGCTGGTGGGCGCCGGGTTCCTCGGGCGGTTCGGCGACCGGTACGTCAACACCCACAACGCCCTGTTGCCGTCGTTCCCCGGTATCCACGGGCCACGCGACGCACTCGCGTACGGCGTCAAGGTGGCGGGTGCGACGCTGTTCTTCGTCGACGACGGCGTTGACACCGGCCCGATCGTCGCCCAGGCCGCTGTTCGCGTCGAGGACGACGACACCGAGGCCAGCCTGACCGAACGCATCAAGGTCGCCGAGCGCCGGCAGCTCGTCCATTACGTCGGCCGCCTGGTCCGCGAAGGGTGGACGGTCGACGGAAGGAAGGTCACGATCCCGTGAGCGACAATGTGGGCCGATCCCCAATTCGTCGTGCCCTGATCAGCACATACGACAAGACCGGCCTGACCGAGCTGGCCACGGGTCTGCACGCGGCGGGCGTGGCCATCGTCTCGACCGGGTCGACGGCGGCACGGATCGCCGAGGCGGGCGTGTACGTCACAGCGGTCGAGGACCTCACCGGCTTCCCCGAAATCCTCGACGGCAGGGTCAAGACGCTGCACCCCCTGGTGCACGCGGGGATCCTGGCCGACCGGCGGCTGCCGGCGCACGTCGACCAGCTTGCTGACCTGGGCATCGAGCCGTTTGACCTGGTGGTCGTCAACCTCTACCCGTTCACGGCGACCGTCGTGTCGGGGGCGACCGCGGACGAGTGCGTCGAGCAGATCGACATCGGCGGGCCGGCGATGGTGCGGGCGGCCGCGAAGAACCATCCGAGCGTCGCAGTGGTCGTCGCACCGGCTCGGTACGGCGACGTGCTCACGGCGGCGCATGCGGGTGGGTTCACCCTCGCCGAGCGCCAGCGGCTGGCGGCCGACGCGTTCGTCCACACGGCGACCTACGACGTGCACGTCGCGTCCTGGATGGGCAACGTGCTCGCGCCCACCGACGACGGCACCGGGTTCCCGGCCTGGGTCGGCGGCACCTGGGACCGTCGCGAGGTCCTGCGATACGGCGAGAACCCGCACCAGCCGGCCGCCCTGTACGTGTCCGGTTTCGGATCCGGCGGCATCGCGACCGCCGAGCAACTGCACGGCAAGGCGATGTCCTACAACAACTACGCCGACGCCGACACCGCCCGCCGCGCGGCTTACGACTTCGACGCTCCGGCGGTGGCGATCGTCAAGCACGCCAACCCGTGCGGGCTCGCCGTCGGCGCCGACGTCGCCGAGGCGCATCGCAAGGCCCACGCGACTGATCCCGTGTCGGCGTTCGGCGGTGTGGTCGCCGCGAACCGCCCGGTGACGCTGGCGATGGCTTCGCAGGTCGCCGAGGTGTTCACCGAGGTCATCGTCGCTCCGGACTTCGAGTGGGACGCACTGGACGTGTTGACCAGCAGGAAGAAGAACGTCCGCGTGCTGAGGGCGGGCGACCGCCGCCGCGGCGAGGTCGAGACCCGGCCGGTCTCCGGAGGGCTGCTCATGCAGGCGCCCGACGCGATCGACGGCCCCGGGGACGACGCCTCCTCGTGGACGCTGGCGGCTGGGACCGCAGCCGACGACGCGACCCTGGCCGACCTGGTGTTCGCGTGGCGCGCGTGCCGGTCGGTGAAGTCCAACGCGATCCTGCTGGCACATGACGGCGCCGCCGTGGGTGTGGGGATGGGGCAGGTGAACCGGGTCGACTCCGCCCGGCTCGCCGTGTCGCGAGCGGGTGATCGGGCGCGCGGCTCGGTGGCGGCGTCCGATGCGTTCTTCCCGTTCGCCGACGGCCTGCAGGTCTTGCTCCACGCCGGCGTGCGCGCCGTCGTCCAGCCCGGCGGCTCCGTGCGCGACGACGAGGTGATCGCCGCGGCTCAGGCAGCCGGCGTGACGATGTACCTCTCCGGGACCCGCCACTTCTTCCACTGACTCGTCCGGACAACGGGCTCTGCGGGCGGACGTGGCAGGCTGGAGGGCAGGAAGCGATCTGGGCATCAGACGAGGAGTCGGTTGCGATGAGCACTCCAGCGAAGCCGGACGAGACGCCGGCGGAGGACGACTCCGGGCCGGTCGACGACGTCCGGGAGAGGTTCCGCGAGGCACTGGCTCGCAAGCAGGGCAAGGAGAAGGGCGTCCCGCACCATCCCGACCAGGCCGGCGGGTCGGCCCACACCAAGAGCGCCAAGACCCAGCGCATGTTCCGCCGCAAGAGCGGCGGCTGAACTACACGGGGTCGCCGTGGAAGACTTGCCGGCCGTGAGCGCGACGATCCTGGACGGTAAGGCGACGGCGGCCGCGATCAAGGCCGACCTGACCGAACGGGTCCGTGCCCTGCGCGAGCGCGGGTTCGTCCCAGGGCTGGGCACCGTCCTCGTCGGCGACGATCCGGGCAGCCGCGCGTACGTCGCCGGCAAGCACCGCGACTGCGCGCAGGTCGGGATCGAGAGCATCCGCGTCGACCTGCCGGCCACGGCGACCCAGGACGAGGTCGAGAAGGTGGTGGACGACCTCAACACGAATCCGGCGTGCACCGGGTACCTGGTCCAGCTGCCCCTCCCGACCGGTCTGGACGCCAACCGGGTCCTCGGTCTCGTCGACCCGGCCAAGGATGCCGACGGGCTGCACCCGACCAACCTGGGCCGGCTGGTGCTCGGCCAGCCGGCGTCGCTGCCGTGTACTCCACGCGCGATCGTCGAGCTGCTCCGCCGCTACGACGTCCCGATCGCCGGCGCCGACGTCTGCGTCGTCGGGCGTGGCGTGACCGTCGGCCGGCCGCTCGGACTCCTGCTGACCCGCCGCTCGGAGAACGCGACCGTGACCCTGTGCCACACCGGTACCCGTGACCTCGCGGCTCACCTGAGAAGGGCGGACATCGTGGTGTCCGCGGCCGGTGTACCCGGCTTGGTGGACGCGGAGTCGGTCAAGCCTGGAGCCGCCGTCCTCGATGTCGGGATCACCCGCACCGAGGAAGGCCTGGTCGGCGATGTCGCCCCGTCCGCGGCCGAGGTGGCGGGCTGCATCGCGCCCATGCCGGGTGGCGTCGGCCCGATGACCCGGGCGATGCTGCTGACCAACGTCGTCGAGGCGGCCGAGTCCGTCCGCTGAGGCGCATCGCTAGGGTGGTGGGCGCTAGCCGAGGAGGTCTGGTCCATGGCCGGGAAGTCGCCACGCGGGCTTGCCGACGTGGTGGCCGCGTCGACGTCGATCTCGGACATCGACGGAGGTGAAGGTCGGCTCTTCTATCGTGGGTACGACATCCACGACATCGCCGGACGGATCTCCTTCGAGGAGTGCGTCCACCTGTTGCAACGTGGCGGCCTGCCCACGCAAACGGAGCTCGACGCGCTGACCGCGGAGCTTCTCGACGGCCGGACGATCGGCGCCACGGCCGAGTCGCTGTTGCCGTACGTCATCGGCAGCGGCACGCCGATGGAGGCGCTGCGGACGCTCGTCTCGGGGTTGTCGGTCGACGATGCGGACGCGGCCGACTCCTCGCCCGGGGCGAACCGGCGCAAGGCAACCCGGCTGGTCGCGCAGATGCCGGTGCTGGTAGCCCGGTTCCACGCGGCCCGGACCGGCGCCACGACGCCGGAGCCCGACCCCAAGCTCGGCATCGCGGCCAACTTCCTGTTGCAGATCACCGGCGGCCACTCGTCGGACCGGGTGGCCGAGATCTTCGACGAGTGCCTGGTCCTGCACGCCGACCACACCATGAATGCCTCGACGTTCACCGCTCGGGTCATTGCGGCCACTCTGTCCGACATGCACTCGGCGATCACCGGAGCGATGGGCGCCCTGCGCGGCCCGCTGCACGGCGGCGCGAACGAGGCCGTCATGAAGGCGTTGTCGTCGATCGATGGCGACGTCGAGAACGTCGACGCCTACGTACGATCCGAGCTCGACGCCGGACGCAAGCTGATGGGCTTCGGCCACCGCGTCTACAAGACCGAGGACCCGCGCGCGACCCACCTGCGGGCGATGAGCGAGGAGTTGGCCGAGCTCACCGGCAACACGCGCTACTACGAGCTATCGCGGCGGATGGAACGGGTCGTCCTGGACACCAAGGGCCTCTACCCCAACGTCGACTTCTTCGCCGCCAGCGTCTACCACGCGCTCGACATCCCGACCGACTTGTTCACGCCGGTCTTCGCGATCTCCCGGATGAGCGGCTGGACGTCGCACGTCATCGAGCAGCACGAGGACAACCGGCTGATCCGCCCGGACAGCGAGTACACCGGTCCGCAGGGCCAACGCTGGGTTCCGATCGGGGAGCGTTGAGCAGGGAGCCCGGAGCACACCGGCGCACAGGGGGATTCTGGCGGGAGTGGCCGCTGATCCTGGTGCTGGCCGTCGTCGGTGCCGGGCTGGTGATCGTCGCCGACAACCACTTCAAGCGCGGCACGGTGCTGTTCGCGCTCGGCATCTGCCTGGCGGCTGCCTTGCGGGCCGTCTTGCCGAACGGATCGGTGGGCCTGCTGCGCGTGCGGTCCCGGCTGCTCGACGTGCTCACGCTCGCGGCCCTCGGTAGCGGAACGCTGGTGGCGGCGCTGATCGTCCCGCCCCCGTCATGATCATGGGGTCGGTTAGGCTGGCCGGCGCCCCGTCGACCCACAGGTGGAGGATGCGCAATGCCGCGCAAGGGGAAGGTCACCGTCGTCGGAGCCGGGTTCTATGGCTCGACGACGGCGCAGCGCCTGGCCGAGTACGACATCGTCGAGGCCGTCGTGCTCACCGACATCATCGGGGGCAAGCCTGAAGGCATCGCGCTCGACCTGAACCAGTCCCGGCCGATCGAGGGCTTCGAGACGACTGTCGTGGGACAGACGACCGGCGCCGACGGCTCCGGCTACGAGGTGATCGCCGGCTCCGACGTCGTCGTCATCACCGCCGGGCTGCCCCGCAAGCCCGGCATGAGCCGGATGGACCTGATCGAGACCAACGCGAAGATCGTCCGATCGGTGGCCGAGAACGTTGCCCGCCACGCCCCCGACGCCGTCGTCATCGTCGTATCCAACCCGCTGGACGAGATGACCGCGCTGGCGCAGATCGCGACCGGCTTCCCGCGTCACCGGGTGCTCGGCCAGGCCGGCATGCTGGATACGGCGCGGTTCACCAACAACGTCGCCGAGAAGCTCGACGTGCCGGTCGCCAGTGTCACGACGCTCACACTCGGCTCGCACGGCGACACGATGGTCCCGGTGCCCTCGCGGTGCACGGTCGACGGCATGCCACTGGCCGACCTGCTGCCGGCCGAGGAGATCGAGGAGCTGGTCACCCGCACCCGCAACGGCGGCGCCGAGGTGATCGCCCTGCTCAAGACCGGGTCGGCCTACTACGCGCCCTCGGCAGCCGCGGCCCGGATGGCTCGCGCGGTGATCGAGGACTCCGGGGCCGTCCTGCCGGTGTGCGCCTGGGTCGACGGGGAGTACGGCATCTCCGGTGTCTACCTCGGCGTCGAGGCAGAGGTCGGGCGCGACGGCGTCCGGCGGGTTGTCGAGACCGACCTGTCCGACACTGAACGCGCCGCGTTGCACGAGGCGGCCGAAGCGGTCCGGGCCAAGCAGGCCGACGTCAAGGATCTCTGACTGCGACGGGTATCTTGGCGTCGAGCGAAATCAAGGGGACGTTCGCGCCGCGCTGACCCCGCACCGACAGGAGAACAGAGTTCCATGGCGAAGATCAAGGTTGCCGGCCCCGTCGTCGAGCTCGACGGCGACGAGATGACCCGGATCATCTGGGCATTCATCAAGGATCGGCTCATCCATCCGTACCTCGACGTGGACCTGAGGTACTTCGACCTGTCGATCCAGCAGCGTGACGCCACCGACGACCAGATCACGGTCGATGCCGCCAACGCGATCAAAGAGCACGGCGTCGGCGTCAAGTGCGCGACGATCACTCCTGACGAGGCTCGGGTGGCAGAGTTCGCACTGAAGAGGATGTGGCGCTCGCCGAACGGGACGATCCGCAACATCCTCGGCGGCGTGGTGTTCCGCGAGCCGATCATCATGAGCAACGTTCCACGCCTCGTGCCGAGCTGGACCAAGCCGATCGTCATCGGCCGTCACGCTCATGGCGACCAGTACCGCGCATCCGACTTCGTGGTACCCGGTCCAGGCGTCGTCACGATCACGTACACGCCGACCGACGGTGGCCAGCCGGTCGAGATGGAGGTCGCCCGCTTCTCCGGCGGCGGCATCGCGATGGGCATGTACAACTACGACGACTCGATTAGAGATTTCGCCCGGGCATCGTTCCGGTACGGGCTCGACCGCCGCTACCCGGTCTACCTGTCGACCAAGAACACGATCCTCAAGGCGTACGACGGCCGGTTCAAGGACCTGTTCGCCGAGGTGTTCGAGTCCGAGTTCAAGGCCGACTTCGAGGCCGCCGGGCTCACGTACGAGCACCGCCTCATCGACGACATGGTGGCTGCGGCACTGAAATGGGAGGGCGGCTACGTCTGGGCCTGCAAGAACTACGACGGCGACGTCCAGTCCGACACCGTGGCGCAAGGCTTCGGCTCGCTCGGGTTGATGACGTCGGTGCTGATGACGCCTGACGGCCGGACGGTCGAGGCGGAGGCGGCGCACGGGACGGTGACGCGTCACTTCCGGCAGCACCAGGCCGGTCAGCCCACGTCGACCAACCCGATTGCGTCGATCTTCGCCTGGACCGGCGGCCTGCGGCACCGTGGCAAGCTGGACGGCACGCCCGACGTCACCGCATTCGCCCGAACGCTGGAGAGGGTCTGCGTCGACACCGTCGAGAGCGGCCAGATGACCAAGGATCTGGCGCTGCTCATCGGCCCGGACCAGGACTGGCTGACGACCGAGGAGTTCCTGGCCGCACTGGACGGCAATCTCCAGAAGGCGACCGCCTGAACTCAGGTCGATGCCGCCGGTGAGCCGTGCCTTCACTTCTTGACGGCAAGGCGGCGGTCGAGGGACCCTCTGGTCCATGGCCAGCCGGCCCCCGGGATCGCAGAGTGCGCTTCGAGCGGCGAACCAACGTCGCGTGGGCGCCGCGATCCGGGCGGCCGGCTCACTCACCCAGGCCGAGATCGCGCGGGTCACCGGCCTGTCGGCGGCCACCGTGTCGAACATCGTGAACGACCTGGCGGCAACCGGCCTGCTCCGCGTGAGCGACACGGTGAGTAGCGGGCGGCGTGCCCGTGCCGTGAGCGTCAGCCGGTCTGCGGGACTCGCGATCGGCATCGACTTCGGTCGTCGCCACCTGCGCGTTGCGGTGGCAGACCTCGCCCACGAGGTGCTGGCGGAGGAGCAGGTGCCGTTGCCGCCGCAGCACCGCGCCGAGGACGGGATCGACCTCGCGGCGGCGTTGGTCGAGCAACTGCTCGAGCGGGCCGACGGCGACCGGTCCTCGATAGTCGGCGTCTGCGTCGGCATCCCCGGCCCGGTCGACTCGCGGTCCGGTCAGATCGGGGCCAGCTCGATCCTGCCCGAGTGGGTAGGGGTGCGCCCGGCCGACGCGGTCAGGGCCCGGCTCGACCTGCCGGTCCTGGTCGACAACGACGCCAACCTGGGTGCGCTCGCCGAGGTCATGTGGGGTTGTGCCCGCGGTCAGCGCAACGTGGCGTACATCAAGATCGCATCAGGCATCGGTGCCGGCCTGGTGATCAACGGCCACCTGCACCGCGGCGTGGCGGGCACGGCGGGAGAGATCGGGCACACGACCATCGACGAGAGAGGCCGGGTCTGCCGCTGCGGAAACCGCGGCTGCCTGGAGACGTTCGCCTCCGTGCCGGTCATCCTGGGGCTGCTGGAGCAGAGTCATGGTGGCGCATTGTCGATCGGCGACGTGATCGACCGGGCGCACGAGGGCGACATCGGATGCCAGCGCGTGATCGAGGACGTCGGCCGCCATCTGGGCGTGGCGGTGGCGAACCTGGCGAACCTGCTCAACCCGCAGACGGTGGTGATCGGCGGGGATCTCGCCGGCGCGGGAGATCTCCTGCTCGACCCGTTGCGCGACGTCGTGCGCCGGTTCGCGATCCCGAGTGCCGCAGCCGTCGCGGAGGTCGTCGCCAGCACCCTCGGCGACCGGGCGCAGGTGCTCGGGGCACTCGCCCTGGTGTTGCAGGACGCCGACTACGACGCCGGCAGGGTGCGGATGCCCATCGCAGGGACCCTGGCTCCTACCTGAACGAAGGACACGATCCGGGAGAACTTGTCTTCACCTCTTGACGGCGGTGTGATCAGCCTCCACTGTCGGACGAACGACCGCACTCGATCGCAAGCCGCGGCGCCGTCCGCGGCGGGCAGACCTGCAGGAGGCACAGCATGCGACGCACGTCGTTGATCGCCAGCCTCGCGGTGGCCGGGCTCGCCTTGGCCGCCTGCGGAGGCGACGACGGAGATGATGGCAGCACGACGGATGGCGAGGCCTCGGGCGAGGTCGAGGTCTTCACCTGGTGGGCCGCGGGTGGCGAGAAGGCGGGCCTCGACGGCATGGTCTCGGTGTTCGAGCAGGAGTGCCCGGATTTCGAGTTCGTCAACGGTGCCGTCGCCGGCGGCGCCGGAAGCAACGCCAAGCAGGTGTTGGCGTCTCGGCTGCAGACCAACGAGCCGCCGGACACCTTCCAGGCCCACGCGGGCGCCGAGCTGACCGACTACATCGAGGCTGAGCAGATCGAGGACGTCAGCGGCCTCTACGAGGAGTTCGGTCTCAACGACGCGTTCCCGGAGGGGCTGGTCGAGAGCATCACCGTCGACGGCAGCATCTACTCGATTCCGGCGAACATCCACCGCGCCAACATCGTCTGGGCGAACCCGTCCGTCCTGCAGGGGGCGGGCGTGTCCACCGAGGCGCCGGCGGACGTCGACGCCTGGCTGGCCGACCTGGAGACGCTGCGCTCGTCCGGGATCGAGGCACCGCTGGCGATCGCGACCGACTGGACGCAGACCATGCTGCTCGAGGCCGTCCTCATTGCCGAGCTCGGACCCGACGGTTACAGCGAGCTGTACGACGGTGGCGACTGGTCCAGCAGCGACGTGACCGCCGCGCTGGAGAAGTACGGACGGATGCTCGAGTACGCCAACACAGATCGGGCCAGCCTGGACTGGCCGGACGCGCTCAACTACGTCACCGGTGGACAGGCGGCGTACACGCTGATGGGCGACTGGGTCGCGGCCAACCTCGACCTGGAGCAGCTGGCCGCCCCGGACGACTACGTTTACTGGCCCGCCCCCGGCACCGACGGTGTGTACCAGTGGCTTGCCGACTCGTTCGTGCTGCCGGTGGGTGCCCCGAACCCGGAGGGCACCGAGTGCTGGCTGAGTGTCGTCGGCAGTGCCGACGGGCAGCGCGAGTTCAACGTGGCGAAGGGCTCGATCCCGGCCCGCACCGACGCCGAGCCGGCCGACTACCCGCCGTACCAGCAGTCCGCCATGCAGGACTGGGCACAGGACACGCTGGCGCCGTCGCTGGCCCACGGCTCGGCCGGTCCGATCGGCTGGATCGACGCGGCCAACTCCGCGGTCGGCCAGTTCAGCAGCAGCGGCGATGTCGGCCAGTTCCAGGAGGCGCTTTCCGCCGCGGCCGAGAGCCAGGCCGGCTAGCCAGGACGTCGGCCGCCAGACGATGATCTTTGCCGGTTTGGTGCTGCCTGGACGACACCAGATCGGCAATGATCACGTCTGCGCCTGCTGCGGCGAGGAGCACATGTGAGGCATGGGATCAGGTCCTGGGGACCGGGACTCCTCCTGGTGACGCCGTCGATCATCGCCATCGGGGTCTTCGTCTACGGCCTGATCGGGTCGACCGTCAACCTCTCGCTGACCGACCGGCACTCGGCGCGGCCGGCCGAGAACTACGTCGGGTTCGAGAACTACACGAACCTGTTCGGTGAGGACCGATTCCTGCACTCCCTGCGCAACCTGGCCGTGCTGACGGTCGTGTTCATCATCGGCACGATCTTCTTCGGCCTGCTCTGGGCCCTGCTGCTGGAGAAGGGGGCAAAGGGCGAGGGCTTCTTCCGCTCGGTCTATCTGTTTCCGATGGCGGTCTCGTTCGTCGCGTCCGGCGTGGTGTGGCGTTGGCTGCTCAACAGCGCGGAGGGCGAGAACGCCGGCGGGCTGAACGCCCTGTTCGGGATGATCGGGCTGGACTTCCTGCAGAACCCGTGGTGGTCGCACCCGACCTGGGGTATGGCCGCGATGGCGCTGCCGGCCATCTGGCAGCTGTCCGGGTACGTCATGGCGCTGTTCCTGGCCGGCTTCCGCGGCATCCCCGGCGAGCTGCGCGAGGCCGCCCGGATGGACGGCGCGACGGAGTTCCAGCTCTACCGGCACGTCATCTTCCCGCAGCTCTCGCCAGTCGCCCTGTCCGCGTTGATCGTCGTCGGGCACATGTCGATGAAGATGTTCGACCTGATCATGGCCGTGTCGGGCGCGCAGTTCGTCACCGAGGTGCCGGCGGTCTACATGTGGCAGACGCTGCTGACCAACGACTACGCGAAGGCCTCGGCGATCGCGATCGTGCTGCTGGTGATCGTCGCGCTGCTGGTGATCCCGTACCTGGTCCAGAACGCCCGGGCGGAGCGCGGCCGATGACCGCCCAGACGGTGACCCGCCCGGCGCCGCCAGCGCGGCCGCGAACGGTGTCGACGCCGGCGCGGACGGCGACCGCCCGGACGGTGCGGTACGCCTTGCTGCTGCTGTTCGTGATCGTCGTGCTGATCCCGGTTTACGTGCTGCTGGTGACCAGCTTCAAGCCGGCGACCGAGACCGGGGTCTCGAACGCGTGGTCACTGCCAGACGCGTGGACCACCGAGGCGTGGAGCCGCGCCTGGGAGGCGCTCAACCCGTCGCTGTTGCGGACGTTCACGCTGGCGATTCCCGCGTCGATCATCGCGGCGGTCCTCGGCTCGCTCAACGGCTTCGTCCTGTCGCGGTGGCGCTTCCCGTACGCCGACCTGGTATTCACGCTGTTCCTGTTCGGGATGTTCATCCCCTACCAGGCGGTGATGATCCCGCTGCGCCAGCTCACGCTCGACCTCGGCCTGCCGGGCGGCATCCCGACGCTGATCCTGGCGCACGTCGTGTACGGCATCCCGATCTGCACGCTCATCTTCCGCGGCTACTACGCGACGACGATTCCCGTCGACCTGATCGAGGCCGGACGCGTCGACGGGGCGGGCATGATCCGCACGTACGCCTCGATCATCCTGCCGCTGTCGGCGCCGGGCCTCGTGGTGACACTGATCTGGCAGTTCACGTCGGTCTGGAACGACTTCCTGTTCGCGATCTTCCTGTCGAACACGCGCAACGGACCGGTGACGATCGCCCTCAACGCGCTCGCCGGCGGGCAGCTCACCGACTACGCGGCCAGCATGGCCGGCGCGCTGATCACGTCCCTGCCGACGCTGGTCGTGTACATCCTGCTCGGCCGGTACTTCATCAGCGGCCTGATGGCCGGTTCGCTGAAGAGCTGAGCGCGTACTCAAGGAGCGATGCGGCGGGCGCCGGGCGATGGGACGGCGACGAAGGCCGTGGGCGGGTCGAAGCCTCGCCTGGCGTACGCGGCTTTGACGGCGGCGACGCTCGCGGGCACCCGGCTGGCGTCGACCAAGGCGATCACGCAGCCGCCGAAGCCGCCGCCGGTGATGCGGGCGCCGTGGGCGCCGGCCTCCAGCAGGGTGTCGACCGCAACGTCGACCTCGGGGACCGTCACCTCGAAGTCATCACGCAGCGAGACGTGTGAGGCGGTGAGCAAGGGCCCGATCTCGCGCGGGTCGGCGCCGGAACGCAGGAGGGCGACGACGTCGAGGACGCGGTCGTTCTCGGTCACGACGTGCCGCGCGCGGCGGCGCAGCGCAGGCGGCAGTTCCTCGAGAGCGGGGAGCGTCGCGTCGCGCAGCGCCGGCACGCCCAAGGTCGCCGCCGCCTGCTCGCAGTCATGTCGACGGGCGGCGTACTCGCCGTCGACATGCCGGTGCGGCGCCTTGGTGTCCACGACGAGCAGGGCCGAGCCGGGTCCGTTCAGGTCGAGCGGGATCGGCGAGACGACGAGGGACCGGGTGTCGAGGAAGACGGCACAGCCGTCGCGGCCGTGCATCGACGCCATCTGGTCCATGATCCCGGTGGGTGCGCCGACGAAACCGTTCTCGGCCCGCTGGCCGATCCGGGCGAGACTGGTGCGGTCCAGCGGTAGCCCGAACAGGTCCGACCAGGCGATCGCCACTGCGCACTCCAACGCCGCGGACGACGACAATCCCGCACCCAGCGGCACATCGCCGTCCACGACGATGTCGAGATCGCCGCTCACCTGGCCCGCATCGGCCAGCGCCCAGGCCACTCCGGCCACGTACGACCCCCAACCGTCGAGCTGACCCGGCGCGATGGCGGCGGCACGGAAGGCCACGACGTCATCCGGTGCCTGCAGGGAGAGCGCCCTGGTCTGCCCCTCGGGCGAGAGCGCGGCGGCGACGACGACCCGCTGCGCCAGGGCCAGCGGCAGGACGAAGCCCTCGTTGTAGTCGGTGTGCTCCCCGATCAGGTTGACCCGGCCCGGCGCCGCCCAGACCCCGTCGGGCTCCCGTCCGTACGCAGACCGGAAGGCGACTACGGCCCGCACAGGAACGACCACGCGTCGGAGACGATGCGGTCCAGGCCACGCTGCGGCGTCCACCCCAACGCGGTCTTGGCCAGTGCGCCGCTCGCCACGAGGACGGGCGGGTCACCGGGCCGCCGATCGCGGTCGACGTGCGGCACCGGATGGCCGGTCACACGGCGGCACGCGTCGACGACCTCGCGGACCGAGTAGCCGGTGCCCGTGCCAAGGTTGTAGACGCTGTGCGTGCCGGGCTGGGCAGCGTCGAGCGCGAGCAGGTGCGCGCCGGCCAGATCCCCGACGTGCAGGTAGTCGCGCACGGCAGTGCCGTCGTGCGTCGGGTAGTCGGTGCCGAACACGTCGACGGCCTCACGACGACCGGCTGGTACCGCGAGGACATTCGGGATCAGGTGCGTCTCCGGGTCGTGGCGCTCGCCGCGGCCCCGGTGCGAGCCGCCGACGTTGAAGTACCGCAGGCTCACCGCAGCGAGCCCGGATGCCACGGCCTCGCCGGCGATGGCGTGTTCGATGGCCAGCTTCGACTGGCCGTACGGGTTGAGCGGGGCCGCAGGCGCATCCTCGGTGATCGGCGTCTCCGCCGGGTTGCCATACGTCGCCGCCGTCGAGGAGAAGACCAGGCGACGGACCCTGGCGGAACGCATCGCGGACAGCAACGCCAGCGATCCGACGACGTTGTTCGCCCAGTACAACTCCGGACGCGCGACCGACTCGGCGACCAACGACCTGGCCGCGAAGTGCAGTACCGCGTCGAAGCCGCCATCGGTGAGGACGGCAGCAGCGTCGGACACGTGGGCCTCGACGAAATCGGCGCCGTCCGGGACGGCGTCGCGATGCCCCGTCGACAGGTTGTCGAGCACGACGACCCGATGGCCCGCGTCGAGGAGCAACGCGGCCACGACCGAGCCGATGTATCCGGATCCGCCGGTGACCAGCAGCTTCACTCCACGCCTCCCGCGACGGCCGCAGCACGACATCCTCACACAGCATCGATCACGATTTCCCGGCGGCCGCGCACGGCTGCGGAAGCCCGTCCGTACGATGTGTCGATGGACGGCTGCCATACCTGTGGTCGGGCTCCTGCCGATCGGCGGAGGGCTCGGTGAACCAAGAGACGCTCGCGAACCTCGGAATCGTCCTGGTGTTCGTCCTCATCGGCGGCGTGTTCGCCGGCACCGAGATCGCGCTCGTGTCGTTGCGAGACAGCCAGCTCACCCAGCTCGCCCTGCGCAGTCACCGGGGCGAGCGCGTCGCCGCCTTGGCACGGAACCCGAACCGCTTCCTCTCCGCGGTGCAGATCGGTGTGACGGTCGCCGGGTTCTTCTCGGCGGCGTTCGGTGCGACGCTCCTGGCCGACGACGTCGCGCCGGTGCTGGTTGGTTGGGGACTCTCGGAGGGCGTCGCCGAGCCGGTGTCCCTGATCGTGATCACGCTGTTCATCGCCTATCTCTCGCTGGTCCTGGGTGAGCTCGTGCCCAAGCGGATCGCGCTGCAGCGGGCCGAGGGCGTCGCCATGATGGTCGCGCCTCCGTTGGACCGCTTCGCGACCCTGGTGCGCCCGGTGATCTGGCTACTCTCGAGGTCCACCGACATCGTCGTCCGCTTGCTGGGCGGCGACCCGTCCGTCAGCCGCGAGGAGATCACCGAGGAAGAGCTTCGCGAGCTCCTGTCGGGCCACGAGGCGCTCAGCGAGGAGGAGCGGCGCATCGTGGAGGACGTCTTCTCCGCCGGTGACCGCCAGGTCCGCGAGGTGATGCGGCCGCGCACGGAGGTCGACTTCCTCGACGCCAACCTGCCCGTGTACCGGGCGGTGAAGATTGCGAGCGACATGCCGCACTCGCGTTACCCCGTGTTCCGGGGTTCGGTCGACGACGTGTCCGGCTTCGTCCATGTCCGCGACCTGTTCGACCCTGACATCGCCAACCGCAGCGTGCGCGTGGGCGAGATCGCCCGCGACATCCTCATGCTGCCCGGCACCAAGCGGATCCTTCCCGCCATGACGGAGATGCGTCGGGTCGGCGGGCACATCGCGATCGTCGTGGACGAGTACGGCGGGACCGCCGGCATCGTCACGCTCGAGGACCTGGTCGAGGAGCTGGTCGGCGACATCCGCGACGAGTACGACACGGCCGAGGATGCGCCGACCCGCTCGCTCGGCGGTGCGATGGAGGTCGACGGGCTGCTCAGCATCGAGGACTTCGCGGAGCAGACCGGGGTGGAGCTGCCCGACGGGCCCTACGAGACCGTGGCCGGCTACCTGATCGCCATGTTGGGACGGCTCCCCGAGCAGGGCGATGCGGTCCCGGTCGCCGGTCACCGGCTCGAGGTGCTGACTCTCGATGGCCGGCGGGTGTCACGGCTACGGCTGACGCCGGAGGCCAGACCCGTCGATCCGGACGAGCCGGGTACGCCGGCCCTGACAGAATGAGACCCATGACCGCCCGCCCGCGCGTGCTCTCCGGCATGCAGCCCACGAACGACTCGCTGCACCTGGGCAACTATCTGGGTGCGCTGAAGCAATGGGTGGTGTTGCAGGAGAGCCACGACACCTTCTACTGCGTGGTCGACCTGCACGCGATCACCATGCAGCCGCACGACCCCGCGTCACTGCGGCACCGCACCAGGGTGACCGCGGCCCAGTACCTGGCCGGCGGCGTCGACCCCGAGCGCAGCACGCTGTTCGTGCAGAGCCACGTGCCCGAGCACGCGCAGCTCGGCTGGGTGCTCGGCTGCATTACGGCGTTCGGCGAGGCCGCGCGGATGACGCAGTTCAAGGACAAGTCGGCCCGGCATGGCGGCGAGGGCACGACCGTCGGGCTGTTCACCTATCCGGTCCTGCAGGCGGCCGACATCCTGCTCTACGACGCCGACCAAGTGCCCGTCGGTGAGGACCAGCGCCAGCACATCGAGCTCACCCGGGACCTGGCCGGCCGGTTCAACTCACGGTTCGGTCCGACCTTCGTGCTGCCGGAGCCGTACATCCTGCGGGAGACCGCGAAGGTCTACGACTTGCAGGTCGTCGACAAGCAAATGAGCAAGAGCATCGGCGGCAGCGGGTGCGTCTGGATGCTCGACGATCCCACGGTGATCGAGAAGAAGATCAGGAGTGCGGTGACCGACACCGGCCGTGAGGTCGTCGCCGACCCGGTCGTCAAGCCGGGCGTGACCAATCTGATGACGATCCTGTCGGCGTTTACCGGCCGTTCGACCGCGGACATCGAGCGCGACTTCGCCGGCCGGGGCTACGGCGACCTGAAGAAGGAGGTCGCCGCCGCCGTGCTGGACCTGGCTGTGCCGTTCCAGGCGCGGGTGCGCGAGCTTCTCGACGATCCGGCCGAGCTCGACGCGGTTTTGGCCCAGGGGGCAGTCAAGGCTCGGGAGGTGGCGTCCCGTACCCTCGCAAAGGTGTACGAACACGTCGGATTCCTCACCGCCCGGTGAGTACGCCAACCGCGACCGACGAGCGCACGATCGGTGTGGCCGTCCCTCTTCCCGACCCGTACGCCGCGGAGCTGCAGGGCTGGCGGCGGGACTTCGGCGACCCGCTGGCCGGCGCGATCCCGTCGCACATCACGCTGCTGCCACCGACCGAGGTCGCCGTCGCCCAGCTTGCTGCCGTCGAGGACCATCTGCTCGGTGTCGCGCGGGCCGGCGAGCCGTTCCACGTCCGCCTGCGCGGGACGGCGACCTTCCGGCCGGTATCTCCGGTCGTGTTCGTCGCCGTGTCGCAGGGGATCTCCAACTGCGAGACGCTGTCGAAGGCGGTCCGCACCGATCCGTTACCGAACGAGCTGTCCTACCCGTATCACCCGCACGTGACGGTCGCGCACCACCTGTCGGACGAGGCGCTGGACCACGCCTTCGCCGTGCTGGCCGACTACGAGGCCGGCTTCGACGTGACGGCATTCAGCCTGTACGAGCACGGGACGGACGAGGTCTGGCGGCCGCGGCGATCGTTCCGACTGGACGGCGGTCAGCCGGCGGCGTAGCGGCCTGACGACCTGCGCCGCCGCCGCCACCAGAGCGCGACCAGGCCGGCCACGGGCGGGACAGCCAGCAGGCCGACCCAGGCCGGCATGGGTGCGCCGGCTGGGGCGCCGTCCAGGTCGTCGAGGGCCTGCTGCGGTGCCGGCGCGACCGCCACCGGCGTCTCGTCCCGCTGCGCGACGGCCGCCGCAACGTCCTTCGTGGTCACCAACGTGCCGACCGGCGCGACGACCTCACGGGTCGTGAACCCCCAGTCGAGCAGGCTGGCGGCAGCGGGCTCCGCCCGACCGTCGGCACCGAGGACGACGGCGACGAGCCGGGCGCCCTGCCGTTCGGCGGCGGCGACCAAGGTGTGCCCGGCGAGGCTCGTGTATCCCGTCTTCAGGCCGACGGCGCCCCGGTAGCTGCCCAGCAGACGGTTGTGGTTCTGGATCTGGAAGGTCCCACCCGCCAGGCCGGGGAAGTCGTACTTCGGCGTGCGAACGAGCGTGGCGAGCTTGTCGTCGGCCAGCACGGCGCGGGCGATCAAGGCGAGGTCGTAGACCGAGGTTGCCTGTCCCGGCACGTCCAGCCCGTGGGGCGTCTTCGCAGTCGTGTCGAACGCGCCCAGCCGCTCGGCTTCGTCGTTCATCAGGCGGGTCGCGTGACCCTCGCCGCCGACGAGCATGGCCAGGGCGTGCGCGGCGTCGTTGCCGGAGGCCAGCAGCATCCCGTGCTCGAGGTCTCCGATCGAGTACTCCTCGCCCGGGACCAGCCCGACTCGGCTGCCGCCGGTTCTCGTGTCCAAGTCCGTCGCGGTGTAGCGCTCCCGCGGGTCGATGGCGGGCAGGACGGCGAGCGCGGTGAGCAGCTTGATCGTGCTCGCGGGAGGTAGCTGCCGGTGGGCCCCGAGCGCAGCGATGACGTCGCCGGAGCCGAGGTCCGCGACCAGCCAGGTGGTCGCGTCGACGACGGGCAACGGCGGCGCGCCGGCGGAGACCGCGGGCTCGTCGACGGTCGCCAGCCGTGCGCCGCCGACTGCCTCGTCGAACGGCGACCGGGGCGGAGGCGTGAGCGTCCAGCTCAGAGTCGGTCGTGCGTCTGCCGTCGGCCCGGTCGTCGGTGACGGGGCGGTGGCGCTCGCCGGCCCGGCACCAAGGCCGGCACTCAGGCCGGCGAGCAGGGCGAGGTACGCGACGCTTCGCAGCCCACGGCGGGCGCTGCTGGCGGCCGTCGCGCGGGTTGCAGCAGGTGCAGGTCGCATATCGGACATGGTGGACGACAGCGTACGACGGGCCGTGCGGTCGGTCGTCAGCCGGCAGCGTCGTCGAAGGGAGCGACGAGGGTACGGAGCAGCGTGGCCAGGCGCACCTGATCGGCGCCTGGGAGGCCGGCGAGCAGTCTGCGCTCGTGGGCGAGCAACCCGTCGAGGGCCGCGTCGACACGGTCCTTGCCGGCGACGGTCAGGCTGACCCGCACGCCTCGCCGGTCGCTGGTGTCCCGGCGGCGCAGGACCAGGTCTCGAGCAACGAGCTTGTCGACGCGCGCCGTCATGGTGCCGCTCGTCACGAGCGTTCGCGCCAGCAAGTCGCCGGGTGAGAGCTCGTAGGGATGGCCGGCCCGCCGCAGCGCCGCGAGCACGTCGAACTCCCACGGTTCCAGGCCGTGATCGGCGAAGGCCGCCCGGCGACCGCGGTCGAGGTGCCGCGCGAGCCGGCTCACCCGGGAGAGGACCTCCAGCGGCCCGACGTCGAGGTCGGGACGCTCGCGTCGCCAGGCCCGCACCAGCCGGTCGACCTCGTCCTCGCTTGACGGGGTGGCCACGGCGCGACTCTACGGGTCGAGCATCTTGACCTCAAGACACCGCGAACATCAACCTGCCTCGGCCGCGTCTTGCGGAGGGTTCTCAACGCTGTCCGACGCTCATAGCATTCAGGACCCTTCACAAGATGGGGTGGTGAGGGGTAGGAGCCCGTCAGCGGCGGTCGGCGCTCAGACGCGGCTTCTCCTCCAGCCCAGCCAGGCCGTTCCACGCCAGGTTGACCAGGTGCGCGGCGACGTCGGCCTTCTTCGGCTTGCGGACGTCGAGCCACCACTGCCCGGTGAGGGCGACCATGCCGACCAGCATCTGCGCGTACATCGGAGCGAGCCGCGGCTCGAAACCGCGCGCCTTGAACTCGGCGGCGAGGATGTGCTCGACCTGACTGGCGGCGTCGGAGATCAGGCTCGCGAACCCGCCGGTCGACTGGGCGACCGGCGAGTCGCGGACCAGGATCCGGAACCCGTCGGTCGACGTCTCGATGTAGTCGAGCAACGCCAGCGCAGCGTGCTCGAGGACGGCCCGGGGATGGTCCGCCGAGCGGAGAGCGCTGGTGATGCGGTCGAGAAGCTGCTCCATCTCGCGGTCGACGACGACGGCATACAGGCCCTCCTTGCCGCCGAAGTGCTCATAGACGACGGGCTTGGACACGCCTGCCCGGCTGGCGATCTCCTCGATGGACGTGCCACCGAAGCCGCGCTCGGCGAACAGGGCCCGGCCGATGTCGAGCAGCTGCTCACGCCGCTGCTTTCCGGTCATGCGGACCCGGCTCCGGGTCGCGCGCGGCCGCGTCGTTGCGGGTTCGGTCACGTGGCTCATGATGCCTGTCGGGGTAGGACGGTGCCGTCGGCGCAGCGGAAGGGGTCCTCGCCCGACGCAGCCGTCAGGGTGCGACGAGAGTCTTCTCGCCGCCGTAGTCGTCGATCCGCTTCGCCTGGATCCGCTCGGGGCTGGGCCAGCGGACGTCCCATGCCCAGCCGAGCTTCTCGAGTGCCCAGATGATCCGCGCGGTGGAGTCGATCTGGCCCTTGAGCACGCCGTGGCGCGCGCAGGTCGGGTCGGCGTGGTGCAGGTTGTGCCACGACTCGCCCATGGACAGGAAGGCGAGCCACCAGACGTTGCCGGACTTGTCGCGGCTCTCGAACGGCCGCTCGCCGATCGCGTGGCAGATCGAGTTGATCGACCAGGTCACGTGGTGCAGCAGGCCCACCCGGACCAGCGTGCCCCAGAAGAACCCGGTCAGCGCGCCCTGCCAGGACCACGTCAGCAGGCCACCCAGAACCGCCGGCAGCAGGAGCGACACCATGACCAGCCACGGGAACGCCTTGCTGATGCGGCGGATGTCGTCGTCTCTGAGCAGGTCGGGTGCGTACTGGCGCTGGTTGGTCTGCTCGACGTCGAACATCCAGCCCATGTGGGCGTAGAACATGCCCTTGACCAGGGCGGGGACGGTCTCGCCGTAGCGCCACGGCGAGTGCGGGTCGCCGTCGCGGTCGGAGTACTTGTGGTGCTTGCGGTGGTCGGCGACCCAACGGATGACCGGGCCCTCGATCGCGAGGCTGCCGGCGAGGGCGAGCGCGATCTTGGTGCCGCGGTTGGCCTTGAACGAACGGTGGGTGAAGTAGCGGTGGAAGCCGACGGTGACGCCATGGCCGGAGATCGCGTACATGACGACGGCGAGGGCGATGTCGACCGGCCCCAGCCACCCGCCCCAGGCGAACGGGATCGCGACCAGAATGGCGAGGAAGGGGACGGCGATGAAGGCGCCGAGGATGATCCTCTCCTTGAGCGACTGCTGGTCGCCGCCGAGGGTCCCGAGCGGCGGGTCGTCCAGCGTGGTCTGCGGGCGGGTCTCGGTGACGGTCGGAGGCGTCATGGCGCGTCTCCCTCGTGAGGATTGCCTTGGCTACGCCACCGTAACCTACGCCACCGTAACTTGCGCAAGCCGCACCACCTGGCAATCCCGAGTGAACGGTTGCGACATGCGCCTTCGGGCGGGTGTCGCAGCCGGCCTGGAGCGGCCGCGAAGCAGCAATGCTCCAGCACCGTGACAAACTTGAAGGGCACCGATCCCCGGTTGCTCTGTTGGTAGGGGCCGCCTGACTTTGAATCAGGAGTAGCGACGCAGGTTCGATTCCTGCCCGGGGAGCGCTGATCTTTCCGGCAGTCGCGAAACCGCTCTCGCTGCGGACCCTGACGCGTGCATGTACCTGCTCCCGGCCGAGGTATCGTCGGCGGCGGCCCTGCCACCGACGCCCAGGAGCTAGCCGCGTGAGCGCACGCTTGGCCGCCGTCCTCGTCCTCGCCGCCGGCGAAGGCACGCGGATGAAGTCCTCCACCCCCAAGGTCCTGCACGAGCTGGGTGGCCGCACGCTGGTCGGCCACGCGGTCGCCGCGGCCGCAGCGTTGACACCCGAGCACCTCGTGGTCGTCGTCGGGCACGGCCGCGACGACGTCACCGCCCACCTGGCCGCGACCGCCCCACACGTCACCACGGCCGTCCAGGATCAGCAGCGGGGCACCGGTCATGCGGTCGGATGTGCGCTGGAGACCCTGCCCCTGCTCGACGGCGTCGTCGTGGTGACGTACGGCGACGTGCCGCTGCTGAGCGGCGACACGTTGCGCGAGCTTGTCGACCGGCACGTCGCCGACGGCAACGCCGTGACCGTGCTGACGGCCGAGCTCGACGACCCCACCGGCTATGGACGGATCATCCGCGACGCCGACGGTGGTGTCCTCGGCATCGTCGAACAGAAGGACGCATCGGACGACGTTCAGACGATCCACGAGATCAACTCGGGAATCTACGCCTTCGACGCCGCAGTGTTGCGCGACGGCCTGGCGCGGCTGACGACCGACAACGCCCAAGGTGAGCTCTACCTCACCGACCTGGTCGAGATCGCGCGCGCCGACGGCCACCGGGTGGGCACAGTGCAGACCTCGGACACCTGGCAGACCGAGGGGGTCAACGACCGGGTCCAGCTCGCCGCATTGGGGGCAGAGCTCAACCGCCGCGTACTCGAACGCTGGATGCGGGCCGGCGTCACCGTCGTCGATCCGGCGACGACCTGGGTCGACGTGACGGTCGAGCTCGGCAGCGACGTCACCCTTCGACCCGGGATCCAGCTTCACGGAGCGACGCAGGTCGGCGACGGCGCGGAGGTCGGCCCGGACACCACCCTGAGAGACGTCAGCGTCGGGGCCGGGGCCACGGTGATCCGCTCCCACGGGTCCGGCGCCGTGATCGGAGACTCGGCCTCCGTCGGTCCGTTCGCCTCTCTGCGGCCGGGCACGGCGCTCGGCGCCGGCGGCAAGATCGGAACCTTCGTCGAGACGAAGAACGCCGCCATCGGCGACGGCGCGAAGGTGCCGCACCTCACCTATGCCGGCGACGTCACCATCGGCGAGGGCGCGAACATCGGGGCCGGCACGGTCGTCGCCAACTACGACGGGGTGCACAAACACCACACCACCGTTGGACGGCACTCGTTCGTGGGCAGCAACTCCGTGCTGGTGGCGCCGCGCGACGTCGCCGACGGCGCCTACGTCGCCGCCGGTTCGACGGTCACCGAGGATGTGGCGCCGGGCGAGATCGCCGTCGCGAGGGGGAAGCAGCGCAACATCGCGGGCTGGGTCGAGCGCAAGCGACCGGGGACCAAGACAGCCGATGCGGCGAACCGCGCGAATGCCGGGCAGACTGGGGACGACGCCGGCGTCGAGGGGAGCGCACCGTGAGCGGCATCAAGGCCTCCGGCACCAAGACGCTGATGCTCTTCGGTGGCCGGGCGTACCCGGAGCTCGCCACGGAGGTCGCCGAGCAACTCGGCGTCGGGCTGATCCCGACGAAGGTCTTCAACTTCGCCAACGGCGAGATCTACGTCCGCTTCGAGGAGAGCATCCGGGGCTCGGACGCCTTCGTGCTCCAGAGCCATGCCACTCCGATCAACGAGTGGATCATGGAGCAACTGATCATGGTCGATGCGCTCAAGCGGGCGTCGGCCAAACGGATCACGGTGGTGATGCCGTTCTACGGCTACGCCCGCCAGGACAAGAAGCACCGCGGGCGGGAGCCGATCTCGGCCCGGCTGATCGCGGACCTGTTCAAGACCGCCGGCGCCGACCGGCTGATGGCCGTCGACCTGCATTCGGCCCAGATCCAGGGCTTCTTCGACGGTCCGGTCGACCACCTGTGGGCGCTGCCGATCCTGGCCGACTACGTCCAGACGAGGTACGACTCCTCGAACATGACCGTGGTCTCGCCCGACGCCGGGCGGGTCCGGGTGGCCGACCTCTGGGCGGACAAGCTGGGCACGCCGCTGGCGATCATCCACAAGCGACGCGACCCCAACGAGGCCAACCAGGTGCGCGTCCACGAGGTGGTGGGCGCCGTCGAGGGCCGCACCTGCCTGTTGGTCGACGACATGATCGACACCGCGACGACGATCACCCAGGCGGCCGACGCACTGCTCGCCAGCGGCGCCTCCGATGTGCTGATCACTGCCACCCATGCCGTGCTTTCCGGCCCCGCAGTCGACCGGCTCAAGAACTCGCGGGTCCGTGAGGTCGTCGTCACCAACACACTGCCCATTCCCGCCGAGTGCCGTTTCGACAAGCTCACCACGCTGTCGATCGCGCCGTTGATCGCGCGCGCGATCCGTGAGGTCTTCGAAGACGGTTCGGTCACCAGCCTGTTCGACGGCAACGCCTGACCCACACAGAGGCTGGCGGTCGGCGGTTCGCGCGGGGTGGCGGCCAGCGGGTAGACTACCCCGGTTGCCTCGGCGAGGGCGCCAACTGACCGGCTCCGTGATCGACGCGGTGGTCCGTCGCCGTGGGCCCTCGTACCCGGTGCCCCTGACGCGTCCGACCACCCGCCGCCACCTCGAGGAGTCACCCCGTGTCCGACGTGAAGATCGCCGCCGAGCTGCGCACCGAGTTCGGCAAGGGCGCGGCGCGCCGTCTGCGCCGCGCCGACAAGGTGCCCGCGGTGCTCTACGGCCACGGCACGGATCCGCTGCATCTCTCGCTGCCCGGCCACGACACCATGCTGGCGCTCAAGACGCGCAACGTGCTGATCACACTCGACATCGACGGCCGCGACAACGAGCTCGCCCTGCCCAAGCACATCCAGCGTGACCCGCTCAAGGGCTTCATCGAACATGTCGACCTGATCCTGGTACGTCGTGGCGAGAAGGTCGTCGTCGACGTACCGGTGGTCGTCGTCGGCGAGGCTGTACCGGAGACGCTGGTGAACCTCGAGCACGTCACAGTCTCGCTGCAGGCCGAGGCCACCAACCTCCCGGTCAGGGTCGAAGTCTCGGTCGACGGACTCGGGGCCGGCACCCAGATCCACGCCAAGGACCTCCACCTGCCATCGGGGGCGACGCTCGACGCGGACGAGGACCTGCTCGTGGTCAACATCTCCATGGCTCCAACGGCCGAGGAGATGGAAGCCGAAGGTGCCGGCGAGATCGAGGAAGCCGCCGCAGTCGAGGCTGCGCCCGAGGGGGCCGAACCCGAAGCTGCCGAGGCTGCTCCCGAGGAGTCGCCCGCCGAGGGCTGAGCCGAACCCGTACGAGGGGGCCGGAGTCGCCGATGTCCGACGAGACGTGGCTCGTTGTCGGGCTCGGCAACCCCGGCCCTTCCTATGCGGCCACCCGGCACAACGTCGGCCGGCTCGTCGTCGAGCTGCTGGCGGAGCGGCTCGGCGCCACGTTCAAGGCGCACCGGCGCGGCCGTGCCGACGTCGTAGAGACCCGGATCGGTGGGTCACTGGGCGTTCGGACGGTCCTGGCCCGGCCGCGCTCCTACGTGAACGAGTCCGGCGGCCCGGTCGCGAGCCTGCGCGTCTTCTACCAGGTCGACATCGTGCGGCTGGTGGTCATCCACGACGAGCTCGACCTGCCCTACGGGACGCTGCGGATCAAGCTGGGCGGAGGCGACAACGGGCACAACGGCCTGCGGTCGGTGCGGGCCAGCCTGGGCACCGGCGACTTCGGCCGAGTCCGCCTCGGAATCGGCAGGCCGCCGGGACGGACGGATCCGGCCGCCTTCGTCCTCAAGCCTTTCGCGGCCGTCGAGCGCGCCGACCTGCCGCTGCACGTCGACCGGGCGGCGGACGCCGTCGAGGCGCTCGTCGTCGACGGGCTCGCCTACGCCCAGAATCAATACAACAGTTGAGCGGCGGTCCTACCACCACGACCGATGATCCGCTAACGTCAGCGCGGTCGTTCTATCTGATCCGTCCGAGCGTTGATCCCCTGAGAGCCGGTGGAGCATTCCCATGGGCCGTACAGTCCTCCGTCGGACCACCCTGTCCGCCGCCGCAGCCGCGCTAGCGCTGGGCACCGTCGTGCTGCCAGCCAGCGGCGACGGCAGCGTCGACCTCACCGAGGCCGGCCTTCTGCCCGAGCTTCAGGGCGTCTGTGCCGACTTCGTCAGCGGCGCCACGGGCATGGTCGAGTCCGGCTCGGGCACCGTCGCCGACCTCGTGGTGCCCGGCGAGCCGCTGCTGACCTTCCTGGAGTGGTCCGGCACCGACCACGTGCCCGGCAACGACCCCAGTGGCGACGACCCCGACACCAGCACACTGCAGGTCGCTGTCGATGGCGGTGCGGCGCAGCCCGTCGAGGGCACCAAGCTCCCCGAGCCGGCCGGCACCGCGATCGCGCCACCGGGACCGAGCGACCCGGACAACCCGCACGAGGTCTACGCCTGGCTGGCCGACATCTCCGATCTCGTGACAGCGGCCGGCACGTACGACTTCGACCTGGCCGGATGGCTGGCCGAGGACTGGTTCGCCGAAGGTGCCGGCTCGTGGGGTGCCACCGTCACAGTGGTGTACGAGCTGCCCGGCCCCTGCACCGAGCCGAGTGACATCTCCTGGCGCGGTGGCGTCGACGTGTACTTCGGTGGCGGGAACGAGAACCAGGAGGCGGTCTGGGGCAGCGGCGATCCGGCCAACCCCGCGCCGGGTGAGGGTCACGTCACCGACCTGTTCGTCTTCGAGGTCCCGGCCTCCACGGAGGACCGTGTCGTCACCGTCCAGTTCACCGCCGGTGGGGTCGCCCAGGCTGCTGTCGGGGTCTGCCGGGAGGCGAACCTCTGGTATGCGGCCGGCGAGGGCGCAGCCCCACCGCCCACCGATGACCTGGTCACGTTCGACACCTGGGGCGAGCCGATCGCGCCTGCTGGTCTCAGCGGCATTGAGATCGCCCGGCAGCCCTTCGGCTACCCCGGCTGTGATCCAGTGATCAACCCGACCGACCGGTTGGCCGCAGGCTCGAACCCGGGCCGCACCGACGGCCTCGGCGACAGTTGGGTCGTGCCGGAGGACGGCCATGCCTGCCCCGACCCGACGACGTGCGCCTACCAGGCCGTCGAGATCAGGCCGGTCGACGGCGGGTTCGTCGGCCGGGACTGGGCGCTGTCCCAGGTGGACGTCATCGTTCCTGCCGGCTCCACCTGGCTGGCCTTCCAGCTCGAGTCGCCGACCGACGCGCTCGCCCGAACCGGCGACCTGGAGGAGTCCGGCGGCTGGGCCGGGCAGGTGTTGCTCAAGATCCCGAGCGTGCTCCAGGTCGGCGCCCTTGAAGTCGTCAAGACGTTGTCCGGCGCCACCCAGGGCTACGTCGACGGGACCACGTTCGGCGTCACGGTCGACTGCGACAACGACGCGTTCGACGCCGAACTCGACCTGGTGCCCGACGAGCCGCAGCTCATCGAAGACATCCCGCTCGGCACCGAGTGCACCGTCGAAGAGACCGGGGTTCCCGATGCCGCCGACGGCTTCTTCTATGGTCCGCCGACCTACGACCCCGGTCAGACCGTTGTCATCGAGGACGCCGATGAGACGGTTACGGTCACGGTCGACAACCCGCTCGAAGACACCCCGTTGGGCGGGCTGGCGATCGGCAAGGTCGTCACCGGCGAGGTCGACGGGTACGTCGACGGCTCCGAGTTCGCGTTCACCCTGGACTGCACGGACGACACGCTCGACGGCGAGTTCACGCTGGTCGCCGACGAGGTCCTGGTGATCGAGGGCATCCCGCTCGGCACCGAGTGCACCGTCGACGAAACCGGTGTGCCCGATGCCGCCGAGGGCTTCTCCTACGGCGAGCCCGTGTTCGACCCAGGGCCCACCGTGACGATCGAGGAAGCCGACGTCGTGGTCGAGATCGTGGTGGAGAACCCGCTGGAGTCCGACGAGCCTCTGCCCAAGACCGGCGGCGACTTCGGGAGCCTTCTTGGCGTCGGCATCGGTCTGGCCCTCGCGGGTACCACGATGATCGTCGTACGGAGTCGGCGGCCGTCCGAGCCGTGATGCGAGCCGTTCTGTTCCGGGCATCCTGACCTGATGACTCACGTCAGGATGCCCGAGGGCTGAACGACGATCAGTTCAAAGTGCTGCCGGGGTCCTGATGATACGGCTCCGACCGCCAGGTCTCCCAGGTGACCGAATGCCCGCTCTCCTCGACCATGAAGTGCCAGTTCCCGGTGTACGTGTTGTTCCGCCACACGTTGTTCTGCTCGAACGTGATGGCCTCTTCCACGACCTCACCCTGGTACGGCGACCAGTCTGGGTACGTGCCGTAGTTCGAGAAGAGCCCATTGAAGCCACAGCCATTCGATGGTGAACAGTCAGGGATTGTCGACGGGTCGACCGAGAAGACGTTGCCCTCCACGAGCACGTTCATCGTCTTCCACCGACAGTCGTCGATGTACGGCTTCTCCGTAATGTTGGACTCCGTCGCACATGCCGCCACCGTTGCCACGGATGGGTTCACCAGTGTGCCGACGCCCGTGCTCGTATTGGTGGGGGATCCGGCGAATCGATCCGCATTCTCCCACGCCACGATCCCCGACCAGTTGTCGGTGAACACGTTCCCGGAGACTCGAAGTGTCTCGTTGTAGGGCCCCTCAACCCTGGTGTCACTTCCCGACTCCGAGAGGTAGATCGCGGAGGCGGGGAATCCCGGGTTGGTGGGACCCTTGACGAGCGCGTTCCTGACGAACGTGTTGTCCACGATCGCCGCGTTGTAACTCGTCTCGTACATGACACCCTCGGCGTCGTTGCCAGACACGTAGTTGCCCTGGAAGAGGAAGCCGACATTGTTGGAGTCCGCCCATAGCCCGACCCCCCGGTTGTCGTGGACGTAGTTGTCGGTGACTTCGGCGCCAGTGGTCTCCCAGAACTTGCCACCCCCCGTACAGCCGCACCCCTGCTGTCGGCTCTCCCAGTCGTCGGTGTTGTTGCCGGAGATCTCGTTGCCGGCCAGGACCACGCCGTTCACGCCGTCGACGCTGTAGGCGTTGAAGCCGTACTGCCCGTTGTCACGCAGGCAGTTCCCGATCAGACGGTTACCAGAGCCGACCATCACACCCGCGCCGGCGTTGTTCTGGATGGTGCTCGACATCACCGTCCAGCCCGCCGCCGAGTCATGGTTGACCACGCCCTCGTTGTTGTTGTCCCCGACCGAGCCGAAGTTCTGCACGGTCAGGAACGAGATCGTGACGTCGGGGGCGCCACCCGTGAAGGCGTAGCGGTTCTCGTGCCGGCCGTCGAGGACTGCTCCTGGGGCTCCGATGAACGTGTCGCCGGCATGAGGGACCACCTGGTTGTACGCGCCGCGTCCAAGGTGGTGGATGCCGGGCGAGAGCCAATACGTGGTGCGCCCGGCGTGCGCCGCCACGACGTCGGCGAGACTCTGCGCCGTCGACACCTCCACCGTGCCCGCGGGAGGCGCGGACGGCCCGGTGAGGGCTGCACTGTCGCACCTCTGCGCAGCGGGGGTCCTCGGGGCCGTCGTTGCCAGATCCGCTGGCGGCGCAGCAAGTGGGCTGTGCGTCGGGGTCCCAGCGACGTCCGCTCGATCGGAACCGTCGGCGGTACGACCACCCGGACCACCGTCTTCGGCGGCCACGGCCAGCACGACCGCTGCAGCGATCGCCATGACGATGGGTGCCGTCCACCACCATGCGGCAGGTCTCGATCTCGTCCTCACGTCGTGCCCGTGCCACCGGAATGGGCGAGCCCCAGTGCCTCATCGGCAACCCGCTCGAGCAGGGACTCCACCTGGCCAGCGTAGATACGCGTGGCATCACAGACCCGGGCGGCGAGCGCAGCCTTGTCCATCCGTGCGGCCCGGACCTGCGCCACCAGTCGGTCGGCGTCCAGGTGCTCGATGTCCTGGCAATAGCCTTCCAGGCCCAGGGCCCGCATGAGGTGGCGGTTCTTCTTCGCGTAGTCGACCGACACGGTCGGCCGGGCGAGCCGAAGGGCGCAGATCAGGTTGTGGAAGCGTGACGCGATGACGACGTCGGCCCGCATCATCTCGTCCGTGAGCTCGGTGAACGTCGCGACGTCGCGGACGAGTACCGCGTCGTCGGGCAGGCCCGGGTACACGACGAGGACGGCCGCTCGTAGTTCGTCCGCCACGTCGACGTCGACCCGGTCCCCACCGACCAGCACGACGCGGTCCCCCGCGGCTACGAACCGCGCTACCGCTTCCGCCATTGCCGCGACGTACATGCGGCGCACATCCGCGCCGCGGACCGGGTCGTCCCCCCGCCCGTAGTACGCCATCACGCCCACGACGAGGAGTCCTGTTTCGGGCATCGCCAGAGTCGGAGCGGGGTGGGCGAAAACAAGGTCGGGGGCGACCGCCGCGGGAGCGCGCGCGCCGGCCCGGCGCATTGCTGCGGCCGATGCGGCGTCCCGGTAGCTGACATGCGTTGCCAGGCCGACGGTGGCGACGTGCAACCGCCTCGTGACCGGATTCGCCGCGCATTCCGCTCCCACGTCGAGCAGCACGAAGCGGCGCCCGCGCAGGCGACACGCGGCCGCGATGAGAAACAGCCAGAGGGGCAGACCCCAGGGCCGGACCCCCAGCTTCTCCTCGAGCACACCCATGCCCGGGACGACTACTGCGTCAACGGATCCGGCCAGCGCGTAGCTGCGGGGTACGTCGAGCAGTCGTCCGAGCAGCTTGCGCGATGCCACCACCACTCGGTTGCCGCCCGGACCCGGGGGAGGCCACGACAAGGGAACGGACGGGACACCGTACCTGGCCTGCACCTCGGCGGGCGCGATGGTGATGCACCGCGCCTCGACGTCCGGGTGGGCGGACTCCAACCAGGCCAGGACCGTCTCGAGGGTGGCGTCGTTGCCGGTATTGCCGCTGCCGAGGTATCCGTAGAACGCCACCCGGCGAACGGGCCGGCTCACAGAGCCTTGCCCTCCAGCTGGGCCGCCGAGGCAGGACTCTCCAGGAGCCGCCGTTCGCGCCTCGGGTCGGCATGACGCGCAACCCACACAGCCAGCACCCTCGCGCACCGCCAGCGGTCTGCAGGACTGATGGGTGCACGCGAGATCGCCGCGACGTACGCCACCAGGTACTCCGCGACCAGGCGCACGACAGGATTGCGCCAACGGTTCGCCCGGCTGGGATCCAGATGGGTGCATCGCCGACGGATGCCGGGTGCGACCCGGGTAGCCCGCATGGGGTGGTCACGCCGGAAGTAGAGAAATTCGGGCACGTTGTGGAAGGGACCGTGCAGGGCCAGTTCTGCGACGAACGTGCGGTCGGCCCAGTGGTAGCTGCCGAATGGTGCCACCTGGCGGAGGACCGACATTCGGATGACGCCGTAGATGTCGTCACCTCCCTGCGTGTACAGCACGCTCCGGAAGCGCTCGACGGCATCGGGGACATCGGTCGTCAGTGGGTAGTCGACTGTGTGGGTGATCCCGCCCGCATCGTCGATGAACGCCGTCCAGGCATGCGCCAGGGGGATCTCGGGCCGGGAGTCGAGGGCGTCGATGCACCGCTGGAGCAGGTCCGGGTCGTAGAGGTCGTCGTCGGACACCCACTTGAAGAACTCGCCGCGCGCCTGCTCGATCACGAAGTTGTGATTGAACGACGAGCCGCGGTTGCGGGGGTGGTGGACGTACCGCACGCGCGGGTCGATCGACTCGTACCGCCGGGCGATTTCACCCGTACGATCCGTGGAGCCGTTGTCGGAGATGATCAGCTCGAAGTCGGTGAAGGTCTGGGCCAGGAGGGCGTCCAGGGACGCAGCGAGGAAACGCTCGCCGTTGTAGGCAGGCAGGCCCAGCGTGAGGCGGGGTACTGCTCCAGTGGCTCTCACGCGGCCACCCCCGCCGTCGACTGGTGGTCGGTCAGAGCCGACCGAAGCTGATGCCACCACACCAGCACGGCGAAGCACTGCGCAGCCGCCACGCCCCAGCTCGCGCCGAGGGCTCCCCCCAGGATGGCCCCGCCCGCGCCCCCGATGGCGTAGGCCGCTGAGGCCGTCAACTGCGCTCGGAGGCTTCGGCGGGCGACACCCATGGCCCGCAATCCTGCCGTAGCCGCGGTAGAGAAGGAGGCCGCAGCGACCGTGATGGTTATCGCCGGAAGCAGCTGTGAAGTCGGCATCCAGAGCTCCTTGAGTAGGGCAGGCCCAGGACCGAGTGGAAAGACCGTCACGAGGATCAACCCCCAGGCGACGGCCGCAGCAGCCTGGGCACCCCCGAGCACGAAACAGAAGCGGGTGAGGTGTCCGGAGGCTCGGTGGAACACACGCGAGGCTTCGGGGACAGCTACCTGGCTGATTCCCATGAGAACGACGAGGAATGGGCCCATCAGGATCTCAGAGGCCCGCACGTAACCGACGGCTGCGAGGCTGGCCACGGCACCCAGCACGAAGGAGCGCAGCTGCGATGCCCCGCTGATACTGACGTTCTCGACGAGGTACCGAACGGACAGTTGGTGGTGGGTCCGCAGCCACGCTGCCGCGCGGGCCGGGCGTGGCAGGACGCTCGCCTGAACCGCCCCGAGCACGGCAGCGAGCGTGGCAGTCCCTCCGAAGGCAAGCATGCAACCCGCCGCGCTACCGTCTCCTCGGCTGGTGAGCGCGACGAGAGCCAGCACGAGCAGAACGGTCCAGACCAGGTCGTTGACGAACGCGGAAGATCCGCGACCACGTGCGAAGAAGGCGAAGCGCCAGCTGTCCTGCAGTGCGAGACCAGGCAAGCCGACGCCGAGTGCGACGAACACCGGCCCCACGGGATTCGGCAGGAGCAGGCCCGCGACGACACAAACGGCACCAACTGCCACGCCGACGGCGAGCGCGGTCCCCGCGGCCGCCGACGTGGCAGGGCGCCAGCGACGACCCACGGCCCCGCTGTAGCGGACGAGCAGCGGATCTGTCGCGAGGCCGCGTGCCGCGTTGATGACCACGGTGTAGGTGACGTAGGCGAGCGTGAACGCCCCAAAGCTGCTGGCACCGAAGGTGCGCGCAACGAAGAGCCCGAGCGCAAAATTGCTGAGGCTCGAGATGGCCTGGTCGGCCACCCCCCAACCAAGGCGTCGGACCACCTGAGTCACGCCGCGCCTGCTGGGGGCCTCCGGAGCTGCAGGTGCTTCCGCGGAGATGGTGGTCATCTGGGCGCTCCGATACGTGTCGAGCGGCCGGACGGCTCGATCGGGTGCTCCACGGCGAAGCGGTAGATGTCCAGAAGCCGGTCGACGCTCGCCTCCGGAGTGAAGCGACTTCGGTATGTCTGGCGCGCCTGCCGGCCGTACCCGTCCCATCGCTGCGGGTCGTCGTCGACATCCGCGAGGATGTCCACCAAGGCATCGAGGTCGGTTGGAGGAAAGAGCGCGCCGTCCGACCCGTGGGTCACCAACTCGGGGAACGCCCCGTGCGCGGAGGCCACGGGAGCCGTGCCGGCGGCCATGGCCTCGACCGCGACCATGCCAAAGGTCTCCTCCCACTGCGAGGGGACGACCGCGGCGCGTGACCTCGCCAGGATGCCGGACACCTCCGGGCGCGAGACGTGACCCGCCACGGTCACGCTGGGGTGTCCGGTCGCCCAGCGGGCCACGGCGTCCGACAGTTCTCCCCCGCCCGCCACCACGAGGCGCAACGGCGACCGGGAACGGCGGGAGCGGAAGGCATCCCATGCCCGCATCAGGAACGGAGCGCCCTTCGCCGCGTCCAGACGCCCGACGAAGGCGACGATGGGTTCGGTGGCGACGTCGGCCTGCTGCGGCGGAGGGGGCACGAAGTTGTGCTTGACGAAACTGCGGTCGGCGGGGAGCCCGACCGGTGCGAGCAGGTCCCGTTGGGCGCCGGAGATGAAGGCGTAGGCAGCGACCATGGTCCGCCACGCGGTGTTGTGCATCCACGACCCGAGCACGACCGGGGCCGTCGACGCTCGCGAGCCGCGGTAGCAGCCGTGGGCCAGCGCGGGAAGGGCGGAACCGCCCAGGCAGTCATGGCAGACCCGTCCGTCGCGGAAGAGTTCCCCGCTCGCGCAGCCCAGTTTGTAGTTGTGCACAGTGACGACGACGGGGACCGAGGCGTCGCGACAGGCGTACAGGACCGACGGCGTCACCAAAGGGAAGGTGTTGTGGATGTGGACGACGTCCGGTGCGGACCAGTCCAGTGCCGCCTTGACCTCACGCCGCGAGCCCTCGCTCCACAGCACGCGGGCCGGCAGTGTGGCACGCCGCAACGGTGACCAGGCGGCGATGTCCTCGCTGTGACGCTGGACGAGAACGACGTCGTGACCGCGGGCCGAGAGGGCGGACGACTCCTGGTCGACGACCGCGTTCTCTCCGCTGGGTGCTGTCGGCCGGTAGCGGTTGTGCACGACGAGGATCCTCATGTGCGCCCCTTCCCGGCGGGGGCGGCCAGCAGCGACGCAGCAACGACGAGGTTGAGCAGGTAGGGCGACGCGTCGCCGAGCCCCGTCTCACTGATCGAGGCCACGAGGCAGTAGGTGACCAGGAACAGCGCTACTGCACGCCTGATTCCTCGGCGGTGGGTCATGGCGAGGAGGATGAGGACCAGGAGGAGCGCCGCGTCGACGAACACGCCGAACCAGCCCTGGTCCAGGTAGACGGCGAGCCAGTTGCTGTCGATCGGGAGACCGTTGAAGGACTTGTTGGACAGTCCCGACCCGAAGAGCTCTTCCAGCCACGGGCGTTGTAGCCCGAAGATGGCCGACCACACCTTGGTCCGCCCGGTGAGCTCCGCGGCCTCCTGCAGCGTCTGCCCGCGCCACAGCCAGTCAAGGATCAACGGTGCGAAGAGAGTGGCCGCGGCCACACCGAGCACGCCCAGCAGCGCAGATGTGCGCCGGACTCGCGCATGACCGATGAACATGCTGGCGCCGGCCACGGCCAGGCCCAGAGCCATCGCGATGAGAGCGGTCCGCGTGTGTGTGCCGACGAGGGCCGCTCCCGCTCCGATCAGCGTCCACAAGGCGGTCCGACCGCGTACCGCTCCACCGAACCACAGCACCACGGTGCACCCGAGCAGGACGGCGGCGTAATGGGCCACCTGCGTCGGGGGGATGGGCCACAGGGCGCCCGACAGGCGACCTTGGTAGGAGAACGCAGCGCCTGGGGCGAGGACGGCGCCGACGAGAACCGAGAGGAGGACGATGCGCAGGCAGGTCAGATGAGAACGCAGCAGGACGAGGTCGCGCCTGCCCCACCACGGGGTGAGCAACCACAGCACCACCGTGAAGCCGATGAGGCGACAGGCACGGAACGTCGACCCCAGCACGAACTCGTTGTGGATGCTGACCATGAGGGCGACGGTGCCGAGCATGGTCAGCAGCACCAGGAACAGGGATGGTCGGACCACGCCTCCGGGGTTGGCCAGGAGCGCAAGCAGAAAGGCGACGATGAGCGCACCCTGGGTGACCAGCTGGCCGACGGAGCCGGAGATGGGCACGGCCGTCGGCAGGCTGGAGAACGCGAGGACGTTGGCGAACAGCGCCGCCCATGTCGGCAGAGGGCCGCGCAACAGGGCGGGCCGGCCGCCCGGGCCGCCCGCCGCCCGGTCCACCCTGAGGGCCAGGGTGCTCATCGACGTGCGGGGTTCTGTGTCGTCGACTCCACCGGACCCGCCACCCCCGACGACACGTCGGTGACGTCGGCGCGCAGGAGGGCGGCAAACCGCAGGTCCAGCCCGGCGGCGCGGACCAGGTCCCCGGCGGTCCTGACTCTCTCGGCACTCGAAAGGCCGCTGGTCACGGCGACGATGACCCTCTCGGTCCACGCCGTGAGGTGGTCGGCCCCCACCGATGGGTCCAGATCCGCCAGGACCAGGGAGACGTCGGTCAGGTCAGGCGATCGTGAGTCCTCCTCCTCGTCCTCATGCCCGACGGCTTGCAGGTCGGCAGGACCGCCGGCGAGCGCCGGTATCCCTCGTGGGCGCAGCACGGTGGGCCGACCCACCGTCTCGCCGGCCATCAGCTCCTCGACCGCGGCATCGAGGCCGCCGTGCTCGGTGAGATCGATGAGGACGATGTCACGCCCATGGGCCGCGAGATCCATCGCCGCCGTCGCCATGGCGAAGCGGACCTCGTCCGCGTTGTCGATGCAGGCCACCGCCAGCCGGCCCCACCGTTCCGGCCCGGGAAGTTCCATCTCGATCGCGTGTGCCAGCCGCCGGCGCTCACCGGCGCGGCGCGCGTCGAGGGCGCGCAGTGGCGGGAATAGCTGCCACCGGCGCTGCAGTGGTGCGATCCGGCCGACGCTGACGGGCACCGTCACCTCGAGGGCGGTTGCGACGTCGAAACGCCGACGAAGCCGGTCGGAGGTGATGGCGAGGAACAGTACGGCGCCGCATCCGAGCGCAGCGCCTGCGATGAGCCCCGACGCCATGGTGAGCACGATGCGGCGCTTCATCCCTCCGGTCTCGACCGCCGCTGCGTCGATCACCCGGCTGGAGGACACGACGGACGCATTCCTCAAGGTTGCGTCCTGCACGGACTGCTGCAACGTGCCGATCTGCCCCGTGACCTGCGCCCGCTGCGAGATCGCGTCGCTCAGATCGCTCGCGCCGGAGTCGCCGGCCGCCGACAGTTCATCTATGCGCTGCGTGAGCTCCCCGACCTCGCCCTGCAGTTCCGCGATGCGCTGCTCCATGCCGTCCACGACGACGTTCGACAGCAGCGCGAGTTGCTCGGCACGAAAGTTCAGATAGATCGACGTGAGGGCCTCCAGACGTCGAACAGCCTCGGCGTCGGTGGGCGCAGTGAGGGTGAGCGACAGGAGGTCGGAGCTCACCGGAACGGCCGTCACGGCGCCGAGGAAGTCGTCGGGGGTCATCGTCAGCCCGAGGCTCGCGATCGTCTGGGCCGCGACAGTCCGGGTCGTCAACAGGATGACATCGGTGGACATGGCGCGCGATGGATCGGCCTGTGGGTCGTGTGCCAGCACCAACATCGCCTTGGCCTCGTGCGAGGGCGGGAAGGCGACCAGGAAGGCCGCGGCCGTGAGCAGCCCGAGAACCGCGGACAGGACGCACGCCAACCAGCGACGCCGCAGGGCGGAGCGAAGGAAGTGCAGGCTCACCAGGGTGGGGAGCGGGCGCCCGGGCACGCTGGGGTCATCGGACTCGAAGTCCGGGGCGTCCCATGTTGCCGGGATCATGCTCGCGTCCGGTTGGGGTCGCTGGCGGTGACAGCAGACGATCCGATGCCGGTCAGGCGCCTGGGCAGTGCCACCTGACGTGCCCTCTCGTCCATGGTGCGCCGCCCAGAGGTCCGGTCGGTCCGGTCAGGGTCCGCAACCACGACTCCGTCGATGCGACGACCGGCGTCGTCGACCGCAACCGCAACGCGGGCGAGCTCCAGTTCCGTTGCCGTTGCCGCGGCCACCGAGAGCAGGGTGGTGGCGGTGGTGGGCACGTCGACAAGGTCAGGCTGCCTCCGGTCCACGACGACCAAGGTGATCGCCAGGTCGATCGTCTCCCCCTTTGGCACCTCGCCGACGAACAGACCGGGCCGAGGTGGGGCGGCACGATCGGCGGCGCAGGCTGCCCACAGGGTTGCCGCCCTGTCGTGCCCCACTGCGGTATCCAGACGTGTCGCGATGCCCAGCGACGAGGCGAAAGCCGCGAGCTGGGGACCGACGGCAAGTCCCCGTCCGTCACCGGACAACGAGACCACAGTGATCGACTGCGGGTGATCCACCTTCCCGGTGGCACGAGGCTCCCCCATGCGGTCCTGGCCGCGGTCCGCGGGCGCCAGGCCACGCAGGACCTGGCGGAACGCCCATGACTCCACGGGAGTCGCCTCGTACGTCTCGAGCAGCGTCGACCAACCCGCCACCGACCGCTGCGGCCTGCTCCGCACCGCCGCCAGCACCGGGCTGCCGACCGCGTCGGCGATCTCGTCGCGAAGCCCGACCCGTGGGTCGCGACGTGCAGTCGCGAGGAGGCCGGCGACCGCCAGCATGGTGCAGATCAGGGCACCGAGGGATGTCCAGCTCAGCAGTCGGCGCACGGTGGAGGGACCCGTGGCCGTGGTCGCCGGCTGGATGACCGAGACCGCGGCGCTCGCGGACGACCCCGCCGGGGCGCTGGCGGCGATCTCGTCCTTGACCTTGTCGAGCTGTAGCGAGATGTTGGCCTGTTCCGTCCGAAGCTCGGCCAGCAGCTGCGCCTCGCGCCTGCCGTCCGCCGAGGCAGGGTCGACCTCCTGCTGGCGACCCGTGCTCGAGGTGATCTCATCCTGCAGTGCGGTGATCTGCGCCTGCAGGTCCTCCTCCCTGGTCTGGAGGTCCGCCAACGCGGCGGAGGTGACCGCTCGCGCGGTCTCGTTGACGTAGGCGACGTACGAGTCGGCGACCGCCTGGGAGAGCGTCTGGGCCTGCGACGCCTGGGTGGAGGTTGCGTCGACCTCGATGATCTGGTTCGTCGGCGCCGACACCTCGACCATGTTCTCCACCGAGCGGGCCGGGAGAGCCGGCTCGACCGTCTCGCCCGCCCTGCCGAGAACGGTGGCGCTCAGGGCGATGCGGACCTGGGTGGCCACGTCGGTGCCGCTGCTCCGGTCCAGCGTGGGTGTGGGGAGGAGCACGAGAGCCGTGCTGGTGAGAGGGGGCGGCTGCACCATCACGTAGATGGCCCCCATGGCCAGGCCGGCCCCGGCGGTTGCGGCCAGCACGCGACTGCGGCGACGCAGCGCCGCCACGGTCGAGCGAAGGTCGGTGACCTGGTCGCTCATGGCAGCTCCAGCAACGTGACTAGGCGGGTCGTGGACGAGCCCGTCCCGCGCCCCACCAGTGATGTCGTCGCCACGCGGCGGCCGAACCGCGGCGAATACCACCCCGAGACAGGGCCGACCTCAGCCCGGTGCGAGGTCCAGGCGAGCGCCTCGGGTAGCACGAGCGTCCCCCGCTGGCTGTCCGGACCGACCTGCCAGGTGAGGGAGGCCTGCGCTCCGTCCAGTTCGACCAGGATGTCGGGGCCCAGGTGCCACGAGAGCCGCAGCGGAACCTCCGCGGCGGTGTCGACGATGTCGACGACTGTCAGGCTGCGTCCGGGTGAGTCCAGTGTCACCGAACGGCGGTGCGCCGCCGGAGTGCTCAGGCGCCTGTAGCCGTCGTGCTCCGCGCTCCAGGTCTGGACCCGCTGCCCGCCGACGTCACAGGCCACCGTCCGTGTCCGGGCCTGCGTGGCCCACAGGAAGGGACCGCCCGACTCGGACTGGCTCACGCCGCCGACCTCGACGGTGTTGTGGGCCGCCGTCGAGCGGAACCACTCCCGCCACGTCGGCTCGCCGTGGTAACAGTAGGTGCCGGGGTCGGCGAGGAGGTCGACTCCGTCGTGCCGTACCTCGAGAGACAGGGCATCGGCGTGGGCGTGCGCCGCGATCGACAGGAACCCGTGGGGGCCGCCGTCGCACCGGCACCAGATCTCGGGACCGTCGTCGGCGCGGGAGCCCAGGATGACCAGCCCGGCGTCGGGGAACCGGCGCGGCCGGACCGGTGGTCGTGGAAAGCGACGGGCACGGCCGAGGGCACCGACCACGGAAGCCTGGATGCCGCCGTCGAACTCGGGCCACCAGTCCGAAGGCCCCAACAGGGCGGAGCCCGTGCCCAGGACCGTGGCCCAGGGATCGTGGTCAGGATCGTCGACGACCAGCGCGCGCCCTTCGTCCCCGTCGCTCTGCCGCGGGGGCCTGCCCGTGGCATCCAGGATGGCGGCTCCGGCATCGAGCATCGCCGCCAGACGCTGCCATGTCCCCGTCGACAGGTCGTGTCCGTGGGCGTCGGCCTCGACCGCGGCCAGCAGCCCTAGTTCGAGCACGAAGCGGTGGTAGTCGGTCGCCAACTCCCGGTTGAGACCGTCGTCGAAGGTGTTGGCCGCCAGCTCGCGCTCCAGGAGGGCGGCGGCGCTGCGTCGCCACCGGGGTGTCCGGGTGTACCAGGGGAACGCGCACGCCGCCGCGAGCCGTCCCGCCGCCTCGGCCACGACGTGGTTGTTGGCCGAGGAGCCGCGGCTGGGGAAGGCGTTCAGGAAGTCCTGGTGCCAGGCGATCTGCCGAACGGCATCGTCGTTGTACTCGAACACGTCGCCGACCTTCGGCCACTCGTCGAGCAGCCGGCGGATCCATACCCAGGAGATCAGGCGGATGCCGGCCTCGATGCCGCTCGTCCAGTGCACGCCGGTCAGGAACGGGTTCGCAGCCCACCAGGAGCGGAGCTGATGAGCGGCGGCCTCGGCGTAGCGCTCCTCCTGCGTCAGCCACCATGCGGCCGCCAGCACGGTGACGTGATGGTGACGGGACATCTCCCAGACCTGCTTGATGTTGCCGGTCTCCGCCTCGTCACGGTGGTTGACCCGGAACGCCAGCCGTCGCTCCGGCGCCCGCCGCCCGGTGAGAGGGTCAAGGAACCAGTCCGGGTCGGCGCTGTCGGCCCGGGGCGTTCCCAGGACCGTCCATGTTCCGGCCAGGACCTTGTCCGCGGCTCGGACCAGTGCGGACGCGGCGTCGGGAGCCACGGTGGCGCGGGCAGACGCCGGCAGTGGCGAGACGAATGGCCGCTCTCGTAGGACGCCAGGCGGCGGCGGGGGCGCCTCGCCGGGGCGGACCTGGCGACGTGCCCAGGCCCGGCGACGCCCCACATCCAGGGTGCGGTAGGCCACCTCGGTCACCGACATCCCTCGGAGCCGTCGCAGGTACCAGCCGGGGCGGGGCCGGCTCACCAGGTCACCGGCCCGCGTGTCGCCAGACTGCTCCCCACCGCGACCGTTGCTCGCGTCGTCGCCACCAGCGACTCCAGCGAGATCGGCATCGGTGAGCCCGTGCGGACGGCATGGACGAAGCGCTCCAGCTGCGCGCGCTGACCCTTGTCCTGCCCCGCGAGCACCCTGCGGCCGTGCTTTCCCTTGGACGACCACACCGTGACCCGCTGGAAGTTGTCCAGCCGCCCGTTGCGGCCGTCACCCGCCATGTCCAGGGTCTCCTTCGGGAAACGTGAGCTGCCGTCGACGACGTAGGAGATCGTCGCGACGGACCCGTCGGAAAAGCGCAGGGTGGCGTGGATAGTCGCCCCCGCTCCCATGGCGTGCACCTCGACCGGGTCGTGCCCCACCAGGGCGCTCAGCGTGTCGATGAAATGACCGCCCTCGCCGGCGAACCGCGAGCCTTCCAACTCCTCGTTGAGGTACCAGCTTCCCGGGTCGAGGCGGCCTGCGTTGACGAGATACCGTGCCGACACCGGACCACGAGACGGACCGAGGCGTTCTCGCAGATCGATGAGCAGCGGTGCGAACCTCCGGTTGAAACCGACCATGACCCGGTCATTGCCCGTTCTTTCGACGGTGTCCAGGACCTCGGCGAGCTGCACCTCGGTGAGGGCGAGCGGCTTCTCCACGAAGACGGTGAGGCCGCGCTCCAGGGCTTGGCACACCAGCCGCGCATGCGAGTGGTGCCGGGTGACGATGAACACCGCGTCGAGCGTGTCATCGTCGAGCACTGTCTCGACGCTCGTCGTGATGGTCGCGAAGCCGAACTTGCGTTGGGCGTTGAGCCCGGAGAGGGATCTCGTCGTTGCGACGGAGACCAGATCGACCTCGGAGCTGTCCCGCAGGTGAGGCAGCAACATGGAGGTGGCGTAGTTGCCCGCCCCGATGAAGCCCAGGCGGACACCCGCCGACTGTTGCCGCTGCGGGGACGGGGACGTGAGATCGGTACGGGCACCGACGTGGATCGTCCGCCCAGGCGACTCCTCGTCGGGGGCATCACCGTAGGACAGGAGGAATCCGACACCCTGGAGCGAGCCCGCGTCGAGCCGGTTGTAGACCTCCGCGGCCTCCTCCACCGGGTGGACGCCCGATACCAGGGAGGCGACGTCCACCGAACCGTCGGCCAGCAGATCCAGGAAGCAGGCCATGTTGCGGCGCTCGGTCCAGCGAACGTAGCCGGCCGGGTAGTCCACGCCCTCGAGCTCGTAGCGATCGTCATAGCGACCCGGACCGTACGATCGGGAGAAGCGGACGTCCAACTCCTTGTCGTAGTAGGCGTTCCAGGGCAGGTCGAGCCGCGTCTTCCCGATGTCCACCACCCGGGCGCGGTCGCGTGCCAGGCGCGCCGCCACCTCGACCGGCCCGTTCGAGTCGCCACCAGCAGCCAGCAGGACATGGTCCGCGCCCAGGCCCCCGGTGCGATCGAGAAGGACCTGTTCGACCTCGCGCAGTCCCGCGTCGTCAGGTGCGGCGCACGACAGGGCACCCGCCTTCTCCGCAGCCCGGCAGCGGGCCTCCACCACGTCCAAGCCCACCACCTGCACGCCGGACGCGACGAGGAGTCGCACCACCAGCTGACCGACGAGACCGAGCCCGATCACGCATGCGGTCTCACCGAGGGCGACCTCGGCGCGCCGAACGCCGTGCATCGCGATGGCCCCGACCGTCGCGAATGCGGCGTGTTCGGGAGCTACGCCGTCCGGTACGGGGACGCACAGGTTGGTCGGTACCCAGTTCACCTCCGCGTGGAGGGCGAACTCGTTGCCCGCGGCCGCGACGACCTGACCGACCGAGAACTGCTCCGCCCCCGCGCCGACCTCGACCACCACGCCGCACAGCGAGTAGCCGAGGGGGGTGTAGCTGTCCAGCCGGTTCATCGCCTTCTGATACGTGGCCAGGGCACCCTGCTGGGCCACGGAGCCGAGCAGCTTGCGTACCTGGTCAGGCCTGGCCCGCGCTTTGCGGACCAGGGACATCCTCGCCTCGCTGACCTTCATCATCTCGGTGCCGGTCGAGATCAACGAGCAGAGCGAACGCACTAGGACGCCTCCTGGCTTGCACGCCGGAACAGGGACGTCCAGGACCGCGAGGTCCCCCGACTTGTAGTTCTGAGCCACTTGCTTCATGCGACCTTCCCCCTACCGGCGCCACCGGGCATGTCGTTCATGGCGGTGAGACCCCGGCAGCCAGTGCGCCGCGGTACCACAGCTCCATCGAGAGCAGCTGCCACAGCTGCTTGGACTGGTCCCGCCGACCGCTGCGCTGATCTGCCACCATCCGGCGCAGCGGCGTCGAGCGCAGGAAGCCCGACGACGCCAGCCGGCCGTCGAGGAGGACGTCGTCGATCAGGGGACCGAGGTCGTTGGTGACCCACGCGCGCAGCGGGGCGCCGAACGAGGCCTTGGGACGGTCGAGCACATCACGCGGCACCCAGTCCTCCGCGGCCTCGCGCAACGGAACCTTCTGCGTCCGTCCCCGGATCTTGCGGCCGCCGCTGAAGCTGAAGGCCGCCCTGAACACGATGGGGTCGACGAACGGTACCCGCACCTCAGTCGACGCCGACATGCTCGAGCGATCGGTGTAGGCCAGGTTGAGTCCCGGAAGGAACAGTCGGGTGTCGGTCAGGCACATGCGGTTGACGTGGTCGCCCAGCCGGCCGTCCGTGTACAGGCTGTGATGGGCGTCGACGACGGCCTGCACCTGGGGAGACAGCTCGGGGTCGAGCATGGCCCCGAGCTCGTCCGGGTCGTAGAGGCTGTAGCTGCGGCGGAACGCCGCCTCCTCCGGCAACTCGGCGAAGCTGAGGAAGCGCTTGGCCCACCGGCTGTACCGAAGTCCGCGGCCGCCTACCGCCACGGGAAGTCGTTCCACGCTCGGCGCAACCACGCGCGAGCGGAGAGACTTCGGGAGCGCCTGGTACCTCGCCCCCAGAACGCAGGCCAGATGCTTGCGGTAGCCGCCGAACAACTCGTCCGCACCCATGCCGGACAACAGGACCTTGACACCGGCGTCGCGGGCGGTCTGGCACATGAGCATGGTGTTGATGGCGGCGGGATCGCCAATCGGCTCGTCGAGCACGTCCACGACCCGGGGAAGCATGTCCACGACGTCCGGGCTGATCTCGATCTCGTGGAGTCGGATCCCCAGGTGGGCCGCCATCTTGCGGGCGTAGACGGCGTCGTCGGGCATCGCCTCGAGGCGCTGGTCCTCCGGACGGAACGTGATGGTGTAGGCCTCGATCGAGGGGTTGCGGCTGGCAGCCATCGCGGTGATGAGGCTCGAGTCAAGGCCTCCGCTGAGAAAGGAGGCGACAGGCACGTCTGCCACCAGGTGTGCCGCCACTGACTCCTCGAGCACGGCCGCCATGTCCGCGGTGGGGCCGGAGGCGGCGGCGAGTGCTTCCTGGGCGGGCTCCCAGTAGCGCCCGGCCCGGGTGGTGCCGTCAGCTCGCCACTCGGCCCACGATCCCGGCGGGAGCTTGACGACGCCCTTGACCGCGCACTGTTCCTCCGGCAGGAAATAGAACATGGCAGATGCCACGAGCGCACCGGGATCGATGGTGAGCTCCGGGCCTACGGCCGCTATGAGGGCTTTGAGCTCGGAGGCGAACACGATGCCGTTCCCGCGCGGCATGACGAACATCGGCTTGATGCCGAACGGGTCCCGCGCAAGGGTGAGGGCGCTGGTGCGCTCGTCGTAGAGCGCGAACGCGAACATCCCTCGGAACCGCGGGAGGGCGTCGGGTCCCCATTCCCGCCAGCTCTCCAGGACGACCTCCGTGTCCGACTCCGTGGTGAATCGGACGCCCTTGCCGCGAAGGGTGGCGCGCAGGTCGCGGTAGTTGTACAGCTCACCGTTGTAGCTCAGGTGCAGGCCGTCCTTGGCGAACGGCTGATCGGCCGCGGCCGACAGGTCGATGATCGACAGACGCCGATGCGCGAGCTGGAGCGATGCGTTCGGCGACATGTCCTGCAGCCCATCCGCGTCCGGCCCGCGGTGGCCGATGCGATCGGCCATCGTCCGCACGAGCCGAGCCCCGTCGGGCTGGCGAAAGGCTCCGGCAACGCCGCACACGTCAGCCTCGCACCTGAGGCCGAAGCGCGGATGTCGTGCGAGTGCGCCCGGCGAGCATGTCGTAGACATCGACAAACGCGTCGCGCTGGTGCGGCCAGCCGAGCTCATCCTCGATACGTTGGCGTCCCATCCGACCCATGACCTCGCGCCGGTCGTCGTCGTCGAGGAGTTCCACGATGGCCCGGGCGTAGTCCTCCACCTTCCCGCTCGGGACGTACGACGCAGCCCGTCCGGCCGATACCCGGGTCTCCTTGAGGTCGAACGCAACCACGGGCAACCCGAAGGCCATGTATTCCAGGGTCTTGTTCATCGTGGAGACGTCGTTGAGCGGATTGTGGGGGTCGGGTGAAAGTCCGACATCCGCGGTCGAGAGCACGTCGATGACGGTGTCGTCGGGCACCCGGCCCGGCAGTTCCACGTGATCGTGCAGTCCGAGATCGTTGCGCAGTGCCACGATCTCGTCATAGGAGTCGCCCGCGCCCATGAAGGTGAAGGCGACGTCCTCGCGACCGAGGTCGTGCACGACGTGGGCGGCGGCTCGGACCGCCAGGTCGACGCCGTCCTGCGGCCCCATGACGCCGATGTAGGCGACGAGGTGCCGCCGGCCCCTTCGCAGCTCCGGGATGGCAGCCTTCCGGCGCAGGCGCTCGGGGTCGGGCCCGGTCCGCACCACGGTGACGTCCACCGGGCTCTTGCCACCCCGGCGCACTGCGATCTCGGCGTAGGAGGCGTTCGTGGCGACGACCTGGTCGGCCGTACGGAAGGTCGCCTTCTCCAATGCGAGAAGTCCTCGGCGCGGCAAGCGACCGCCCTGCGGGAAGCGCGAGTCGTACAGCTCCGGGCAGAGGTCGTGGTGGTCGAAGACGAACCGCGAACCGTCGCGGCGGCGCAGCCATCGGGCGATCGGCCAGAAGATGTCCGGCGGGTTGCACGCCTGCAGCACGTCGAACCGCCCGTGGCGACGAGCGCGGAGCACCAGCCGGGCGGTAGCGAGGAACGAGTAGGCGTACTCCAGAACGAAGCCGAGTGCCCCGCCGCCGGGCGCGTAGGGACGGTACTTCAGAAGCGTGACGCCCTCGAGGACCTCGTGGCCGGGGTCGCCCTTCCCCTTCGGGCAGACGACCGTGACGTCATACCCCGCGGCGGTCAGAGCCATGCACTCCAGCCAGACGCGACGGTCGAACGGTACCGGCAGGTTCTGGACGATGATGAGGGTCCGAGGTCGCCGAACCACGTCGGCCGGGGCGGTCATACCGCCCACCCGACACCCTCGTAGCCGGGCAGTCGTTCGATCTCGGTGCCGAGGCGCCCGTGCAGGTCGAGGATCCACCCGGGAGGTGATGTGCGCAGCTCGTCGACGACGGCGCCGTCCGACGTGGCCACCACCGCGGCATCGCACCCCTGCAGTGCCTCGCGAGGCGCCGCGAAGAGCAGCCGACGCAGATGCGGCAGGCGGCTGTCGATGTACCGGAGGTTGGAGCCCATCAGCCGCTCGGGGTTGACGATCGGGTCGTAGATCCGCACGTCGAATCCCTTGCCGATCAGCCGCTCCGCCAGCTCGACGTTCGGGCTCTCCCGCAGGTCGTCCGTGTCCATCTTGAAGCTCAGTCCCAGCATGGCGACCGTGCGGTAGGGGCTGGCGATCAGCCGATCCACCACGTCGGTGATGACGAGTTCGTTCGTCCGTGCGGTGCCGGCGAGCAGGGGGACGTCCAACGCGTTCACCCGGGCCATGTCGAGCAGCGCGCGCAGGTCCTTGGGGAGGCAGGAGCCGCCGAAGGCGAAGCCCGGCATCAGGTAGGCTGGGGAGATGTTGAGGACGGTGTCCTCGCTGAACACCCGCATGACCTCGCGGGAGTCGACGCCGAACACCCGGAAGATGCGAGCCATCTCGTTGGCGAAGGAGACCTTTGTGGCGTGGAAGGCGTTGCATGCGTACTTCAGGGCCTCGGCGCTGCGCACATCGACGAGCCTGATCTCGCGGTTCAGGAACGAGAACATGGCCGTCATCAGATCGGTCACGCGCTGATCGGCAGTGCCGAGGACCACGAAGGGCGGGTTGAAGAAGTCGGCGACACCGGACCCCTCGCGGAGAAACTCCGGGCACATCGCCGTCCCCACGGCCCAGCCTGCCGCTGGCGGCGACCCAGCGAAGGTCTCGTGAACGACGTCATCCCCCGTTCCCGGGGGAACGGTGCTCCTCACCACGACCGCGTGGAATCCCGACGTGGGCGGTGTGGCGGCGGCGAGCCCCCGTCTGATGTCGTCCAGCGCCCGTCGCAGGTACGTCAGGTCAGTGCTGCCCTGCGGCGACGAGGGCGTACCGACGCAGAGCAAGGACACGTCGGCCCGGTCGAGGGCCAGGACAGGGTCCGTGGTCGCCCGGAGCCGTCCACTCTCGACCACCGTCGCTATGAGCTGGTCGATACCCGGCTCGACAACTGGACTCCTACCGGAGCTGATGTGGTCGACCTTCACAGCGTCGACGTCGACGCCGCACACCTCGTGACCTCGTGAGGCCAAACCCGCGGCTGTCACGGTGCCGACGTAGCCCAGGCCAAAAACGGCAATCTTCATGGCGCCCCCCACCCGTACTCAAACCCCCCAGTGACCCACCCGCGGCGGACTGGTGCCCCCCGGACACCCTGTCGCCTGATGACCACCAACGACCCCTGGTCGCCACGGACGTGTGCATAGTAGTCGATTTCGCGCTCGGCGGGCTGCCACCGACCGAGGCGGTCCAAAGACGGCTGTTGCCGTGCTCGGAGCGTTCCTGCCGGTTCCCGGCCGCGGGACCACTGAGGCCAACCGGAGGCGCTGGCCGCGGCGAGGACACCGGTGGCCAGTAAGCCACCCCCCACGACGTCTGTCGACCAGTGTGCCGCCTGGACGAGAAGGGAAGCTCCCATGAGACAGCCCCCGAAAGCGGGGACGAGCCAGAACCACCGACCCGCCCGAGGATGCGCAACCAGCACGGCCAGGCCCAGGCAGACGATGACACTGGTGGTGTGACCCGACGGGAAACTGCCCCCGTCGTTGTCGACGGTTCCGTGGGGATCGGGACGACCGACCGCCACCTTGGCAGCGACGGCGAGCGCCGCGTGCAGCATCCAGACACCACCGACGAAGATCGCGGGCCGCAGTGACCGACGTATCACGCAGAAAGCCACGGTGAACAGCGTGAGTAGGCCTGCCAGTACGGCTGGGCGCAGACCCTCGACGACATAGTCGGCTCGGGCCTGGGCTGTTCCCCACACGTCGCCGGGTCGCGCCCATTCGCGGATGATCGAGTCGAAGGTGTCCACGAGGCCACGATGGACGCCTATGGCCAATGCGGTGAAGGCACCTGCCGACCCGATCGCGGTCCGCCATCGGAGGGATCCGTCCCTCGCTCTTGCCGCCATCAGCGACTGCCGAGCACGTCGCCGAGAAGCTGGCCACGTCGGTCTCGATCGGACAGCAGGGTAGGCGGCAGGGGCCACAGAATCGAGAGATCAGGGTCATCGAAGGCGATCGTGACATCTTCAGCAGGGTCGTGCGGACGGTCGATTCGGTAGGCAACGTCGGCGGGATCGGTGAGTGCTTGGAATCCGTGCGCGCAGCCGACCGGAATATAGAGGGATCGACATTCGTCATCGCGCAATCGAAACGACGCCTGCCGCAGGAAGGTGGGCGACTGCGGCCGGAGGTCGATAACGACGTCGAAGATCTCGCCATACGAGCATCTGACGAGTTTGGCTTCGCCATCGCCCGCGCGCAGATGGAGCCCTCGGATCACGCCATACGCGGAACGAGAGACGCTGTCCTGGACGAATATAGCCGGATCGACGCCATGCTTCATGGCAATATCAGTGTCGAACGTCCGGCTGAAGAAGCCGCGCTTGTCACGATGTGGCGTCGGCGTGAAGACCAGGAGTCCGGCGACGGAACTCCTCAGAACCTCCATGACGCCCCCATGGTCGCTGGGTGTGAGTGATAAGCGGGTTCCGCCGCCTGAGCCGAACCGGGTAACCTGTCGCCACCATGACCACGACCTATAGATGTCGCTCGTGCCATTCCGGACGTGTCGACCTGGTCCTCGACCTGGGCGATGTTCCGGGTTCGGACATCTTCCCGCCGGATGACTCGCCAGGCCCGGATCCCCGGTGGCCGCTCGAGCTGTACATGTGCCGGAACTGCGCGCTGGTCCAACTCGGCCCCGCCGGCCCGTCCGCGATCGACGAGCAGGGCGCCGCCGAGTCGGCGACCGCGATCGCGCACGCAGGTCGTGCGGTGCTGTCGATCATGCAGGAGGATGGTCTCCACGCTGGAGACACGATCATCGAGATCGACAGTGGCCATGGTGGTTCGTGGCTTCCCGGCTTCGTGGAGGCCGGCTTGGTCGCGCGCGGTACTGGCTCCTCTGCCGACCTCGTGGTCGACCTGCATGGCCTGATGCACGAGACCGACCTGGACGCAGCGGTAGCCGCGCACGCTGCTCGGATGGCACCGGGCGGCAGGCTGATCTGCGAGTTCTATTACCTCGGTGCACTTGTTCAGGACTCGCTCATCGACACGATCCGGCACGGGCACTACAGCTACTTGTCCCTGGTCGCGGCGACACATGCGTTCAGCCGGCACGAACTGGTGGTGACTCGGGCGCAGCGGGTTCCGACATTCGGGGGGAGCTTGCGCCTGGTGATTCGCCGGGCGCAGGACGGCGTCGGCGCAGATGCCAGCGTCCGCGAGCTCATGAGTGCCGAGCGCCGCTCCAACCTTGACAATGTGGCCGCCCTGGAGGACCTCGAGAAGCGTGGCAAAGCCGCCGCGACCGCGTTCCGGACGCTGCTGTTGTCGGCGGCCCAGACCAGTACGTCCGCTGCAGGCTACGGCGCACCGTCGAAGGCCGCCGTTCTGATGGCCCTGGCCGGCGTGGATGCCACTCTGCTCCCGTACACGGTGGACATGGCGCCGGCAAAGGCGGGCCGTCGTATTCCTGGTGCCAACGTGCCGATCCGGCCGGTTGAGCAGTTGATCATCGACAAACCGGCCATAGTCGTCGTGCTCACGTGGGACATCGCTGCAGAAGTGATCACGAACCTGCGGCACATGTCCGCCGACAGTGACTGGGTTCCCCGATTTTGGGTGCCATTGCCGAAACCGGGCTTCATCTCGGTCTGATGCCATGATTGTCGCCTGTCAGAGTCGCCGGGGTCTAGCGTGCTCACGCAATGCTGGGGCGACAGGTCTGCCCTCGAGGAGGCCGTCGGCTGTTCCGGCGTCGATCGCCTTGCGATAGATCACGAGCGCCTCGGCCACGGCGTCGACCGTCTTGTCGAGGTCATGGTCGGTGTGCGCAGCGGAGATGACGAACGACTGCGCCAGGATTCCCCTGCGCAGGAGTTCTTGAAGGAGCAACGTGCGATACTCCTGCGACCGTTGGCCTTCGGCGTCTCGGGTGACGAAGACCATGCACGACGGTCGTCCCGCGACCGAGACATACTCCGACAGGTCGGCATCGGCGGCTGCAGCCTTGACCGCGTCCGCCAGCAGCATTCCTTTCCGCTCCATGATGCCGACGATGTCGCGCTCGCGGTACGCCTTGCGCACGGCCAGATACGCAGCCAGTCCGGTTGTCTCCGGACCGAATGTCGTCGACAGCAGGAAAGGGCGAGAAGCATCTGTGCTGAGCCCGCCGAGGTCCATCAGGTCGCGCCGACCGGCGAGCGCCGAGATCGCGAAGCCGTTGCCAAGTGCCTTGCCCCAGGTCGACAGGTCGGGCGCGACGCCGTAGATCTGCTGAGCTCCGCCGACGGACCAGCGCATTCCGGTGATGATCTCATCGAAGATCAACACAACTCCGTGCATGTCACACAGGGCACGGACACCTTCCAGGAAGCCAGGAGACGGTTCGGCCGTAGCGGTGGCAGCTTCGAGGATCAGGCACGCGACCTCACCCGGCCGGGTCTCGATCAGAGTTCGTACCGAGTCGAGGTCGTTGTACCGGAATGTCACCGTGAGCGTCGCGTGCTCGGTGGGGATGCCGGCCTTCATCGGGGTGGTTGCGATGAACCAGTCGTCGGTCGAGAAGAACGGGTGGTCCTCGCAGACGCCAACCACGGTTCGGCCGGTTGCCGCGCGCGCCAGCTTGACCGCAGCGGTCGTGGCATCGGAACCGTTCTTTGCAAACTTCACCATGTCCGCGCCGGGAACGTGCTCGAGAAATGTCTCGGCGGCCTCGAGTTCCAGCACCGTCGGCCGGGTGAAGTTGGTCCCAGCGGCGGCTGCCGCCGCCACGGCTGCCACGACCGGGCGGTATCCGTGGCCGAGCGTGACCGATCTGAGGCCCATCCCGTACTCGACGTACCAGTTGCCGTCGACGTCGAGCACTCTCGCGCCGTCTCCGCGTACGAGGATCGGCGTCATCGATTCGGGGAACTGGTCGGAGCCACGCGCGTAGGTGTGGGCTCCGCCCGGAACAATCGCGTGCAGGCGACGCTGCACAGCGTTGGACCTGTCGAACGATCGGGATGCGCCGGCGGGTTCGACTGGAGTCAGCTGCGCAACGTTCGCAGAACTATCCACCGTCTTCGCCTCCCTGCAGCGACAACAGGGCCTTGGGCACCGCGAACCCCTCGGCGTACCGGCTCCTGCACTCGACTCCCCGTAGTCTCATCAGCGACAGGAAGGTCTCGTCGTCCCACCAGTCGCGGCCCGCCTGCGACGGGAAGCACTCGTGGAGAAGTTCCACCTTGCGGCGGGCAATCTCGGGCTCGAGCGCCACATAGTGGCTGACTCTGCCGAGGTCGCCGTCCCATTTCGGGATCTCGTAGTGGAGCACCAGCGCATCGCGCCACACCGTCGGTGCGAGTTCTGCGATCAGCCGGTGGTCTTGGTGGGCGTCGTCGCGGCGCGGCGCGAAGACCACGTCGGCGGTCATCGTCCTCGACACCTGCTCGAAGGCTTCTTTCACAGCGCCCCAGTGAGTGGGCAGAAACCCGTCGCGGAGGCCGATGACGCGCATGTCGGTGTCCGCACCGGGCAGGAAGCGCACGGTCGACTTGGTGGCCTCGTCGTGCCGGCTGCCCGAGCCGGTCGCGACGGCGACGACTGCGCGGATCTCTCGCGACTCGGCAAGGGTGAGCAAGGTCCCGCCACAGCCAATCTCGATGTCGTCGGGGTGCGCGCCAAGACAGACGATCCGTAGCGCACCCGACGGCAACTGGAGCGCGATCACCTAACGGCTTCCGTTGACATCGGCGACGTCGACGGCAGTGATACGCCGACCGGCGGTTGCCGAGTTCCCTTGCCAGACCGCCCACGGGCTGCGACCGGTGCGGTAGAGGTCCTCCAGCCACGATCGCTCTTTCAGCGTGTCCATCGCCGCCCAGAAGCCGTCGTACGGAATCGCGAGCATGCGACCCTCCCGGGCGGCGCGGACACACGCGTTCATGACCAGGTCCTCGCCCTCGTTCAGGTACTCGAAGATGTCCTGCTTGAGCACGAAGTAGCCGCCGTTGATCCGCATGTTCATCTCGGCGGCGGGAGTGAACGCGGTGATCCGTGACGTGCTGTTGATGTCGACGACGTGGAAGGAGTCCTGTGGCGGCACGGCGAGCAGACTCGCGGCCACGTCGCTCGTTGCCACCTCGTCGATGATGTCGTTGAGAGGAGCGTCGGTCAGTACGTCGCCATAGTTGGCCAGGAAGATCTCGTCGTCGTCGAGGTATCGCCGCACCTGCCGCAACCGTTCACCGATGGCAGTGTCGATGCCCGTATCGATGAAGGAAATTCTCCATTCGCTGATGTCACTGCCGAGTAGTTCGATGTGTTCCCCACCCTTGGTCAGGACGAAGTCGTTGGAGTGCGTCTCCTGATAGTTCAGGAAGTACTCCTTGACCGCACGTGCGCCGTACCCGAGGCAGAGTACGAAATCGGTGTGCCCAAAGTGGGCGTAATAGCGCATGACGTGCCAGAGCACCGGCCGATGGCCAATCGGCACCATCGGCTTCGGTGCGGAATCCTCGCTCGATCGCATGCGTAAGCCCAAGCCTCCGCAGAAGAGCACTACCTTCATGATGCCTGCCCCCCAATCCAATCAGAAAACCTCTAGCTTGGGCAGCGGTACTACCAGCTGCCCACCCCATTCACGGATATAACCAAGTTGCGCCGAGATCTCCGCCTTGAGGTTCCACGGGAGAATCAGCACGTAGTCGGGCCGCTCCTCGGCAAGACGCTCGACCGGATGGATCGGGAGGTGCGTTCCGGGCAGGTACTTGCCGTGCTTGAACGGGTTGCGGTCGACGGTGAACGCCAACAGGTCGGACCGAACGCCCGCGTGGTTGAGCAGCGTGTTTCCCTTGCCCGGTGCACCGTAACCGGCGACCCGAGCGCCTTCCTGTGACCGCTGTACGAGGAACTCGACGAGATCGTTGCGCGCACGGGTGACGTCGGCTGCGAATCCCGCATGCCCGGCCAGGCTGTTCAGACCAGCTGCTGCTTCGGCGGCAAGCAGGTCAGCGACGGCACGACTCGGTTGCTCCGCCGTCTCGACCGGTCGCGACCAGGTTCGCAGTGATCCGCCATGTGTTGGGAGCTCCTCGACGTCGACCACAGTCAGTCCGGCCGCGGCCAGTACCCGCTGTGTCGTCAGCAGCGACAGGTAGGAGTAGTGCTCGTGGTAGATCGTGTCGTACAACCGGCCGTCGATCAGTTGCTGCAAGTGCGGGATCTCGATGCTCACGTATCCGTGATCGGCGACCAGCGCCCGCAACCCCTTGGCAAAGTCCACGATGTCGGGCACGTGCGCTAAGACATTGTTGGCGACCACCAGATCAGCGGGGCCATGCTCGCTGGCGATCTTGCTGCCGACCTCCTCGCCGAGGAACAGCACCTCGGTGGGGATCCCACGATTGACCGCAACCTCGGCAACGTTGCCCGCCGGCTCGATACCGAGCGCGCGGATACCCCGGTCGACGACGTGCTGCAGCAGGTAGCCGTCGTTACTAGCCACTTCCACCACGAACGAGTCACCCGTCAGCCCCAGCCGGCTGACCGCCGAATCTACGAAGCGCTGGGCGTGGGCAACCCACGAGTCGCTGTACGACGAGAAGTACGCGTAGTGACTGAAGATGTCCTCGGCGGGAATGTATGCCGGCAGTTGGACGAGCAGGCATCCCGAACACACCCGAACGTGCAGGGGATAGAACACCTCGCCCTGGTCGAGCTGGTCAGCGCTGAGGTAGCTCTCGCACGGTGGCGACATGCCGAGGTCGACGAACGTATGCGTGAGATCGGTCGAGCACAGGCGGCAGCGCGGCATGATCATGGTCTGCCTCCGGGAACGGCTGGTTCGGCGTGCATGCGCAACTCGTCGTCGAGCCGCCCAGTCACCATGAGCTCCCGGATCTTGGCCAGCCGGACGTAGCGCGGACCTTCGAAGTCCTCGGTGGCCAGTCCGAACCGGCGCATGGCCCTGGCGAGCTCGTCGACCCCGCCGGCGACGGTCCACCGCGGTTCGAAGGCAGGGAGGAGTCTTCTGATCTTGGTGAAGTCGACTCGGTAGTCACGCTTGTCCGGGCCGGCACCGGCGGCGAAGGTGACCGGTGCGTCGAGCGCAGCGGCGACCACGGTGGCGATGTCGCGTATCTGGACGACGTCCTCATCACGGCCGACGTTGAATGCCTGGTTGTGCACGGCATCTTGCGGCGCCTCCAGAACGGCGAGGAACGCGCGAGCGATGTCCTCGGCGTGCACCAGGGGTCGCCACGGGCTGCCGTCGCTCTGCAGCCGAACCTCTCCGCGGGTGAACGCGGTGCCGGTGAGATTGTTGACGACGATGTCGGCCCGAAAACGGGACGATGACCCGTACGCCGTGGCGTTGCGCAGATAGGTGGGGCTGAAGTTCTCGTCCGCCAACTCCGAGAGCCCGGCTTCGGCCATGACCTTGCTCTCGCCATACGGCGTCACCGGGTTGAACGCCGCGTCCTCGGTGCAGGGCTCGTCGGCAGCAGCCCCGTACAGCGAGCAGGACGACGAGAACACATACCTCGGAACGCCCGCGGCCTTCGCCGTCCGGCCGAGATGGACAGCACCGTCGGCATTCACCGAGTACGTAGCTCGGGGATTCAGGTCACCGACCGGGTCGTTGGAGATCGCGGCAAGGTTCACGACTGCGTCCAGACCGACGAGATCATCGGGATGCGCGTCGCGGATGTCGCCGCTGCGCTGCTCATAGCCTGACGGCGGTGGTCCGAAGTCGCAGCCGTCATACCAGCCGGCGTCGAGGCCGACCACGTCGTGACCGGCCTGCTGGAAGAACGGGACGATCACGGCGCCGAGATAGCCGCGATCGCCCGCAACGAGAACACGCATCGGCCCCCCAGCCACGTGGATGACGATCGGTGCTGGCCCCCCAGACCAGATCGCTCGGGTCGAAGAGTAACCCGTGTAGTCGGATCCGTCGAACTCGATCCCTATTCGATGGCGACGCGGTTCGGCCCGGGCCGCGCTACCCGCGCCTGGGACACGCCTGAGCACGATTTCCCGGGGGGCATGGCGCAACGTCGCGGCATCGACGTATAGTCCCTCTCCTGGCGGCCCGACCGGGGGGTGGGGGAACGGTCGCGGCCGGGGTGTGACCGGCCTGGGGGGCGATGGCAGCGGTTAGTCATGGTCCGGCTGGCGTGCGTACGCGACGTCGAATGAGTTTGTCGCGGATCGCCACTCGGGCGCGCAATGTCAACAGCGATCCGGCGCGATCGCGTGTCCGCGTACCGCGTTGGCTGGTGGTGGCGGTCGTCGTCGGCGATACGGTGGCGGTGGCCGTGGCACTTACGGCCAGCCAGCTCATCTTTCCCACGCGACAACCCTTGGCGGTGTTGCTCGGGCCGTCCGGAGCGGCGCTGGCATGGCCGGTTCTTCTCGCGGCACTCGGCTGCTACACCAAGGCGGGAATGACGGCTCGCGACAGCCAGCAACATCTCGGGCGCGCGGTGATCACGCTCGTCGCGTTGTTCGCTGTCGTTTCTGCCGTGGTGGAGCGAAGCGTCGCAATGACGACCGTCGTGGTCGTCGCGCCCCTTGTGTTCGCGATCTCGGTGGGAGCGCGGCGGGCCGTTGCCCTGCGGCTGCGCAACCTCCGACGAGCTGGCGTCGCGGTGCGACGGGTCGTCGCCGTCGGTGGGGGCGACGCGATCACCGAGTTGGTCGACCAACTCGCGCGGGTCACCGACCACCCGATGGTAGTGGTCGGAGCATGCACCGAGGGCGGCGCGCTCGTCGAGGACGTCCCGGTCGGAGCCGAGATCCGCATTGATCCCGAGGCCGACCCGGAGGCACTGCGCGGCGGCGGTGTCGTCGACGCCGTGCTCGAGGTGGCGCAGCGGCTGGACGCCGACACCATCTGCGTCGTTGGCGCCTCGGTCTTTTCCGGCGATCGGCTGCGTGCGTTGTCCTGGGCGCTGCGTGATCGCGGGATCGACCTTGTCACGGCGCCCGGCCTGGTCGACATGGCCTCACACCGCGTGATGTTCGACCGCGCGGGAATCGTCACACTGCTGCACTTGCGTTCCGTCCCCAGCAGTGGCCCACGCCGTAGTGCCAAGGCTGCAGTCGACCGGGTCGTGGCGGCGACGGCGCTGGCGGTGCTCGCGGCGCCGATGTTCGCGATCGGGGTGGCGATCCGCGCGACCAGCAGCGGTCCGGCGCTGTACCGGCAGACCCGCATCGGGCTTGCCGGCCGTCCGTTCACCATGTTCAAGTTCCGCACCATGGTGGCGAACGCCGACGATCTCCGCGACGACCTGCTCGGCGCGAACGAGAACGACGGGATGATGTTCAAGCTCCGCAACGACCCGCGGGTTACCCGGATCGGTCACCTGCTCCGCAGGTCATCTCTGGACGAGTTGCCGCAGCTGATCAACGTCGTCCTGGGCCGCATGTCCTTGGTGGGTCCGCGCCCACCCCTGCCGTCCGAGGTCGCCGACTACGGCGCCCTGGAGCACCGCCGGCTGCTCGTCCGGCCCGGCATGACAGGGCTGTGGCAGGTCAGTGGGCGATCCACGCTCAACTGGGACGAGACGCTCCGCCTGGATCTCCGTTACGTCGACAATTGGACCTTCGCGACGGATCTGCGAATGCTGTGGCGCACCGTGAGCGTGGTGATCCGAGGCACAGGTGCGTACTGACCGATCGGACCCGACCCGGGCCGTTCGTCTCGCCGGGCCGGCCGGTCGGCCTAGAGTGTGATATCCGACGCCACAGCCATCCACGTGACATTCGAGGGCCGGTGGATCAGCGAACCGATGCGGTACTGGCGCGCCGCCTCGCCTCCGAGGCGGGCGCGCTGCTGTTGCACCTGCGTGAGATGCCGTCGTGGGGTGACGCGGACCTGACCGAGCGACGGGAGGAGGGCGACCGTGCCTCGCAGCGCTTCCTTGCCGCCGAGCTGATCGCCGCATGTCCCGGCGATGTCGTGCTCAGCGAGGAAGCCGCCGACGACCAGCGCCGGCTTGCGGCGGACCGGGTCTGGATCATCGATCCGCTCGACGGCACCCGCGAGTTCGCCGAAGGCCGGTCCGACTGGGCCGTGCATGTGGCGCTCTGGCGCCAGGGCGAGCTCGCCGCCGGCGCGGTAGCTCTCCCGGGCAGGGGCGTGACCTTGTTCACCGCCGAACCGCCCCCGCGTCCGGCCCCGGCACCAGATACCGTCCGGATCGCCGTCAGCCGTACGCGCGCACCAGCCGTCGCGACCCGGGTCGCCACACGCCTGGCGGCAGAGTTGGTTCCCATGGGCTCTGCCGGCTACAAGGTGGCGGCAGTGGTGCTCGGCGAGGTCGACGCCTACGTTCACGCCGGCGGGCAGTACGAGTGGGATTCCGCGGCGCCGGTAGCCGTCGCGCGCGCCGCCGGGCTGCACACAAGCAGGCTCGACGGATCAGCGCTCCGGTACAACCAACCAGAGCCCTACCTGCCAGACTTGGTCGTCTGCCGACCGGAGCTCGCCGACGCGCTCCTCGCGGCGATCAGCGAGGACGTTGTCCAAGGACCCGTGCGATGAGCGCCACCGACTACCAGCTCACTCAGCTCGACGTGCTCGAGGCGGAGGCGGTCCATGTCGTGCGCGAGGTCGCCGCCGAGTTCGAACGCCCGGTAATGCTGTTCTCCGGCGGCAAGGACTCCATCACCTCGTTGCGGGTCGCCGAGAAGGCGTTCTGGCCCGCCCAGATCCCGTTCCCCGTTCTGCACGTCGACACCGGTCACAACTTTCCGGAGGTGCTGGCCTTCCGCGACCGCCGGGTGTGGGAGCTCGGAGTCCAACTGCTGGTCGCCTCTGTCCAGGATGCGATCGACCGCGGCCTGGTCGCGGAGGAGCCGAGCGGCTCTCGCAACCGGATCCAGACGCCGGTGCTGCTCGAAGCCGTCGAGAAGTACCGCTTCACTGCGTTGTTCGGCGGCGCGCGCCGCGACGAGGAGAAGGCCCGGGCGAAGGAGCGCGTCTACTCGTTTCGCGACGAGTTCGGCCAGTGGGACCCGAAGAACCAGCGTCCCGAGCTGTGGAGCCTCTACAACGGCCGCATCCATCTCGGCGAGAGCATCCGGGTCTTTCCGCTGTCGAACTGGACCGAGCTCGACGTGTGGCAGTACATCGCCCGGGAGGGCATCGAGGTTCCGTCGATCTACTACGCACACGAACGCGAGGTGTTCCAGCGCGACGGGATGCTGTTCGCGGCGAACGAGTTCTGCCGCCCACGTGAGGGCGAGCCTGTCTTCGCCGAGAAGGTGCGTTACCGCACGGTCGGCGACGCGACACTAACCGCGGCCGTCAGGTCCGACGCCGACACCATCGACCAGATCATCGACGAGGTCGCGGCGACACGGCTCACCGAGCGTGGCGCGACCCGGGGGGACGACCGGGTGAGCGACGCCGCGATGGAGGATCGCAAGCGGGAGGGCTACTTCTAGTGGATCTCCTGCGCTTCGCCACGGCGGGGTCGGTCGACGACGGCAAGAGCACGTTGATCGGCCGGCTGCTATACGACTCCAAGGCGATCTTCACCGATCAGCTCGAGAGTGTCGAACGAACCAGCCGCGAACGCGGAGACGAGTACACGGACCTCGCGCTGCTGACCGACGGCTTGCGAGCCGAGCGGGAGCAGGGCATCACCATCGACGTCGCCTACCGGTATTTCGCGACGCCGCGGCGTAAGTTCATCATCGCCGACACCCCCGGGCACGTCCAGTACACGCGCAACATGGTGACCGGCGCCTCCACAGCGGACCTCGCCGTCGTCCTGGTGGATGCTCGCAAGGGCATGGTCGAGCAGAGCCGGCGGCATGCGTTCCTCGTGTCGCTGCTGCGTGTGCCGCACCTGGTGCTGGCGATCAACAAGATGGACCTGGTCGACTGGTCTCGGGACGTCTTCGACGAGATCGCGGACGAGTTCACCAGGTTCGCCACCAAGTTGGAGATCGCCGACCTCACGATCATCCCCATCTCGGCCCTGCGTGGGGACAACATCGTGTCGCGGTCCGAGACGATGCCGTGGTACGAGGGGCCGTCGCTGCTACACCACCTCGAACACGTTCACATTGCCAGCGACCGCAACCTGGTCGATGTGCGGTTCCCAGTGCAGTACGTCATCCGGCCCCAGTCGCGCCGCCACGTCGACTACCGCGGGTACGCGGGCCAGGTCGCAGGTGGAGTGCTCAAGCCCGGCGACGAGGTCATGGTCCTGCCCAGCGGATTCAGCACCAAGATCGCCGCCATCACGACGGCCGACGGGCCGGTCGACGAGGCGTTCCCACCGATGTCCGTCACGATCCGCCTCGAGGACGAGATCGACGTCTCCCGTGGAGACATGATCTGCCGGCCGCACAACCAACCCACGATCGCGCAGGACGTGGACGCGATGGTGTGCTGGATGACGGAGAAGCCCCTGCAGCCCGGCGCCAAACTCTCCCTCAAGCACACCACCCGCACCGTCCGAACCCTGGTCAAGGAGCTTCAGTACCGCCTCGACGTCAACACGCTGCACCGTGACGAGACCGCGGACTCGCTCGGCCTGAACGAGATCGGCCGGGTGCGGCTACGCACGACCGCTCCGTTGCTCGCCGACGAGTACCGCCGCAACCGCGCGACGGGGGGGTTCATCCTCGTCGACGAGTCGACCAACGGCACCGCCGGCGCCGGCATGATCACTGAAGCGACCTGACCCGTCAGCGCTCGGGACCGGCGACGGTCCGTCGATCACGGGTGGGACGCGGATCCGAGCCAGCCCCCCTGCTCGATGTGCTCGACGATGATGTCGACTGCGTCGTCGATGGACATCGTGCTGGTGTCGAGGCGGATATCGGCGTCCGCGGGCTCTTCGTAGGTGTCCGTGACTCCTGTGAACTCAGGGATCAAACCCGCCCGCGCCTTGGCATACAGGCCCTTGCGATCGCGCTGCTCACAGATGGCGAGCGGCGTCGCGACGTGGACGAGCACGAAGTCGCCGTGCGCCTCGACCATGCGGCGTACCTCGGCTCTGGTGGCGGAGAACGGCGCGATCGGTGCACAGACCGCAACACCGCCGTGGCGGGTCACCTCGCTCGCGACCCACCCGATTCTCCTGACGTTGAGGTCTCGGTCGGCACGACCGAAGCCGAGCCCGGAGGACAGCAACCGGCGCGCGGCGTCGCCGTCGATCAGCGTTACTGTCCGGCCACGCTCCAGCAGGGCGTCGGCGAGTTCCCGGGCAAGCGTTGACTTGCCCGACCCGGACAGGCCGGTGAAGAAGACAGTCAGCCCGCGCCGGGAGCGCGCCGGCCGCCAGGTGCGGAGGACGGCGGCCACGTCGGCCGCGAGGATCTCTTCCAGAGCGCCCGACTCGGCGTCGAGAGCGGACCTGATCCGGGTCCATCCAGCGGGATCGGGCACCACGTCCGGGTCGAGCAGAACGCCCCCGGCTGCGTGAACGAACTCGGCTGCGCCCTCGGGAGTGGCGGCATCGGCTCGCGGCGCCAGCGGCAGCGGCACCAACAGGGCGGCGCCTTGCGGCGTAGCGAGCCGCGGCAATGATGCCCGGACGGCCCGTACGAGGATCTCCGGTGGGAGTCGCGAGGGGCCGGTGTCAGCGACGCAGGGGAGTAGGAGCAGGCGGGCACCACGTCGCGCGGCCACGTCGGCGAGGATCCGCTCCTCGGCGGCGGTCAGCGGCCGGCCAAGTGCGACTCCCACCGCATCTGCTCCGGCCAGCTCGGTGCGGACGTCGTTCGGCCGCCGTCGGAGAGTGCGGAACGGACCAGCGCGAAACGGGCGCAACGCTGCGACCTGCCCGGCAACCTGAGCGGGTGCCCCGTCGTGCCCGGGCGACACCTTCTCGACCGCGACCTCCGCAAGAGGCGTCCCTTCCTCGTCGGTGAGCACGAGATGGCCGGCCGCGGCCGACGCGTCGCCGACCGACGCCGGAACCTCGACCGTCACCCATGGCGGGCCATGGACACCGTCGAGCAGCAACTCCACCTGGCCGAGCGCCGCCAGTGAGGGCACGTAGACCGGCCAGGCGGCCAGGTCGTCGGGGAGAGCGTCGGGTCCGGTCACGGGACAATCGTGCCTGCCGCGGACCCGACTCGCACCTGAGGCCGCCTGTCTGACCTCCGGCGTACACTGGTTGCACCCCCCTACCTCCCCTGGTTGGGGGCGTCCGTGCGTGCCTCTGTTCGCGATGTGTGAAGGACTGATGAACCTCACCGGCCTGCTTCAGACCCTGCTCGCCGAGGGCGGGGACATCGCCCTGCGCTCGGCGGCCGCCGACGCGCGCACCGGCGCGGTGACGGCGCTCGACCTGACCGCGCTGGCGGCGATGCGGCCCTTCGTGGTGGGTGCCGTCGCCGCGGAGGGCGCCGGAGGCGGCCGTCCGGTGCTGGCTGTCACGGCGACCTCGCGGGAGGCCGAGGACCTCGCCGAGGCGCTGCGCTGCCTTCTGCCGCCGGAGACGGTGACCGAGTTCCCGTCATGGGAGACGCTGCCGCACGAACGGCTCTCGCCCCGCAGCGACACCGTGGGCCGGCGGCTCGCGGTACTGCGCCGCCTCGTGCACCCGGAGCCGGGAGAGGAGACCGGCCCGCTGCATGTCATCGTGGCACCGGTCCGCAGCGTGCTGCAGCCACAGGTCGCCGGGCTGGCCGACCTGCGTCCGGTGCGGGCGCGGGTGGGCGACGACGTCACGCTCGACGACCTCGTCGAACGGCTGGCTGCCGCTGCCTATACCCGCGTCGACCTGGTCGAGCGGCGCGGCGAGTTCGCCGTCCGGGGCGGCATCGTCGACGTATTCCCGCCGACCGAGGAGCACCCGCTGCGGGTCGACTTCTGGGGCGACACGGTGGAGGAGATCCGCTGGTTCAGGGTTGCCGACCAGCGTTCACTCGAGCAGGCCCAGAACGGCCTGTGGGCCCCGCCGTGCCGGGAGCTGCTGCTGACGGACGCGGTCCGGGAGCGCGCGGCCGCGCTGGCAAAGCGCCATCCGGAGCTTGCCGAACTGTTCGACAAGATCGCCGCCGGGGTGGCCGTCGAGGGCATGGAGTCTCTCGCGCCGGTGCTCGTCGCGGAGATGGAGCTTCTTCTCGACCTGCTGCCGGCCGGCACCCACGTGCTCGTCTGCGACCCCGAGCGGGTGCACACCCGGGCTCACGACCTCGTCGCCACCAGCCAGGAGTTCCTCGAGGCGTCCTGGGCGGCAGCCGCCGGAGGCGGGCAGACGCCGATCGATCTCGAGGCCGCTGCGTACCGGACGCTCGCCGCCGTCCGTGCTCACGCGATTCATCTCGGCCTGCCGTGGTGGAGCGTCAGCCCGTACGGCGCCGACGAGGAACTCGGCGAGGCCGAGCCGGGTGTCGAGACCCGCATCGTCGCCGCGCGCCCCGCCGATTCGTACCGGGGCGACACGCAGCGAGCGCTCGCGGATCTCAAGGGCTGGCTCGCCGACCGGCGCACGGTGGTGGTCACCGGCGGCCACGGCACCGCGCAGCGCGTGGTGGAGTTGCTGGGCGACGCCGACGTCCCGGCGCGGTTCCACGATGACGTCCGCACGGTTCCCGAGCGCGCCGTCGTCCACGTGACGACCGGCGCCCTCGCCCATGGCTTCGTGACGGACGTGCTCGCCGTACTCACCGAGGATGACGTCACTGGGCAGCGCGCCTCCACCAAGGACATGCGCCGGATGCCCAGCCGGAGGCGCAACCAGGTCGATCCTCTGCAGCTGCGGTCGGGCGACGTCGTCGTGCACGACCAGCACGGCGTGGGCCGCTACGTCGAGATGACCAGCCGCTCCGTCCAGGGCGCCACCCGCGAGTACCTGGTCGTGGAGTACGCGCCGGGCCGGCGAGGGCAACCGCCGGACCGGCTCTACGTGCCGACGGACCAGCTCGAGCAGGTCACCAGGTACGTCGGCGGCGACACTCCGTCGCTGGACCGGATCGGCGGCTCGGACTGGGCCAGGCGCAAGGGCCGCGCCCGCAAGGCCGTCCGCGAGATCGCCGCGGAGCTCATCAAGCTGTACGCGGCCCGCCAGGCGGCGCCCGGGTACGCGTTCGGCCCGGACACCCCGTGGCAGCGCGAGCTGGAGGACGCCTTCCCCTACGTCGAGACGCCCGACCAGCTCACCGTGATCGACGAGGTCAAGCGCGACATGGAGCGCACGATCCCGATGGACCGGGTGATCGCCGGCGACGTCGGCTACGGCAAGACCGAGATCGCAGTCCGGGCGGCGTTCAAGGCCGTGCAGGAAGGCAAGCAGGTCGGCGTGCTGGTGCCGACGACATTGTTGGTGTCGCAGCACCACGACACGTTCGCCGAGCGGTATGCCCAGTTCCCGGTGGCGGTACGGGCGCTGTCGCGGTTCCAGACCGACCGGGAGGCGGCGGAGACGCTGCGTGGGCTCGCCGACGGGACCGTCGACGTCGTCATCGGTACCCACCGGCTGCTCACTGGCGACGTCCGATTCAAGGACCTCGGCTTGTTGATCGTCGACGAGGAGCAACGCTTCGGCGTCGAGCACAAGGAGAAGCTCAAGCACCTGCGCGCGGACGTCGACGTCGTCACGATGTCGGCCACGCCGATCCCGCGGACCCTGGAGATGTCGATCACCGGGATCCGGGACATGTCGACGATCACCACGCCGCCGGAGGAGCGGCACCCGGTCCTGACCTACGTCGGGCCGTACGAGGAGAAGCAGATCAGCGCCGCGATCCGCCGGGAGCTGATGCGCGACGGCCAGATGTTCTTCGTGCACAACCGGATCGAGACCATCGAGAAGATGGCAGCCCGCCTGCGCGAGATGGTGCCCGAGGCCCGCGTGGCCGTGGCCCACGGCCAGCTGGGCGAACACACGCTGGAGCAGGTGATCCAGAGCTTCTGGGAGCGCGAGACCGACGTCCTCGTCTGCACGACGATCGTCGAGACCGGCCTGGACATCTCCAACGCGAACACACTGTTCGTCGACCGGCCGGACCGGCTCGGGCTCTCGCAGCTGCACCAGCTGCGCGGACGGGTCGGTCGCGGGCGCGAGCGGGCGTACGCGTACTTCCTCTACCCCCCGGACAAGCCGATGACGGAGGAGGCCCACGAGCGGCTGGCGACGATCGCCGCGCACTCCGAGCTGGGTGCCGGCATGCAGGTGGCGATGAAGGACCTGGAGATCCGCGGTGCCGGCAACCTGCTCGGTGGGGAGCAGTCGGGCCACATCGCCGACGTCGGCTTCGACCTCTACGTCCGGCTGGTCGGCGAGGCGGTCGCCGAGTTCCGCGGTGACGGCGCCGTCTCGGCCCTGGCCGACGTCCGGGTCGAGCTGCCGGTCGATGCGCACCTCCCGCACGATTACATCGCCAGCGAGCGGCTGCGGCTGGAGGCCTACCGGCGGCTCTCAGCGGCGTTGACCGAGGCCGATGTGGAGGCCGTCCGCGACGAGCTGTCCGACCGGTACGGTGCGCCGCCGCGGCCGGTCGAGAACCTGCTGGAGGTGGCGCGCTTCCGTACCCACGCCAGGGCAGCGGGCCTGCGCGAGATCACGCTGCAGTGCAACCACGTGCGGTTCGCGCCGGTCTCTCTGAAGGACTGGCAGCGGGTCCGGCTGGAGCGTCTGCACCCCAGGTCGCTGGTCAAGGAGGCCGTGGGTTCCGTGCTCGTGCCGCGCCCGTCGACCGGTCCGGTCGGTGGGACGGCGCTGCGCGACGTCGACCTGCTCACCTGGGCCCGCGAGTTCGTCGACACCATCCTGCTCGCGGTGGCGGAGCCAGCGGCCTGACAGCGGGCCACCTCACAGACCGGAGCGCACTTCACAGACCGGAGCGTCGAATGGCGGGCACGAACCGGCCCGGGTGCGGCGGTCTGCCGGGTGAAGTGCGCTCCGGTCTGCGAGGTTGAGGGTCCCGGTCACGGTCCGGAGGCAGCACGATCGGGACCGGCGCGGGCGAAGGCCAGTCTGCAGGCCCGGGTTCCACTGGCCCGACACCTGGTATGTGCTTCCACCAGCGGATTGGCACCTCCCGTGGCGGGTTGTCCCGCAGCAGAGCCGCGAAGCGCTGCGCCAACTCGGCGCGGCGGAACGCTGCGAGCCCCCACCCGTACCGAGCGAAGTCCAGGCCGAGCCGGCGCAGGTACCACTCGCGCTCGTTCTGCGCGGCCACGATGGACGACGCGTCCGGCCGGTTGTCGTACTTCAGAGCGCCATCACCCTCGCTCGCGGCCCAGTGGTAGGGCCAGAGACCGTCGACCCGGAAGACCGGCCTGTCCGTGCCGACCCAGGCGTTGGACACCGGCAACGGCAAGGCGAACTCGATGCATGTGAAGCGTCCCAACGTCTCCAGTGGGTTCTCCGCGCCGGGATCGACATGGTCGCGGATCCACCGTGCCCGTCCGACGTGCGGCCAGCGATTCATCTGTGACAGTGCAGCCCCCAGATCCACGCCGTCGCGCACGGCGGCGTCGGCGACCACCAACGCATGGGCGAGCGGCGCGCTCCTCGCTACCTCGGCCACGGCCCAGGCCCGGCTCACGACGCCCAGCTCGCCCGAGCGGATCCGGTGTCTTTCGGGCAGGTCGGCAACGAGGACGCGGCCGTACGGAGTTGTCTGCGGCGACCGTCGCGGCGCCTTGGGCCGCACGACGAGCGGCAGGTCGGGAGGTGGACCGAGAGTGGGCAGCTTCCAGATGACTACCGCCGACCAACCTGTCACGTAAGCGTCGCCGCCGCAGGACATGGCGAACGCGAGCGCTCGCAACCGATGTCGCTGCCACTCGTCGAGGCTGCGAAGCGTCGAGGTCGCCACGTAGTGGCCGACGGCGACGCGGGTGAGGTACCCGGCCGCGACGACGCGCCGCAGGCGGCTTTCGGACACACCTGCTGCCTCGGCCCGCCGGAGGTCGACGACCCCACCGGTGATTCGGAGGAGGTCGGCGATGTCGCCGGGAAGGCGGGTGATGCGACCGGGCACGCTCGGCAATCTGGACTGCGTCGACGGCCTGTGTCTGCCACCCGCCGCACCCCTGTGGACGACCACCCGGCTCGTGGCTCACCGGTGGACGACGACGTCGTTATCGGATCGTGACACTCTCGCACTAGTAGGAAACCTTTCAGTGGTGGCATGCTCTGGAAAGATTCTTATCAGTCTCGTCACCCCGACGACCACCTCGCACCAGGGAGGACTCCTCACGTGAAGAGAGCACGCTTCCTCGCCGTCGGCATCGCCGCGGCACTCGCCCTCACCGCTTGCGGTGACGACGACGACACCACCGAGCCGGAGGCCGACGAGACGGCCGCGGCTCCGGAGCCGGCCGACATCCGGGTCTGGCTGACGCCGGACACGATCCCGGTCATCGGCGACTACCTGACGGCCACGTTCGAGGAGCAGAACCCCAGCTCCACTCTCACCATCGAGGAGCAGCCCTGGGAGGGCCTCGTCGACCGTGTGACCACGGCTGCGACGAGCGAGTCAGACACCCCGGACGTCGTCGAGCTGGGCAACACCCAGGCGTCCAGCTTCACCTTCGCCGGTGCGTTCACCGACCTCAGCGACCTCGAGAGCGATCTCGGCGGTGACGACCTGCTGCCCGGTCTGGTCACATCGGGGACGGCGGACGACAAGCTCTACGCTGCGCCGTACTACGCGGGCTCTCGCATCGTCTTCTACCGCAAGGATCTGCTTGCGGCTGCCGGCCTCGAGGTCCCGACGACGATGGATGAGTTCGTCGAGGCCGCCAAGGCTCTCAAGGCCGCCAACCCCGAAGGGGTCGACGGCTTCTCCGGCTTCTGGCTTCCGGGCCAGGACTGGCGCAACGGCCAGGCGTTCTTCTGGGATGCCGGCGGCGAATGGGCCGTCCAGGAGGACGGCGGGTGGGTCAACGGGGTGGACACGTCCGAAGGCATCGCGGGACTCACCCGGGTCCAGGACATCTTCACCAACGCCTCCGGCGCCCCGAAGGACGGCAACGAGGCAGACCCCGTGACGCCGTACTGCGCCGGTCAGGTGGGCATGTTCGCGGCTCCGCCGTGGGTCGTCGGCCAGCTCACCGACGGCATCATCGACCCGGCCACGCAGGAGGTCTCGGCGGCTGGTTGCCCGGATCTCACCACACCGGAGATCCTGGGCGCGTTCACGCTCCCTGGCTCGGACGGCAGGGCGGCTCCGGTCATGCTCGGCGGCTCCAATGTCGGCGTGCCGGCGGCGTCGCAGAACCAGGAGCTGGCCAAGAATGTCATCGAGATCATGCTCAGCGACGAGTTCCAGACGCTGTTCGCCGAGCGCGGGATGCTGCCGGCCAAGTCGTCACTGTCGGACATGCTGCCGCAGGACGAGGCCAACGCGGCGCTCGGCCCGACACTCGAGACCGGCAAGGTGACGCCGCCAGCGCCCGCCTGGGGTTCGGCTGTCGAGGGCGGGCGGGTCCTGGAGGATCTCTTCGTCAACCTCGCCAACGGCGGTGACGTCGAGCAACTCGCCGCCGACGTCGGAGCGCAGCTGGACGGCCTGCTCAACTGACCCGAGAAGTCAGCGGGGCACGTGCCGGGGCGGCGCGCGACACCGCGCCGCCCCGGCACAGTCATGTGCAGACGAGAGAGGATGAAGGCATGGCCGCCGTGACCTCGGTCGAGTCGACGAAGCTGTCGGCGCCGGTCGGGCGCAGGCGGCGGCCGAGGCTTCCGTACGTCCTCCTGGTTCCCGCGGTGGCCGTTCTCGGGCTCGGCCTGGGCTACCCCTTGGTGCGCCAGGTGGTGATGTCCTTCCAGGAGTTCGGGCTGGCCCAGCAGTTCGGGCAGCCGCCGGTGTGGGTGGGGTTCGGCAACTACGTCGCCTTGTTCACCGACTCCTACCTGTGGGCGGTCGTCGCCCGGTCGCTGGTGTTCTGCCTGGTGTGCGCATCACTGACCATGGCGATCGGCGTCGGCATGGCGGTGCTCATGAGCCGTATGACGGCGTGGGCACGCATCGTCGTCCAGGTCGTCTTGCTCCTGGTGTGGGCGATGCCGTGGATGGCGTCACTGACCGTGTGGCAGTGGCTGATAGACAGCCAGTACGGCATCATCAACTGGCTGCTCGTGCGGCTGGGCCTCGATCAGTTCGCCGGGCACTCCTGGCTGATCAACCCGATCTCGTTCTTCGCGGTCGCGATGGTGATCGTTGTGTGGATGAGCGTGCCGTTCGTGGCGTTCATCGTCTACGCAGGGCTCACCCAGGTACCGCACGAGACGCTCGAGGCGGCGCAGATCGACGGCGCGAACGGTTGGAGCCGGTTCTGGCAGATCGTCGTCCCGATGATCAAGCCGATCCTGATGATCGTCGGGTTGCTGCAGGTCATCTGGGACCTGAAGGTCTTCACCCAGATTTTCACCCTGCAGGAGGCGGGAGGCGTCACGGCCGACACCAACCTGCTCGGCACCTACATCTACCGGCTCGGGCTGGGGCAGGGCGACTTCGGCTCGGCATCGGCGGTGGCGATGTTCATGCTGGTGCTGACCGTCGCACTCACATTCTTCTACGTCCGCCGGATGATGCGCGAGGAGGAGCTGTGACGACCGATACCAAGCCGGTCGAGACCGCGGCGGATCCTCGAGCCGCCGGTGTGTCGCCGAGGGGTGGCCGATCCCGCGGCCGTCGGCGGGGCAGGGGCGTCGCGAACATCGTGGGCCTCGCCCTGGCGGCGTTGTTCGCCTTCCCCGTCTACTGGATGGTCAACAGCTCGTTCCTGGAGACTGCGGACCTGCGCGGACCCGATCCGGTGTTCCTCCCTCTCGACGGCACGCTGGGGCAGTTCCGCAAGGTCTTCGCCAAGCGGGACTTCGTCACGGCGATCACGACCAGCGCGGTCGTCACAGCGCTGACGGTCGTGTGCGCGGTGATGTTCGCCTTCCTGGCTGCGCTGGCCGTCACCCGGTTCCGCTTCCTCGGCCGCCAGGGCTTCATCCTGACGATCCTGGTGGTCCAGATGATCCCGGCCGAGGCGCTGTTCATCTCGCAGTTCCGGATGCTCGACGGCTGGAGCCTGACCAACAACGTCCTCGGCCTGACCCTGCTCTACGTCGCGGCGGTGGTGCCGTTCACCGTCTGGATGTTGCGCGGCTTCGTCACCGGGATCCCCCGTGACCTGGAGGAGGCGGCGATGGTCGACGGATGCAGCCGGACCCGCGCGTTCTTCACCGTCGTGTTCCCGCTGCTGGCGCCGGGACTGATCGCTGCCGGCGTGTTCGGGTTCATCCAGGCCTGGAACGAGTTCACGCTGGGCCTGGTCGTCATGAACCGACCGGAGTCCATGACGCTGCCGGTGTGGTTGCGGACGTTCACGGGCGCCAACCAGGTCACGGACTGGGGCGGTGTGATGGCGGCGTCGGTGATCCTGGCGGTGCCTGTCGTGATCTTCTTCATGCTGGTCCAGCACCGGATGACATCCGGGCTGATCTCGGGCGCGGTCAAGGGCTGACATGGACCGATCCCTCGACCCCGCGCACCTGCGGGGCCTGGCTCTCGGCACCCTCTTTCCGGGCTTCGAGGGGACGACCGGGCCGCCGCCCTGGTTGGCCGGGCTGATCACCGAAGGAGTCGGCGGAGTCGTGCTCTTCGGGCGCAACGTCGACCCGGCGCGAGGTGACGCCGGCGTCGCCCGGCTGACCGCCCGGTTGCATGCGGTCCGACCTGACCTGCTGATCGCGATCGACGAGGAGGGCGGCGACGTCACCCGGCTCGACGCCACGACCGGCTCCGAGCTGCCCGGCAGCGCTGCCCTCGGTTCGGTCGACGACGTGGCGCTGACCAGGGACGTCGCCGCCTCCCTGGGCGCGCGGTTGCGTGCCTGCGGGATCGACATCAACTTCGCTCCCGTCGCCGACGTGGACGTCGACCCGCTCAACCCGGTCGTGGGGGTGCGTGCGTTCGGCTCGGACCCCGCGTTGGTGGCGCGGCATGTGGCCGCGTTCGTGGCTGGGCAACAGTCCGCGGGCGTGGCCGCGACGGCCAAGCACTTTCCCGGACACGGCGCGACCGACGAGGACAGCCACGTCACGGTGCCGACCGTCACGGCGGCGGCTGAGCTGTTGGAGCGGCGAGAGCTCGCGCCCTTCCGGGCCGCCGTGACAGCCGACGCCAAGATCGTCATGACCGCGCACATCAAGGTCAGCGCGGTCGACGTCGACAATCCAGCCACGCTCTCGCCGGCGGTGATCACCGGGCTGCTGCGGGGCAGGCTCGGCTACGCGGGCGTCGTCATGACCGACGGCCTGGACATGCATGCGATCAGCCGGACCGTCGGGCACGCCGAGGCGGCGGTCCGTGCCCTGCTGTCCGGTGTCGACGCGGTGTGCGTCGGCGGCGAGAGCACCGACCGGGCGGTCGTCGAGCGGATCGTCGCGGCGCTGGCCGGAGCGGTCGAGTCCGGGCGGCTGCCGTACCAGCGGCTGGCGGAGGCGGCGGGGCGGGTGCGGTCGTTGGC
>JBOGDS010000004.1:0-78458 GCA_050743075.1 Jiangellaceae bacterium | reverse complement strand
GACCGACCAAGGCACGCACGAGATGCGGTACGCGGTGGTGCCCGGCGCCGCCACCGCGGACGCCATCGGCGCGGGATACGCGATCAACCTGCCGCCTCGGCACGCGAGCGGCGCCGGTCCGGCGACGTCGTCGTCCGGCTGTACGAGGGCCTCGGCGGGCGCGCCACCGGCCATCTCATCCCGGCGTTCCCGGTCACCGCGGTCACCGAAACCGATCTGCTCGAACGCCCGATCGAGCCGGCCGCGCTCACCGCCGCGGCACCGGACCGGATCGAGCTTCGGCTGCGACCGTTCCAGATCGTGACGCTGCGACTGGGCCGGGGGCAGGTCGCATCCGCAGGCGTCGCATGATCGAGAATGCCCAGGTGAGCGCGTGTTTTGGCCGTTGGCGGTCGTGCGCGGGATAGCGCTGATTCCGCCGGGTCGGTTCTGATGGGCAGCGCGGACCCGGACGGGTTCCCCGACGACGGTGCGGGCAGTGCGGGTGTCCGCGCTCAGGATCGACCCGAATGCGGTGACCAACGCCCAGTTCGCCACGTTCGTCAAGGCGACCGGGTACGTCACCGATGCGCAGCGGTTTGGCTGGTCGTTCGTCTTCCACGCGTTCGTGCGGGGTGCGGCGGCTCGGCGAGTGCTCGACGCGAAGGGTGCCGTAGACGCCATAGCGGGCCCCCTGGGCCTGCCAAATCGTGGCCCTTGGACTCGTTGCGCAGGAAACCGAGTTCGGCGATCGCACCAAGCACCCGCTGGCGGGTGTCGGGCGCGACGACGTCTGGACGGTTCAGCACATTGGACACGGTGCCGACCGCGACCCCGGGCAGGGCCGCCACGTCACGAATGCTCGACGTCATCGTCTGCCTTCCCTCTTCAGGTTCCGGGTCACCGTACCCCGAGCCTTGATACGGTTCAAGGCCATCCACTCCGGCAGGACTGAATCTGTCCTCGCACTGAGCGGGAACTTACCCTTGACACGCGGGAAACACGTCGCAATACTGCTTTGAATGGTTTCATCCAGAGGCTATCGATCGAGTCAGGCAACAAATCGCCACCGGCCCGTTGCACGGTTCTAGTTCGACAACGTAGAACGCGCTCGTCAGTGGGGATGACGCCCTTGAGCATCGGAAGCACCGGACACGGCGGTCACGGCGACGGTCCAGAAGAGCCCGATCCAGGCGATCGACCACACCGTCGCGGCGCTCTGCATCGGGTACCCGTCCGTCCGGCACTTCGCCGCGCACGACCAGCTGCTCCGCGACGCCGTGATCGACGCCGCCTCGCGGCTGTCGCTGCTGCTCGGCGCGAACAGCGACCGGGGAGCGGCCGGATGAGGACCGAGTACGACGTCGTCGTGGTCGGCGGTGGCGCGGCCGGGTGCCCGGCCGCGATCCAGGCGGCCCGGCTCGGCGCCCGGACCCTGCTCGTCGAGAAGAACGGCGCCCTCGGTGGTACGCGACCGTGGCGGGCGTCACTCTCCCCGGACTGTTCCACGCGTGGGGCAAGCAGATCATCACGGGCATCGGCTGGGACGTGGTCCGCCGGTCGGCCGAGCTCGCCGGACGGTCGCTGCCGGACTTTCGGCGGTGGGACCAGCCGCACTACCGCCTGCAGGCGCCGGTCGACCCGGCGATCTACGCGGCGCTGCTGGACGACGCCGTCCTCGGCTCGGGCTGCGACTTGTTGCTGCACGCAATGATCGCCGGCGTCGAGCGGCAGCAGGACGGCTGGACCGTCACCGTCTGCACGAAGGAGGGCCTGACCCGGCTGCGGGCGGGCGTCCTCGTCGACGCCAGCGGCGACGCCGACGTCGTCGCGCACGCCGGGCTGCCCCGGCTCGGCAGCTCCGCGCGGCAGCCGGGCACGATCATGGTCCGGCTTGGGGGCTACGGCCTGTCCGCCCTGGACCATCCGGCCCTGGAGCAAGCGTACGCCCGCGCGATCGACCGCGGTGACCTGCAGCCGGAGGACCTGGCCGGGAACACGGTCGAGAAGTTCCTGCGGAATCGCGGTGAGAACGCGATCCACGTGATCGGCATCCACGGCGGGACCAGTCAGACCCGAACGGCGGCCGAGGTCGCCGCCCGCCGCACCCTGCTGCGCATCTACGGCTTTCTCAGGACCTTGCCCGGGCTGCGGGACGTGACGATCGACCGCTGGGCCGTCGAGTGCGGGATCCGGGAGACCTACACGATCGACGGCGTGACCCGGATCACCGCCGCCGACTACTGCGGTGGCCGGCTGTGGGAGGACGCGCTGTCGTACAGCTTCTACCCGATCGACGTGCACCGACCCGACGGCGACGGCATCGACATCCGTCCGCTGCCGTTCGGCACGCTGCCGACGATCCCGCGCGGTGCGATGGTGCCCCCGGGCAGCGGCCGGCTGGCCGTCCGGCGCGGGACCACCGTCGAGGAGTTGGAGCTCGTGGAGATCCGGGAGACCCTGCGGCAGCACGGGGGATCGTTCCTCCGGACGTGACGATCCCCGACCACGCCGACGCCGTACCCGGCACGGACGCGGCAGCCGTTCACTAGTCCATCAAGCGGAGGAGAGAACGACATCGACAACCTCGCTCACCTGTCAGAACGACGCAGCCGGGGGCTCGCAAATCGGACCCGCCGTCGTTGTTCTCAGCGAAGACGGCCTTCTCGTCGGATACCTGGAAACCGACGACTTCGCCGCCCCCCGCAACGCGATGACGGCCACCGAGGTCAATGGGCGATGGCAGACGCAATGGCCCCATTCTTCGAGGATCTGCCGGGAGACCGGCCGGACCAGGGCTTGATGGCCCTGGCTGAGATATTTCACCTCGACTGAGAGTACTGCTCGACGTGTCGCCCCATCCTTCTCATCATCGGAGATTCGCATGACAGCGAGTGAACTTGCGACGACCGCAGTCGGTCGCATCCCCTCGCGCCGGGTCAAGGTCGGCCTGGTCGCCGGTGGCCTGGGCGCGTACTGGCCACAGTTTCCGGAGCTGCTACCCCAGCTTCAGCGCTCCGTAGCTCGGGTGAGTGAGCGGATCAGCGGACTCGGCGCCGAGGTCACCGACGTCGGGTTCATCTCCGACGAGCGGGAGGCCGCGGTCGCGGCGGAGCGGCTGCGGGTCGCCGGCTGCGACATCGTGGTGGTGTTCCTGACCACCTATATGACCGCGTCGATGGTCGTGCCGATCGCGCAGCGGGTGGGCGCACCGGTGCTGTGCCTGAACCTGCAGCCCACCGAGGCGATGGACCACCCGGCGATGGACACCGGCACCTGGTTGGCGTACTGCGGCGCCTGCCCGCTGCCGGAGGTCGCCAACGCCTTCGAACGGTGCAACCTCGCGTTTCGGTCCGTGTCCGGATTTCTGGAGGATCCGCAGGCGTGGGCGCGGATCACCCGCTGGATCACCGCGGCGGGGGTCCGGGGAGGTCTGCGCAATGCCCGGCACGGCCTGGTGGGCCACCTCTACCCGGGCATGCTCGACGTGTCCACCGACCTGACGATGGTGACCGCGCACTTCGGCGGCCACGTCGAGGTGCTGGAGTATGACGACCTGCGGGTACGGGTGGCCGCGGTCACCGACGCGGAGGTTACCGCGAAGCTCGCGCAGGCTCATGAGGTGTTCGAGGTCACCGATTCGGTGGTCGCCGAGGATCTGGACTGGGCGGCCCGGGTCGCGGCCGGTCTGGACCGCCTGGTCGCCGACTTCGAGCTGGACAGCCTGGCGTACTACCACCGCGGCCTGGAGGGGGAACTCCACGAGCGGCTCGCCGCCGGATTGACCCTCGGTGCGTCGTTGCTCACCGCGCGCGGCGTCCCGGCGTGCGGGGAGTACGAGCTGCGCACGTCGCTGGCGATGCTGATCGCCGACCGGCTGGGTGCCGGGGGATCGTTTACCGAGTTGCAGGCGCTGAACTTCCGCGACGGCGTGGTGGAGATGGGTCACGACGGTCCCGGCCATCTGGCGATCAGCGACCGCAGACCGCTGCTGCGTGGGCTCGGGGTGTATCACGGCAAGCGAGGCTTCGGGTGTCGGTGGAGTTCGACGTCCGCCACGGTCCGGTGACCGCGTTCGGCGTGGGCCAGCTGCGCGACGGTGGATATCGATTCGTCGCCGCCGAGGGCCGGGTGGTCGACGGGCCGCTGATGCGCATCGGCAACACCACGTCGCGAGTGGACTTCGGCGCTCATCCGGGCGAGTGGACCGACGCCTGGAGCTCCAGTGGCGTCGGTCACCACTGGGCGCTGGGAGTCGGCCATCGGGTCCTGGAGCTGCGCGCCCTGGCCGATCTGCTGGGTCTTGAGCTGGTGGAGGTGCCGGCGTGAATGACGGTCGTCCCGTTGCGGGACTAGAATTGAATCATTTCAAGCGGGATGGGGAGTTGCGATGACGAAGTGGAACGCGGTGCGGGCCGCGTTGCGGGCGCAGCACATCGAGACGCCGTCGTGGGCGTACGGGAACTCCGGTACCCGGTTCAGGGTCTTCGCCCAGGAAGGCGTGCCGCGTGACGCGTACGAGAAGCTGGCCGACGCGGCGCTCGTGCACCGGTTGACCGGGGTGGCGCCGAGCGTGGCGTTGCATATCCCGTGGGACCGGGTCGATGATTACGGCGCGCTGGGAGATCATGCGAAGTCGCTGGGGATTGCAATCGGGGCGATCAACCCGAACGTGTTCCAGGAGGACGACTACAAGCTGGGCAGTGTCTGCCACCCCGATGCCGGTGTGCGCCGCAAGGCGATCGACCACCTGCTGGAGTGTGTGGACATCATGGACGCCACCAGCTCGGAGATCCTGTCGTTGTGGTTCGCCGACGGCACCAACTACGCGGGACAGGACTCGATCGGCGAGCGCCAGGACCGGCTCGCCGACGCACTGTCTACTGTGTACGACCGACTCGGCGACGGTCAGCGGATGCTGATCGAGTACAAGATTTTCGAACCACACTTCTACACAATGGACCTGCCCGACTGGGGCACCTCGTACGCACACTGCGTGGCCCTGGGCGAGCGGGCGCAGGTGCTGGTCGACACCGGCCACCACGCGCCCGGGGTGAACATCGAGTTCCTGGTGACCGTGCTGCGGCGCTTCGGCAAGCTCGGCGGCTTCCACTTCAACAGCCGCAACTACGCCGACGATGACCTGATGGTGGGCGCGGCCGACCCGTTCCAGCTGTTCCGGATCATGCACGAGATCGTCCGCGCCGACGCGCTGGCACCCGAGGCGAAGGTGGCGTTCATGCTCGATCAGTGCCACAACCTTGAGCCGAAGATCCCGGCGCTGATCCGGTCGGTGATGAACGTGCAGGAGGCCACCGCCAAGTCGCTGCTGGTGGATGCCGACGCGCTGCGCGTCGCGCAAACCAACGGCGATGTGCTCGGCGCGCACGCGGTGCTGATGGATGCCTTCAGCACCGACGTCCGCCCGCTGTTGGCCGAGCTGCGCGAGGACATGGGCCTGGACCCGGACCCGATCGCGGCCTATCACCGCAGCGGGTACCAGCAGCAGATCGAAGCGGAGCGCAAGGACGGCCAGCAGGCCGGCTGGGGAGCCTGAACAGATCATGTCGGAAGTAGCGCAGTTGATTGCCCGGTCGAACCGTCTCGGCGCCGATCCGCGGACCACGAACTACGCGGGTGGTAACACCTCCGCCAAGGCGATCACCGACGATCCGGTCACCGGTACGCCGGTCGAGCTGCTGTGGGTCAAGGGCTCGGGCGGAGACCTGGGCACGTTGACCGAGGCTGGCCTGGCCGCGCTGCGGCTGGACCGGCTGCGGGCGCTGGTCGAGGTCTACCCCGGCGTGCAGCGCGAGGACGAGATGGTGGCCGCGTTCGACTACTGCCGCCATGGCCTGGGCGGTGCGGCGCCCTCCATCGACACCGCGATGCACGGCCTGCTGGACGCGGCGCACGTCGACCATCTGCACCCCGACGCCGGCATCGCCCTGGCCACCGCCGCCGACGGCGAGGCGCTGACCAAACGGTGCTTCGGCGACCGGGTGACCTGGGTGCCGTGGCGGCGGCCCGGGTTCCAGCTCGGGCTGGACCTCGCCGCCATCGAGCGGGCCAATCCGCAGGCGATCGGGGCGATATTGGGCGGCCATGGGATCACCGCCTGGGGTGACACGTCGGCGCAGTGCGAGGCGCGTTCGTTGGAGATCATCGCCACCGCGCAACGGTTCATCGACGAGCATGGGCAGGCGGAGCCGTTCGGGCCGGCGCTGACCGGCTACGAGCCGCTACCGGCCGCCGAGCGGGCCGGCCGGGCCGCCACGCTCGCCCCGCTGCTGCGCGGGCTGGCCTCGACCGATACTCGCGTCGTCGGGCACTTCACCGACACCGACGTCGTGCTGGACTTCCTGGCACGCGGCAAGCACCCGGCGTTGGCAGCCCTGGGCACCTCCTGCCCGGATCACTTCCTGCGGACCAAGGTGCGCCCGCTGGTGCTGGACCTGCCGCCCACGGCCGAGCTGTCCGCAGTGGTGGCGCGGCTGAGTGAGCTGCACGCCGCGTACCAGCAGGACTACCGGGCCTACTACAAGCGCCACGCGGGACCCGGTTCGCCGGCGATGCGCGGCGCCGATCCGGCCATCGTGCTCGTACCCGGCGTCGGCATGTTCTCCTCCGGCAAGGACAAGCAGACCGCCCGGGTGGGGGGTGAGTTCTACGTCAACGCGATCAACGTGATGCGCGGCGCCGAGGCGGTCTCCAGCTATTCGCCGATCGGCGAGGCGGAGAAGTTCCGCATCGAGTACTGGGAGCTGGAGGAGGCCAAGCTGCGCCGACTGCCGACGCCGAAGCCCCTCGCCGGTCGGGTCGCGCTGGTCACCGGGGGCGGTTCCGGCATCGGGGCAGCCACCGCCCGCCGGCTGGCCGCAGAGGGCGCCTGCGTCGTGGTCGCCGACCGCGACGTGGCTGCGGCGACCCGGGTCGCGGGTGAACTCGGCACCACCGACGTCGCGGTGGCAGCCGTGATGGACGTGACCGACGAGGCGCCGGTCGTCGCGGCCTTCGCCGCAGCGGCGTTGGCGTTCGGTGGTGTCGACCTGGTGGTCAACAACGCCGGGCTGTCGATCTCCAAGTCGCTGGTGGACACGACGGCAGCCGACTGGGATCTGCAGCATGACGTGATGGCCCGGGGCAGCTTCCTGGTCTCGCGGGAGGCGGCCAGGGTCATGACCGGGCAGGGCATCGGCGGTGACATCGTCTACATCGTCAGCAAGAATGCGGTCTCCGCCGGGCCGAACAACGTGGCGTACGGTGCGGCCAAAGCCGATCAGGCGCACCAGGTGCGGCTGCTCGCCGCGGAGCTGGGCGAGCACGGCATCCGCGTCAACGGGGTCAATCCCGACGGGGTGGTGCGTGGTTCGGGAATCTTCGCCGCGGGTTGGGGGGCGCAGCGGGCCGCCGTCTACGGGGTGCCCGAGTCTGACCTGGGTGCCTACTACGCCCAGCGCACCTTGCTCAAACGGGAGGTGCTGCCCGAGCACATCGCCGCAGCGGTATTCGCGCTGGTCGGCGGGGATCTCGCGTTGACGACCGGGCTGCTCGTTCCCGTCGACGCCGGCGTGCCGGCCGCGTTCCTGCGCTGATGGGTGAGCACGTGTTCGTGGCGGTAGACCTGGGCGCCGCGAGTGGACGGGTCATGGTGGGTCGGGTCGATTCCTCATTGGCGTCCACGCTGGGGATGGTCGAGGCGCACCGGTTCGACAACGAGCCGGTGCGCGGGCCTGCCGGCGTGCATTGGGATGTCGAAGGGCTCTGCCGGGGGGTGCTGGACGGGTTGCGGGCGGCAGCAGCGCAGACCCGCGGCACCGCGCTCACCAGCGTCGGTATCGACTCGTGGGCGGTGGACTACGGGTTGCTCGACGCCGACGGAGCGCTGCTTGGCGACCCCTACCACTATCGCGACAGTCGCACCGATGGCGTGGCCGCGCGCGTGCACTCCGTTGTATCGGCTGATCACCTGTATGGCGTCACCGGCGTGCAAAATCTGCCGTTCACCACGATCTTCCAGCTGGTGGCGGCGGCCGACACCGGACAGCTCACCGCGGCTCGGACCCTGCTGATGATCCCGGACCTGATCGCGTACCGGCTCACCGGTGTGATCGGCGCGGAGGTCACCAACGCCTCGACGACACAGCTATTCGACGTGTCCACGATGGACTGGGCGACCGAGCTGATCGACGCGGTGCGGCTGCCTCGCTCGCTGTTCCCGCCGGTGCGCCGGCCGGGCGAGGTGATCGGGACCCTGTCCGCGCACATCGCGGCGCAGACCGGCCTGACGGCCCAGACACCCGTGGTTGCGGTCGGTTCACATGACACCGCCTCAGCGGTGGTCGCGGTGCCGGCCGACAACGAACGGTTCGCCTACATCTCCAGCGGCACCTGGTCACTGGTCGGTGTCGAACTGGACCGGCCGGTGCTCACGCAGGAGAGCCGGGCCGCGAACTTCACCAACGAGGTCGGCGTCGGCGGGACAATCCGGTACCTGCGTAACGTAACCGGGCTGTGGCTGCTGCAGGAGTCACAGCGCACCTGGCGGGCGGCCGGCCACGGCGCGGATCTGGCGGCGCTGCTCGCGGCCGCGGCCGCCGAGCCACCGCTGCGTACGGTGATCGACCCGGACGATCCGACGTTTCTGGCGCCGGGCGACATGCCGGCGCGGATCGAGGCCCACTGTCGGGACCGGGGCGAACCGGTGCCCTCATCGCCGGCCGCTATTACCCGGGCCATCGTGGACAGCCTCGCCGTGCGGTACCGAGTCACCGTAGCGGCCGCGCAACGGTTGACCGGAAAGGACGTTGACGTGGTGCACATCGTCGGCGGTGGCGCCCGTAATGCTCTGCTCTGCCAACTCACCGCAGACGCCTGCGGACTGCCGGTCATCGCCGGGCCCGTCGAGGCGACCGCGCTCGGCAACATCCTGGTACAGGCGCAGGCGGCCGGCGCCGTGCCAGACCTGGCCGCGGCGCGCAAGCTGGTAGCTGCCACGCAACCATTGCGCCGGTACGCCCCGGCCGGTGACATGCCCAGCTGGACCGACGCTGCGGCCCGGCTTGGTTCGGTGGCGTGATCCATGCGGATGGCGCTGTTCGTCACCTGCCTGAACGACCTGATGTTCCCGGCCGCCGGGCGGGCCGTGGTGCATATCCTGGAGCGACTCGGGCATCAGGTCGACTTCCCGGCCGGGCAGACCTGCTGTGGTCAGCTGCACGCCAACACCGGCTACCGCGACGAGGCGCTGCCGCTGCTGCGCGGCTTCGTCGACACGTTCGGCGGGTACGAGGCCGTGGTGGCGCCGAGCGGCTCATGTGTGGCGATGGTCCGCGATGCGTACCCCCGCCTCGCCGCGGGCGACCCGGACCTGGCGGCGGCGGTCGCCGCGCAGGCCCCGCGCGTTCTCGAGCTGTCCGAGCTGCTCGTCGACGTGCTCGGGGTGGTCGACACCGGCGCGGTGTTCGCGCAGCGGGTGACCTACCATCCGACCTGCCACGGGCTGCGGACGCTCCGACTGGGCGACAAGCCGCTGCGGCTGCTACGGGCGGTACGCGGCATAGAGCTGGTGGAGCTGCCGGCCGCGGAGGAGTGCTGCGGCTTCGGCGGCACCTTCGCGGTGAAGAATGCCGACGTGTCCGCGGCGATGCTCGCCGACAAGTGCGCGGCGATCGCAGAGACTGGTGCGGCGGTGGTCGCGGCCGCCGACACCTCCTGCCTCGCGCACATCGGCGGCGGGCTGGCCCGCCGTCAACCGGTTACGCGAACCATGCACTACGCCGAGATCCTGGCCAGCACCGGGGATGCGTCGTGACCACGCCGTCGAGTCCAGCCGCCGATGGCCGCACGGTGCTGCCGCTGCTGCCGTACGGATCGGGGCACCTGGCCGGCGACGGCAAGTTCCCGGCCGCGGCGCGGACGGCACTCGGCGACACCCAATTGCGGGCGAACCTGCGCCGGGCCACCCACACGATCCGCGACAAGCGGGCCCAGGTGGTCGACGAGGTCAGCGACTGGGAGGAGCTGCGCGAGGCCGGGCGCGCCATCAAGGCCGACGTGCTCGCCCGCCTGCCGGAACTGCTGGAACAGTTCGAGGCGGCGGCCGGCGCGGCGGTGCGCAGGTGCACTGGGCCCGCGACGCGGGCGAAGCCTGCCGCATCGTCACCGACCTGGTCCGCGAGACCGGCGTCACCGACGTTGTCAAGATCAAGTCGATGGCGACACAGGAGATCAGGCTCAACCAGGCCCTCGCCGCGGCCGGCATCGCCGCCGTGGAGACCGACCTGGCCGAGCTGATCGTGCAGTTCGCCGACGACACACCGTCGCATATCCTGGTCCCGGCGATTCACTACAACCGGACCCAGATCCGCGACATCTTCCTGCGCGCGATGCCCGGCGCCGATCCGGGGTTGACCGACGAGCCGGCCGCGCTGGCCGAGGCCGCCCGCGCCCATCTGCGGCGCAAGTTCCTGACCGCCACCGTCGCGATCTCCGGGGCGAACTTCGCCGTCGCCGAGACCGGCACCCTGGTGGTGGTCGAGTCCGAGGACAACGGGCGGATGTGCCTGACCCTGCCGCCGACGCTGATCTCCGTGGTCGGCCTCGAAAAGATCGTGCCCACCTTCACCGACCTCGACGTCTTCCTACAGCTACTGCCACGTTCGGCGACCGGTGAGCGGATGAACCCGTACACCTCGCTGTGGACCGGGGTCACCCCGGGCGACGGACCACAACAGGTCCACATCGTGCTGCTCGACAACGGCCGGTCGGCTACTCTCGCCGACGAGGTGGGCCGGCAAGCCCTGTACTGCATCCGCTGCTCGGCGTGTCTGAATGTGTGCCCGGTCTACGAACGGGTGGGCGGGCACGCGTACGGATCGGTGTATCCGGGTCCGATCGGCGCGATCCTGTCCCCGCAGATGACCGGCCCGAACGTCGCCGCCAACCGCAGCCTGCCGTTCGCGTCGACCCTGTGCGGCGCCTGCTACGACGTATGCCCAGTGAAGATCAACATTCCGGAGGTGTTGGTCCATCTGCGGCAGACCGGAGTGGACAGCGCGCGGCGCCGGCCATCGGCCGAGCGGGTCGCGATGAAGCTGTTGAGCTGGGCGATGGCCGACGGGCGCCGATACACGCGCGCGCTGCGCGCGGCGGCAACCCTCAGCGCCCCACTGCGGGCGCTGACCCGCCGCCGGGACTCACTACGCCGACTGCCCTGGCCGATGTCGGCCTGGACGGCGCACCGCGACGCCCCGCTACCGGCGGCCGAAACGTTCCACGAATGGTGGAGGCGCACCCATGGCGGCCAGTGACGCGCGGACCGAGATCCTCGCCCGGCTCCACACCGCGCTTGGCATCGATCGGGCCGGGCCGGGTGAGCCGCCGTCCGCCAGCGAAGTCCCCAGGGTCTACCGGGTCGCCGGCACGCTCACCGCGCAGGCGAGGGCCGAGCTGTTCGTCGACCGGCTCACCGACTACCGGGCCACCGTGAGCCAATGCTCGACGACAGACCTGGCCGACACGATCGCCGCTGCGCTCGCCGATGTGCCGCGTCTGCTCGTACCGGCGGACCTGCCGTCTGGCTGGCTGGGCGCATACTCCGGCGCGGATGTTCGCGACGACAACTCGACGCCGTGCGACCTGGCCACACTCGACGGCGTCGACGCGGTGCTCACCGGCTGCGCAGTCGCGATCGCCCCCACCGGCACCATCATCCTGGACGGCGGGCTCACACAAGGACGCCGAGCGCTCACCCTCGTACCCGACCGCCACATCTGCGTCATACACGTCGAACAACTCGAAGAAAGCCTGGCCGAGGCGCTCCAAACTCTAGACCCGCACCGGCCGCTCACGTTCATCTCCGGCCCCTCAGCAACCAGCGACATCGAACTCAACCGGGTCGAAGGCGTCCACGGCCCACGCCACCTGCACATCATCCTGACCCAGAGCACGGATTCCTAACCCGGTCTTTCAGTTAGCCTTCGCCCAACGTTGTTGATCTTGTGGGTGGTGTTCGTGGGGCTTGGGGTGGACAGGCGCGCTGAGGGTCCGGGGCGGTGGCCGGTGTTCTCCGGGTCCTCGGTCGTGGGTGGTCAGCGATGGGCTGCCGGTCAGACGCGCAGCGGTTGTGGCAGGACGGCGAGGCGGGCGAACGCGGCGGCGAGTTGGTGTCACCGGGGCCAGTGGTCGGCGATGCGGGCGGCCACGTGCAGCAGCCGGTAGCGCAGCGCCTTCGGCTGGCAGCTGGCGAGTTCACCTACTTGCCGACGATCAGAGCTTCGACACCTCCGATCCAACCGCCCCGAGCAGGCACTTTCGCGCACCGGACCCGTTTCGCACCACAAGATCAGATCCCTACTGCAACACCGGGGCTGGGTCTGTTTCAACGGGTCGACGTGCTTGCCGAAGATGAGCTGTGCCGTCAGGCATCGAGGTCGCTCGGCTGAGCGGATATGACATCCGCATTGGTCCCCCCCGCCAACCTCGTTGCCTCCCGCGAGCGCACTGTCTACGGAATCCTCGCTACCGCCACGCACCAGGAGCTATACCGGCTCTACCTCGAGCATGCCCAAGGCGTGCTGGGCGGAACCTACGAGCCGCAAGCCGTCCTCCGGAGACTCTCGACGGACAGTGGCGGCCGGTCATGTGCTACATCGAAAGCTTCCTGGGACGCTGACCGAGCGGGAGCCGGCCAATGACGCCACGCGGTCGGCGATCACGCCCCGACAGTGCCAGATCGGCAGGCCGCGAAGGCGTCGGAGCGCAGCGACACGAGCATGTCGGCCAGCTCAACGTCGAGCGCGGGTCCCAATCTGGCTGGTGCCGCCGGCTACGGCTACTGCGCCAGCCACTCCCGGTCCTTCTGGGGGTTCCGGCTCTACCTGGTCACCGCAGCCGAGGCATGCCGATCGTGTGGGGAACAGCCAACCAACCCCACGATCGGCGCGCAGCTGATTCGCCCGACCGCCGCCATGAGCCCGCCAGGTTCGGCAAGCTCCCACGGATCCGGCAGTGGATCGAAGCGATCATCGACATCCTCGAGGGACAACTCACCCTCGAAGATCACGGCGGCCACCCGCCTCCTCGCCCTGTCCGCCGCCATCTGGCACAACTGGCACATCGACACACCCATCAAACGCGCCCTGACCGCCTACGACCACTGGCGATCAATCGGACTCACTCATCGAGGGGGTGGGAGCGGGCGCTCAGACGAGCGGCTCGAGAAGGTCGGTGCGCCAGGCCGAGAGGTCGCGGTCGAGCCATTTCGCCAGGGCCGCGTTGTCGTCGTCGAACCACAGGGTCAGCCGCGCCCGCGTGTCGTCGGCCATGGGCGGGTAGCCGCCCTCGACTGCATTGAGCTTGCCGACGATCCGGCCGATCCTGAGCAGCTTCGGCAGGGACCGGCGGACCCGGCGCAGCCGCATCGAGCGGAACGCGACGAACCGGTTGACCCGGTCGCCCAGCCGACGCGGCACGAAGTCGTCGTCGACGCCGAGGAACCGGCACACCTGGGCGTAGGTCGCGGCGGGCTCGTCGCGCAGATCGTCCAGCAGCGCCACCAGCACGCGCGAGCGCGGGAAGCGTTCGCAGACCTCCTCCAGCTGGGGCTGGTACCGGCCCCGGGCCAGGTAGTCGGTCTCGTCCTGACCCTCGGTCTCCTCGGCGATCGCCTCCTCGAACGACCGGCGCTCGCGCTCGCGGATCCGTTCCATCCAGTAGTGGGAGTACGCCCGGTCGACCGGGTTGCGCAGGATGGCGACGAGCCGGGCCTCGGGGATCACCCGCTCCATCCGGTCGAGCGCGACGGGCTCGGCCAGGTACGTGGGCGTGGCTTCGCCGACGGCGGGCTCACCCGCGTACCCCTCGAATCGGGACCGGTACCAGTCCAGGCCGCGGTCCCACTTGCGGTCGAAGAAGTGGATCTCCTTGCGGGGCATGAAGATCTGCGGGTGGTCCTGCAGGTACTTGTAGAGCGACGTCGAGCCAGACCGCATCGCTCCGATCACGACGAAGTTCGGCAGCGGCGGGGCGGATCTCACGCCGGTGCCTGCTGCTGCGCTACCTCGACGGCCAGGTCGGCTGGCGAGTACCAACGCGCGGACGAGGCGTCGGCCGGGTCGACCAGCGTCGTCCACGGCTCAGGCTCCACCCCCATCGGGGAGCCCTGGCGGCGCAGGTTCTCGACCCGCGGCCAGTCCTGGGCGTAGACGTGGTCGAGCGTGCGGAACCTCTTCGACATGTCGGACACCGTCCCGGCGTTGCTACGCACCATCTGGTCGTAGGCCTCGACCCGGGACACGCCCTTGCCGTCGCGTCCGCACAGTGTCTCCGACCGCAGCCTGGTGGCCGCCTCCAGCCGGTACGGGAAGTGATGGGTGAACGTGGTGTCCGTCGGCTCGAAGAGGGCCTCCGGGCACGTGGCCGCGTGGTAGCCGATGCCGCACGTGATCGGCGGGCCCGACCGGTCGAAGCGCTGAAGTGGGTGCTTGCGGTGGCCCCACCGGCACTGGTTGCCGCGCTTCTCCTGGCACAGCGGCTGGAGGTCGAGCGGGTGGAACCCGGGCAGCGACTCGGGCTTGCGGTCCGGGAAGTGGTTGAAGTACCGGGTTCCCACGATGCGGAACGACCGGTCGAGGGGCGTCAGGAACTCGCGGATCGTCCGGCCGTCCGGCCCGTGCACGAACTCGTCGGCGTCCAGCCACAGCCACCAGATGTGTTCGCGGCCGTCGGCCTGCGACACCTCGGCTGCGACCTCGTTCAGCAGCTTGATCTTGAACAGCTCGTCGAGCTGCCGGGTCGAGAACGACCTCGCCAGCTCGGCACCGGCGGCAACGGCCTCGGCCACCGTGTCGTCGGGACTGTCGTTGTCGACGAGGAAGACCCGGTCGCAGCCCTGCGTGAACGCGTTGTGCACGGTGGCCGCGATGACGTCGGCCTCCATCCAGGTGACGATGATCGCGAACAGCCCGAACGAGGGCAGCGGATCCGGGTCGGCCGGGTGGTCGGCGGTGGTGACCCACGAGATCTTCGGGTTCCGCAGCCCCAGAGCCCGCAATGTTCGCTTGGCGATGCGCTTGGCGATCGGCACGCCTTCAGCCCTCCTCGTCGAACTGGTAACCGTTGAGCCACGAGTGGCCGGCCGACCGCCGCGTGACCGCTTCGAGCAGCTCGGGCGTCCAGGGCGCCTTGGAGCGAGTGGTGTGGGCAGACGGGAAGACGATCGACGCGCACGCCTCGAGGTAGTCGGGTTGGGTCGGCGTCTCGAGGAAGTCGCACAGGCCCGAGAGCTGCCCCTTGGCGTCGGCGATGAGGTCTTCCAGGTGCATCCGGTGGAAGCAGTCAGGGTCGAGCCGGCCGGTGATCTTGTCGACGGTCTCGGCCAGCGAGAAGTAGAGGTCGATCTGGTGCTCGATCGGCGCATGCCCGCGGGTGAACATGGTCGCGATGTTGTCGTACGGGTTGCGAACCACCTGCACCACCTTGACCGGTACCTGCACCGTCTCCTGCAGCCGGTCGAGCAGGTCGGGTCTGGCGCGCAGGCGGGCCGTCGTCTTGCGGCCACGTTTGTCGCCGACGACCTCCAGCCGGCGGTACCGGCCCTGCCACTGCCCGGGAACCGCGTACGAATAGCCCCAGGACTTGCGGCCCGAGCGGGCGTTGAGCTGTGTGTGTTCGAGCACGAGACTGAACAACTGCCCGCGGCGGTAGCCGGCTTCGACGTAGTCGAGCGCGTCGAGCTCATGCGCGATGGCCATGTCCGGATGGGCGTCGAGCAACGACCCGACCAGGCTGTGTCCGCTGCGGGGATGGCCGATGAACATCAGGAAGGCACGGACCGCGGCGAAGTCGTCGCGGTGCCGGCGCCCATTCAGGGCTGAAGCGACGTAGATCATCGGGTACCGGCGGAGGCCCGGGAGCGTCCGGATGGCCCGTAGTGGCCGGGCCACGATCGGACGGCGGTGGGCCTTCTTGGTCTTCACGGTGTGCTGGTTCCTCCCGAAGGCGCAGGCATCGTGGTTGCGGCCGGCCCGCCCTCGTCGTCGCTCAGATACCGCCGCAGTGCCGGATGGTCCGCCATCCGTGCGGCGACGGTATCGCGCAGCGCGGGAGTCCAGGGAGCATTGCCGCGGGTCTGCCGAGGCGAGAAGTACACAATCGAGGCGCACGCCCCGAGATAGCTGTGATCGGCACTCACGTCGAGGAAGGCGCAGAGCCCTCGCAGCACATCTGCCGGTTCGGCGGTCAGATCCTCGAGGTGGACTTCGTGGAACTGGGCCGCACCGACATGTTCCCGGACGGCGTCGGCTGTCGCGGCCAGCCGGAAGTACATCGCGGCGTGGTCGGCCAGCGGCACCTTCGGCGCGCGCCGGTGCATCGTGGCGATGTTGTCGTACGGGTTGCGGACGACCTGGACGACCCGGATCGGCGCGTCCACCCGGTCAGCCAGCCGGTCGAGCAGCTCTGGTTGCTCCTCCAACCGGAGCGTCGAACGGCCGCCCTTCTTGTCCCCGATGACCTCGAGCCGTTCGTAGCGGCCTTGCCACTGGCCGGGCACGGCGTACGCGTAACCGGTCGACGAGACATGGCCGGTGGCGACCCGTGCCTGCTGCTGGCGGAGGAGAAGGACGAAGAGCTGGTCGCGACGGAACCCCGCTTCGACGTACTTGAGAACGTCGAGTTCGTGGGCGACGAGCATGTTCGGGTGGGCGTCGAGCAACGCACCGACCAGACTGTGTCCGCTGCGCGGATGCCCGACGAACATCAGGAACGACCGGACGCCGGCGAGGTCGTCGCGCAACCGGCGTGACTCGACGGCGGTGCGCGCGTAGGTCGCGGGATAACGTCGCAGCACCGGCATCGAACGAGCCCTCGCGAGCACCTGCGCCCGCGCCCTTCGCACCGAACCACGTGTGTTCACCAGATTGCCCCCCGGATAGTTCCGTCAAAGGGTGGCACAACGAAGATCGATGGGAAAGACTCCCGTTCGTGGTCGTGGAAACCGACCGCCAGTGGGGGCGTCGTCAAGATCTCGAGGCCGGGTTGCGCCGTGCGTTCGATGTCGTGATTGCGGGTACCGCGCTGGTCGTCTTGATGCCTGTCATCGCGGCAGCCGCGCTGGCTGTCTTCGTGCGCATGGGTCCGCCGGTGCTGTTCCGGCATGAGCGTGCCGGACGCGCAGGGGCGCCGTTCGTGCTGCTGAAGCTGCGGACGATGCGCAAGCTTCGCGGGTCCGGCGCCGGGCGCCGCAACGCCGACCGCCGCCGGCTGACCCGGCTGGGCCGCCTACTGCGGGCCACGAGCATCGACGAGCTGCCGTCGCTGGTCAACGTGCTGCGCGGCGAGATGAGCCTGGTCGGGCCGCGACCGCTGCCGGCGCGGTACCTGCCCCGTTACACGCAGTCGCAGGCCCGCCGGCACGAGGTGCGGCCAGGAGTGACCGGCTGGGCCCAGGTCAACGGCCGCAACGCGATGGGCTGGGACAACCGGCTGGAGTACGACCTCTGGTACGTCGCGAATCAGTCGTTCGCCCTGGACCTGGCGATCATCGGACGCACGTTCGTCAGCGTCGTGCGTCGTAGCGGGATCAGCCACCACGGCCACGCCACCATGCCGGAGCTGCCGGAGCCGCACAGCCGGTGAAGGCCGTCACCGTGCTGATCTCGTCGGCCGGCCGGCGGGTCGAACTGCTCCGTGGCTTCCGGGCCGCCCTGCGCGACCTCAGACTCGACGGCCGGGTGCTCGCGGCCGACCGGTCACCGCTGTCCAGTGCGTTCCACAGCGCTGACGAGGGGCTCGTGGTCCCGAGCTGCGACACCGAAGAGTTCGTGCCTCGGATGCTCCAGCTGTGCGAGAAGCAAGGTGTCGACCTGCTCGTGCCCACGATCGATCCCGAGCTGCCGGTATACGCAGCTGCCCACGCCGACTTCGCCGCGGTCGGCACGACGGTCGCGGTGTCGGCACCCGACGTCGTCGCCATCGCCGGCGACAAGCGTGCCACCCACCAGTGGCTGGCCGATCGTGGATTCCCGACGGTGCGGCAGGCGAGTCTGCCCCGCGTGCGCGCCGCCCCGGACAGCTGGCCCTTCCCACTGATCGTCAAGCCACGCTTCGGAAGCGCGGGCGTCGGCGTGGCGGTCGTCCACGACCCGGCCGCCTTGGAGCTGGCGGCTAGAGGCGCGGAGGTCGTGGTCGAGACCGTCGCGACCGGCCAGGAGCACACCATCGACGGTCTGGTCGATCGCGCAGGCCGCTGCGTCTGCGCCGTTCCGCGGCGGCGGATCGAGGTTCGGGCCGGCGAGGTCAGCAAGTCCGTGACGGTGCGCTCACCACGTCTTCAGGCCCTGGCCGCCGAAATCTGCGAAGCGCTCCCCGGCGCGTACGGCGTCGTGACCTTGCAGGTGTTCGTCGACGATGCCGGATCTGTGGCCGTGATCGAGCTGAACGGCCGGTTCGGCGGCGGGTACCCGTTGTCGCGACAGGCGGGCGCGGACTACCCGCGGTGGTTGCTGGAGGAGGTGGTGGGCCTCCCGTCGAGCGCAGCAGCCGACGACTGGCAGGACGGGCTGGTCATGCTCCGCTATGACGCCGCCGTCTTCGTCGACGAGCCATCGTGACGGCGCGGCCGCTTCGGGTGGCGCATCTGACCACGGTCGACTCCAGCCTGTGGTACCTCCTTCGTCCGCAGCTTCGCGCCGTGGTCGACGACGGCGGCAATGCGTACGGTGTCAGTGCCGCTGGGCCGTGGGTTCCGCTCCTCGAGGGTGACGGCGTGCGGCACCTGGCGCTGAGGTCGTCGACGCGGGGCTGGAGCCTGCTCGCCGACGTCAAGACGGTCGCCGAGCTCTGGCGGGTCCTGCGGCGAGAGCGGTTCGACGTCCTGCACACGCACAACCCGAAGCCGGGTCTCTACGGCCGGGTCGTCGGCCGGCTGGCCGGGGTGCCCGTCGTCGTCAACACCAACCACGGCCTGTACTTCACCGACGGGAGCGGGCTGCGGAAGGTGGTCGTCCTCGCCCTGGAAGGGCTCGCCGCCCGGTTCTCCGACGCCGAGCTGGTCCAGAACGAGGAGGACCTGACTCTGCTGCTTCGATGGCGGCTCAACCGGCCTGGCCGCACGCAGCTACTCGGCAACGGGGTCGACCTGACCCGGTTCCGGCCGGCGTCGGCGGGCCGCGCCGGCGAGGCCGAGCGGCAGGCGGCGCGCGAGAAGCTCGGTGCCCGGCCGGGCCAGATCGTCGTCGGTGCCGTCGGCCGGCTGGTCGCCGAGAAGGGCTACCCGGAGCTGTTCTCGGCGGCGCGCACGTTGGGCGACCGCTACCGGGTGGTGGCCATCGGCCCGGATGACCCGGAGAAGTCCGATGCGCTGTCCCGGTGGCAGATCGAGGCGGCTGAGAAGGCCGGCGTCGGGTTCCTCGGCAACCGCGACGACGTGGACCTCCTGTACCGGGGGATGGACGTGTTCGTGCTCCCATCACACCGCGAGGGGTTCCCGCGGGCGGCGATGGAGGCGTCGGCCAGCGGTGTTCCCGTGGTCACGAGCGACGTTCGTGGCTGCCGCCAGGTCGTCGACGATGGGGTGACCGGCCTGCTGGTGCCGGTGCGGGACCCAGCCAGACTGGCCGCAGCCGTCGGTGCGCTCGGCGAGGATCCGTCCCGGCGGGCCCTGATGGCCGCAGCCGCGGTCGAGCGTGCACGTACCCACTTCGACGAAGGCCGTGTCGTGGACCTGGTGATGGCGACCTACCAGGCCGTCTCGGCGCGCAAGGGACTGAACCTGTCCGTCAGGTCATGATCGACTGTTCGATCAGGCCGACGCCCGGGCGTACCGGACCCGGTTGAGCGCGCGTCGGGCCCGGTCCTCCAGCGCCATCCCGCCTACGGCCTTGTGCTCGAAGAAGCGCATCCCGTCGCTGCGCTGGATCGCCGAGCGGGCCAACCGGTGCGGATCGGTGCGGCCGTACGGGTTGGCCCGGTTGCCGCCCAGCGCCGCGGAACGGAACCGCTCTCGCACCAGGGCCTCGACGGGTCGCGGCGCACCCACGGCCTTCGGATAGGCGAAGTGGTCGGCGTCGACCCTGGCGCGCTCGGCAATGAGGTCCTTCGACCGGTCGAGCTCGGCGGCGGCTGCCTGCACGTCGAGTCGGTCGAGCAGGGCGTGCGTGTGCGTGTGCGAGCCGATCGTCACCAGGCCGGTGCTGACAGCGTCCCGGACCGCTGACCACGACAGCGGCGTGCCGTTGCCCGGGAACGGCCGACCGGTCTCGATGAAGTCCGTCGACAGATAGATGACCGCCGGCACGCGGTACGTCACGAGAATGGGCAACGCGACGTCGGCGAGGTCGGCCGTCCCGTCGTCGAACGTGACGACGACCGGATCGTGCGGCGGCGGCTCGGGGCGCGAGAGCGTGCCCAGCGCGTCGTCGATCGTCGCGACGACCCCGCGGGCGGCGAGCCAGGCCATCTGCTCGTCGAACAGCGCCGCCGGCAGGTCGACCTCACTCGGGCCGCGCGCGCCGACCCGGTGGTACAGCAGGACCACCACGCCGCGCTGCGGTGTCCGGACGCGGTCGGCGAGCGCGGCCATGGTCTTGACCCCGCGTCCCGCGACCTTCCGCAACGCCGGCACGACCCAAGTATGGGCCGTGCGCAGCGGCCGATAACGGTCCGGGGAGCAGCTGCCGTGTTTTCCGGTCGGTCGCGTCCGGTCGGGTGGAACGGCGCGGTCTGACGATCTTCTCGCGCACGAAGCATTCCGCGATCAGAGGTCGTCCTCAATCTGGGATGTCTTCAAGATCGGGTAGAGACCAGGACAGGAACGGCTCGTCGAAGCCGGCAAGGGGCATGACCTGCTCCAGGTGTTGGCGCAGATCTCGGATGATCTCCTGCCGTGTTGCTGACCCCACGTCGTCAACGCGCAGCTTCGCGGCGTATACCGAAACAACCGGCGCCGCGGCGGACCAGCGATGGGCAGCCGTATGAGCGGTCTTCAAGACGGTACGTTCGAAGAACTCTCTGATCAGGGGCATCTGGGTCTTGGTAACCAGGGTCAGATCGCGCAGGAACAACTCGTCCCGTATCTCCTGCAGGTGGCGCCCGGTGATCCCCTTGATGAGGGTCGTGAATTGTCGCTTTGTCTCATGAACCAGGAACCCAAGATCCTTGGCCATCCAGAAGAGCCACGGGTGGGCGCGTCGGCAGACAAGCACTGGGACAACGGGGTACGCAGGATGCTTCGCCTGCATCGTCGCAGCCTTGCTGAGAAGCTGGTGGACTTCCTTGTGGATGGGATAGAGCACAAGCCGTCGGTTCTTGGTCTCGATCGGAAGGGCGTGCGCAAGCCGAGGAAGCTCCGTGGCAGGGTCAATAGTGTGCAGCCACGCACCCGAGTCGAGCGCACCGGTGAGTGTGACTCCCATGACGCGGTGTACCTCTCCGTAGCCCGCTGTCATTGGCCTCAAATGAGGGCCAGCGTTGACGAGGGACGCCCGAACTACCTCCTCGCCGACCGGTCCCATCTTCTGGTTGGCAAGCCTGAGAAATCTTGTGTAGAGCATGGCTTTGCGTCGGACCGCCTGTCTTATGTACGTCGCTCGGCGCCGCTGGTCGGCGGGGACGAGGACGGTTGTCGGGACAAGACCTTTCGTGATGTGTGGGATCTCACTGACGGCACCGAGGGTCCGGAGTTCCCGGAGGGCGTCGGTGAGGATATGCGGGTCGAAGTGGATCGGCGTGCCGTCGACGGGCGCTCCCCCTTCGAAGAGTCGCGCCTCCAGTTCGGCGTGCACTACGGCTAGCTCGTCCTCGAGAAGGTCGAGGATCGCGCGGCGGGCGAGCCGCACCCAGGCGGTCTTGTCGCCTGTGAAGCCACGCCCGTGCTGGACCTCCTGGTTTTTCATTTCCCACCAGCGCCGCACGAGTATGTAGAGATTTCTCCGGGTCGGGCGACAGTCTCCCCGCCGCGCTCCCCTCATGGGGGCATCCTGCGGCCGTGGCGTGTCGTCTGCCCGGCCCGACCCCGGGGGTGCAGGGGATGCATCTCCATCCTGCGCGTTGCAACAACCGCATCGCCCGCCAAGCGGCAACTGCGCGAGGGTGCCAGCGGTCTAGGCATCGCGTTCGGCTGCAGGCCGTAGCCTTGCTACGGATTCCCCGCGACGCACTCCCTCGGGTGGGAGTGTGGTCGGGCCTGGGTACTCGTGCGCTGCTCTGCTTGTCGACGTGAGCGCCGGGTCGGTAGGGTCGGCGCGTCGCTCCGGGGGGCAATCATGAAGGTCGGGATTCTGGCCGGTGGTCTCGGTAGCCGGCTGGCCGAAGAGACCGAGACCAAGCCCAAGCCGATGGTCGAGATCGGCGGCCGGCCGATCCTGTGGCACATCATGAAGTACTACACCCACTTCGGCTACAACCAGTTCGCCATTGCACTGGGCTACAAGGGCGAGATCATCAAGCGCTGGGCCGTCGACTACGCGAGCCTGATGACCGACATCGCCGTCGACTTCCGCAGCGGCAAGGTCAGCCACCTGGCCGAGCAGGCCGATGGCGTGGACGACTGGCAGGTCACCCTGGTCGACACCGGCCAGACCACCAACACCGGTGGACGGATCAAGCGGCTCGTGCCCCATCTCGGTCCGGACACGTTCTTCCTCACCTGGGGTGACGGTGTGTCGACCGTCGACCTGCACGCCCTACTCGACTTCCATCGGTCACACGGGAAGGTCGCGACGCTCACCGCCGTCCGGCCCCAGGCCCGCTACGGGCACCTCGACCTCGACGGCGACCGGATCGTCGAGTTCTCCGAGAAGCCCCAGCTCGCCGAGGGCTGGATCAACGGCGCGTTCTTCGTCCTCGAGCCAGAGGTCGTCGACTTCATCGACGGCGACGCGACCCAGTTCGAGCGCGAGCCGCTGGAGCGCCTTGCGGCCGAGGGCCAGCTCATGGCGTACCGGCACGACGACTTCTGGCAGTGCATGGACTCCATCCGGGACAAGAAACTGCTCGAGGACCTGTGGGCCGACAAGCCGCCGTGGAAGGTCTGGAGCTGAGCACGTGAAGGTCCTGGTGACCGGGCACGACGGGTACATCGGAACGGTGCTCACGCCCCTGCTGGTCGGGGCGGGCCACGACGTCGTCGGGCTCGACTCCCGGCTGTTCGGCACGTCGCAGTTCGGCCCGCAGCCGGAGCCGGTGCCGGCGCTGCACGCCGACGTCCGCGATGTCGAACCGGCCGACCTGCAGGGCTTCGACGCCATCGTTCACCTGGCCGGGTTGTCCAACGACCCGCTCGGCGACCTGAACCCGGAGTGCACGTACGACATCAACGTCCACGCGACCGTTCGGCTCGCGAAGGCGGCCAAACAGGCAGGCGTACCGCGGTTCTTGTTCTCGTCCTCGTGCAGCCTGTACGGCGCGCATGGCGACGAACCCATCAGCGAGTCCGCCGACTTCCGGCCGGTGACCCCGTACGGGGAGTCGAAGGTCCGAAGTGAGCAGGTCCTGCGCGAGCTGGCCGATGACCGGTTCAGCCCCACCTACTTGCGCAACGCCACCGTCTACGGCGTCTCACCGCGGCTGCGGATCGACCTTGTTGTCAACAACCTCACCGGGTTCGCGGCGGTCACCGGAGAGGTGCTGCTCAGGAGCGACGGCACGCCCTGGCGTCCGCTGGTCCATGTCGCCGACGTGGCGCGCGCCTTCCAGGTGATGCTGGAGGCACCGCGCGAGCTGGTCCACGACCAGCCGTTCAACGTGGGTGCCACCGCTGAGAACTACCGGATCAGCGAGGTGGCGGCGATCGTCGAGGAGGTCGTGCCCGCCAGCGTGATCCGGTTCGCCGAGGGCGCCGGCCCGGACACCCGCAACTACCGCGTCGACTGCTCCAAGCTCCAACAGGTGCTCCCGGCTGCGGTACCGACGAGAACGGTCCACACCGGGGTGCAGGAGCTCTACCACGCCTTCCAGCGCTACGGGCTCAGCCACGAGCAGCTGACCAGTGGCCTCCAACGGATCGCCCGGGTGAAGGAACTGCTCGCCGCGGGCCGCGTTGACGACCTCCTGCGCTGGGTGCCTGCCGCCGCGGTTCCCCATGGGTGACGGTTCGGTCCGCTGCCGCTCGTGCGGAGCCGCCGGCCTGCAGCCTTTCCTCGACCTTGGCGCGAGCCCGCTCGCCGATGCACTGGTACACCCCGAGAGGGCCGGCGAGCCGGAGCAGCGGTTCCCGCTGGCCGTCGCGTTCTGCCCGACCTGCACGCTCGTACAGATCCTGACCGAGGTGCCGCCGCAGCAGCTCTTCGTCGACAATTACCTCTACTTCTCGTCGTGGGCCGACCACCTGCTGGCCCACTCGCGCGCCCACGCCGACGAGCTCGCCACGTCCCGGCAGCTCGGCCCGCAGAGCCTGGTCGTCGAGCTGGCCAGCAACGACGGGTACATGCTCCGGAACTTCGTCGCACGAGGCATCCCCGTCCTCGGCATCGATCCCGCGCCCGGCCAGGCTGCTGCCGCCCGTCGGGCAGGGGTGCCCACGCTGGAGCGGTTCTTCGGCGCCGACCTGGCCGACGAGCTGGTCGCCGACGGATACCGGGCCGACGTCGTGATTGCCAACAACGTCATGGCGCATGTCCCCGACCTGAACGGCTTCGTCGCCGGCATGGCGACGCTGGTCGCGGACGAGGGTGTCATCACCGTCGAGAACCCGTACGTCCGCGACCTGGTCGACCGGGTCGAGTTCGACACGGTCTACCACGAGCACTTCTGCTATTTCTCCTGCACCGCGGTCGAGACCCTGATGCGCCGGCACGGGCTGTTCCTCAACGATGTGCACTACTTCCCGGACCTGCACGGGGGCACGCTGCGGTGGACGGTCGGCCGTAAGCCCACCCAGCAGGCCAGCGTTGCGTCCTACCTGGAAGCCGAGGCGGCATCCGGACTCGACGGCTTCGACTACTACGCGTGCTTCGGCGCCCGGGTTGCCGGGTTGCGCACCGAGCTGCTCGACCTGCTCGGCCGGCTGCGCTCCGGTGGTGCCCGGATCGCGGCCTACGGGGCGGCTGCGAAGGGCGCCACGCTGCTCAACTATGCAGACATCGGCGCCGACCTGGTCGAGTTCGTCGTCGACCGCAACCCCCACAAGCAGGGCCTGCTCATGCCGGGCGCACAGCTGCCCATCCGTGCACCGCAGGCGTTGCTGGACGAGCAGCCGGACTACGTTCTGTTGCTGGCCTGGAACTTCGCCGACGAGATCCTTGCGCAGCAGGCGGAGTACGTCGCCCGTGGAGGGCGGTTCGTCGTCCCGGTACCAACGCCGGCGGTCGTCCCGTGACCGAGGTCATCCCGTGCCCGGCGTGCGGCGCTCCCGGAATGGAGGTCTTCCACGACGAGGCCGCGGTCCCGGGCAACAGCTGCCTGCTCGTGTCGGACCGGTCGGAGGCTGTCGCTTTCCGGCGGGGTCGGCTGCGGCTCGCGTGGTGCGGGGAATGCAGCTTCATCTCCAACGTCGCGTTCGACCCCGCCCTCGCCGAGTACTCCGGCCGTTACGAGGAGACCCAGGCCTACTCGCCGCGGTTCGTGCAGTTCGCGCGCGACCTGGCCCGGCGGTGGGTCGACGACCACGCACTCGCCGGGCGCAGCGTGCTGGAGATCGGGTGCGGCAAGGGTGAGTTCCTCACCATGATGATCAAGGCCGGCGTGGGCAGGGCGACGGGCATCGACCCCGGCGTCTCGGTCGACCGGATCGACCCCGCGGTGGCTGGTCGGGCCGAGTGGATCGCCGACTTCTACTCACCCCGGTACAGCGAGCTGGTCGCCGACGCGATCGTGTGCCGGCACACCCTGGAGCACATCCACCCGGTGGCCGAGTTCATGCGGATGCTGCGGGCGAACATCGGCGAGCGCACCGACACCGTCGTTCTGTTCGAACTGCCCGACACGCAGCGGGTGCTCGACGAGGTCGCGTTCTGGGACATGTACTACGAGCACTGCTCGTACTTCAGCGCGGGGTCGCTGGCCCGGCTGTTCCGCTCGACCGGCTTCGAGGTCGTAGGCCTGGAACGGGCGTACGACGACCAGTACCTGCTGATCGAGGCGCTGCCGGCCGCCGGTGGGGACCGGGGGACGCCGCCGCAGCCGCTGGAGGACGACCTCGACGGCCTGAAGGCGGGCGTGGCGCGGTTCGCGGACGGCTACGGGCGCCAGGTGACGGCCTGGCGGTCACGCGTTGCCGAAGTGAACGGCCGGACCGTCATCTGGGGTGCTGGATCGAAGGGCGTCTCGTTCCTCACCGCGCTCGGCGGCGACGCCGTCGAGTACGCCGTCGACGTCAATCCCTACAAGCACGGCATGTACATCGCCGGAACGGCACAACGGATTGTCCCGCCAGCCTTTCTCCAGGAGTATCGACCTGAGCTTGTCATCGCGATGAATCCCATCTACCTGGACGAGATCAAGCGCGACCTCGCCGGCCTCGGCGTCGACACCGATCTGGTCGCACTGTGAGGTGATTATCAGTGAACGCGGTTCCGCCGCTCACCATCGGACTGCCCGTCTACAACGGTGAGCACTTCCTGGCAGAGGCCGTCGAGTCGATCCTCGCCCAGAAGTACGGCGACTTCGCCATGGTCGTGTCCGACAACGCCTCCACCGACGGCACGGAGGAGATCGGCCGGCAGTTCGCGGCGCTCGATCCCCGGGTGCGGTACGTGCGGCACGACGTCAACCGTGGCGCGGCGTGGAACTTCAACCAACTCGTGCACACGACCGACGGGCCGTTCTTCAAGTGGGCGGCTCACGACGACCTGCTGCTGCCGACCTGGCTCGGCGAGTGCATGCAGGCACTGGTTGATCGCCCGGAGGCGGTGCTGAGCTTCACCCGGCGGTGCCGGATCGACGAGCACGGCGAGGTGGTGCGACACAACCGGGCCCGGTCCCTGCGCTTCACCTCGCCCGATGCGCCGCCGAGCGAGCGTTTCGCCGACTGGCTGCGCCTGCGGCGGGGCTGCATCGAGGTGTTCGGCGTCACCCGCCGCGCGACGATGCTCCAGACCGGCCTGCTCGGCTCCTTCACGGCGTCGGACCGGGTGTACCTCGGCGAGATGCTCTTGCGCGGTCCGTTCGCCGAGGTGCCGGAGGTGCTCTTCCTGCACCGAGAGCACGACGGACGGTCGGTCCGGCGAACCCGGCGCGAGGGCGAGCTGCTGTCCTGGTTCGACACCGCCAAGAGCGGGAAGGTCTCGTTCCCCACCTGGCGGCTCGGCTACGAGTACGTGCGCGCCGTCCGGCGGGCTCCGCTGCCACGCGAGGAGCGCTGGCGTTCCTACGCAGCCCTCGGCCGGTGGACCCGCCGTCGCTGGCGGATGCTGGGCGACAACGTCGTCGACGCCGGCCGTACGGTCGTCCGCCGCGCTCTCCCACCTGGATAGCGCACTACGGGCATCGCCGTGAGTACGATCACGCCCGTGGCTCGGACGCTCGTCTCCTGTGTGGCGGAGAACGGTGACCGGTGGTACCAGGAGGCACAGAACCTGGTGCTCTCGGTCCGCCGCTTCGGCGGAACGTTGAGCGAGGCTCCGTTGGTCGTGAACTTCGTCGAGGGTGTCGAGCCACGCTACGAGCGGGGCCTAGCCGAGCTCGGCGCCGAGGTGCGAGTCGTGCCGCGGTTCGACCCGCGGACGCCGGCCAGCAACAAGCTACGCATGCTCGAGCTCGCCGAGACGCACGACTTCGACGTGCTGCTCGCCATCGACACCGACACGGTGGTGATCGGCGACGTGAGCACATACGCCGTCCCGGCCGCAGTGGCGATCAAGCCGGAGAATGTCGACCCGTACCCGCCGGGTTGCTGGCCGGCGCTGTACGCCGAGCTTGGCATCGTGCCACCGAGCCGGTCCATGGTCACGACGGTCACGGGGCAGCTGACCTACCCGTACTTCAACAGCGGTGTGCTGTTCGTGCCGCGCGACAGGTGTGCGCAGCTGCTCGAGAGCTGGACCAAGCGGGTCTTCGACGTCCTCGACGTCTACGAGCGCCGGCCGGCCATCGTCCCGGCGAAGGAGCGGCACTGGACGAACCAGCTGTCGCTGGCACTTGCCGTCGTCGGCGATGGGATCCCGGTGGTTCCGCTGCCGGTCGCGGCCAACCTCTCGACCACGGTGCGGGTGCATCCGCTGTTCGCCCACGAGGCGACGCCCCCGTACGTCCTCCATTACCACAACGAGATGGACACCCGCGGCTTCCTGTTCCGGTCTGCCAGCAAGGCGCTGAACCCGTTTCTCGACACCTTCAACCGGGTCCGGGCCGAGGCGTTGGGCGTGGCCTATGAGCGGCTGCCCGCGCCGCCGCTCCTGCGCCGGACGCTGCGCCGCGTCGAGGGGCATTCCTGGTACGAGCGTGGGCCGGTGGCGTACGTACGCCGGCACCGGCTTCTCGCGCCGGTGCGCCGGCAGGCCAAGCGCCTGGCGAAGGGGTCTGCCGCCGGATGACGACGCCCCCGAACGGCCGGCAGGACGTCTTTCCCTTCTTCGTCGGAAGCGGCCGCTCGGGCACCACGCTGGTGCGGGCGATCTTCGACTCGCATCCCGAGTTGGCGATTCCCGACGAGGTCTCGTTCATCATCCGTTTCGCCCGGCCGCACTACGCGCTGCGCTATGGCTGGCCGCGACGGTTCGACGTCGCCGCATGCGCCGACCTGATCCTGCACAACGAGTCGTTCCGCCGCTGGGGCATTCCCGAGGACGCCGTCCTGGCCGCCCTCGCGGACCCGCCGCCGTCGACGTTCGCCGACACGGTGCGGCGGCTCTACGCGCTGTGGGCCGCTGGGCAGGGCAAGCCTCGCTATGGCGACAAGACGCCGATGCACGTGCAGCACCTGCACCGGCTCGGGCGGATGTTCCCGGAGGCACGGTTCGTGCACATCATCCGCGACGGCCGCGATGTCGCACTCTCGTATCTCAGCGTCGCCTGGGGACCGTCGACGATCGAGGGCGCCGCCGTCGAGTGGCGCCGGCGGGTCCGTCAGGGCCGGCGCGCCGGCCGGCGCCTGGGGTCCGGTCGGTACCGCGAGATCCGCTACGAGGATCTCGTCGCCGATCCGGAGCGCGTTGTCGGCCAGATCTGCCAGTTCCTCGGCCTGCCTTGGGACGACGCGCTGCTGCGCCACCACGAGCGGGCCGACGACGTCATCGCGGCCACCCGCTTTCCGGCGGCCCACCAGCGGCTCCTCCTCCCCCCGACCACCGGTCTGCGGGACTGGCGGGAGGAGATGGCCACCGACGACGTCACGCGGTTCGAGGCCATCGCCGGCCCCGTGCTCGACGAGTTGGGGTACGAGCGGTCGGCGCAACCGTCGCCGGGCGCCCTGATGCGCGCGACGTCTCGCGTGCTCCGTGCGCACGCGGCGCGCTCGTTGACGGCGGCCAGGGCCGGCGGCCGGGTCGTCACCGAACATCTCCTCGGCCGGAAGTGACCGTGCCCGGCGACTCGACCGTCGCCGTTCGCCGGTTCGAGCCGGACGACGAGCCGGCCGTCCTAGAACTCCTCCGGGCGTCGTTGGGCTGGCTTCCCGACGAGCGGTACGTCCGGTTCTTCGCCTGGAAGCACCGCGAGAACCCCTTCGGCGCGTCGCCGGCGTGGGTCGCCACCGACGATGACCGGGTCGTGGGGTTCCGTACGTTCATGCGGTGGGAGTTCGAGGTCGACGGTGCGACGGTTCCGGCGGTGCGTGCCGTCGACACCGCCACCCACCCGGACCATCAGGGGCGGGGCATCTTCTCGCAGTTGACCCGGCACGCACTCGACGGGCTGCTCGCCGAGGGGGTCGCGTTCGTCTTCAACACGCCGAACCAGCGCAGCGCACCGGGGTACCTCACGATGGGCTGGCAGCCGGTCGCGCGGCTGCCGCTGCTGGCCAGGCCGCGGTCGATCGGTGCCCTTGCCCGAGTCGCCCGGGCGCGGACGCCCGCAGACAAGTGGTCGGTTCAGTCCTCCGCGGGGGAGGCTGCCGACAAGGTGCTGGCGGATCAGGTGGCGGTCAGCGCTCTGCTGGCGTCGCTGCCTGCCGGGGGGCTGCGAACCCGCCGGACGCCGAGGTACCTGGCGTGGCGTTACGGGTTCGGCCCACTGCAGTACCGGGCCGTCACGTCCGGCGCCAGTGGGTCGGGCGGCATGGTGATCTTCCGCTTGCGACGGCGAGGAGCTGCTCTCGAGGCGGCCGTGTGCGAAGAGCTCGTGCCCGGGCACGACGCGGCCACGACCCGCAACTTGCTGCGCCGGGTACTGCGGGAGAGCAGGGCCGACCACGCCGTGCGGGTGGCCGGTGACGCCCCCCGCGCGGGTTTCCTCCCCATGCCGGGGCAGGGCCCGCAGCTGGTATGGCGTGGGGTCGGTCAGTCGGAGATGCCCGAGCCTGCCTCCTGGAAGCTGACCCTCGGTGACGTCGAACTGTTCTGAGTCATGATCAACGTGCGTGAGATCAACGCACCCAGCCTCCGCCCCGGACCGTCTCTGGTTCGGCGGTGGGGAACGTGGCATGTCTGGGTTGTGGATGGCGGGTTGGCTTGTCGGTGCCGGCGGCTGACTCTGCTGGCCGACCCGGCCGCCCTCCGTAGCGCGGCGTACTGACCGGTCACGCCGGTCGGGTCAGGCAGCGAGGCACTCGATGATGGCCCGGCCGAACACGGGGATGGGCTGGACGGCCGTGACCGCGAGCCCGGCGGACGCCGCGAGCTCGTCGTATTCGGCCCGCGTGCGTTCCCGGCCGCCGAACAGCGCGAGCATCTGCAGGTCCATCGCGGCCATGCCGCGGACGTTCTCGTCGTCGAGCAGGCCGTCGACGACCAGGATCCGGCCCGCTTCGCCGGCCGCGTCGCGGCATCGGGTCAGGATCCGGGCAGCGTCGGGGTCGGGCCAGTCGTGGAGCACTCGGCTCAGTACGTACGCCGACGTCGACCATCGCGTGCATCCTGTTCCAGTCGTAGCCGGCGACGATGTGCGGCACCGCGGCCTTCGCCTGGGCCGCCATCAGGTCGTCGAACGACTCGGCGACGTAGGAATGGGCGGCGAGGTCCTCCCACACGCTCCGGCCGTGGACGGCGGGATAGACGGGCTCACCCGACCGCACGACGTCGAGCAGATGCATCACAGTGCCGTCCAGCCGGCCACCCCATCCGGACAGGTCGAACCAGCCGCGCAAGGACGCCGGATGGTCGCTCCGCAGCAGCTCCCCGAGCTCGCCCAGGGCCACTGACCCGTCGGACTCGGCCAACACACCGGTCGTCGTCAGGAATCGCACCAGTCGTGACAACGCGTCGGCATCGGTCCCGGTGGCCGCGGCGAGCTCCTCCACCGACGTCACGCCGGCCGCGACGTGGTCGGGAAGCCGCAGTGTCGCCGCGACGCTGATGGCCATCGGTGTGACCAGGTCCGTCCTGGCCCACAACGTCATCGCGCGCAGCGTCGCCCGCGTGTCGGGCATCGTCATCGCCCCCGTTGCGATTCGGACTAGGCCACGGCTATACGCCTCCTGCAAAGGCACCACGCGCTGAACGACGGATCCGCTCACCGCCGAGCCGGCACGGATCGGACGGGATGCCGCACACCGGGGCGTGGGCGTCGTAGTGTTGTGCCGGTCGATTCAGATGGGCGGGGCATGAGCGACGAAATCCAGGATCCCCCTCGCGGCAGCGAGGGTTCCAGACGGCTGTCCCGGCGCCAACTCCTGGCGCTGGCCGGGGCCGGCGGCGCGGCAGCGACCACGGGCTACCTGGTCGTCCGCGGCCGGCCGGATGCCGCTCCGCAGTCGGCCGCGCCAACGCCGACCGGTCACGACCACCACGCGTCGCCCACGAATACACCGGCTCCTACAAGCCAGCCGCCGGTACCGACGCCGGACGGCCTGCCCACAGCCCGCTGGAGCGATCCGGCCACCTGGGGCGGCTCGGTGCCGGACGAGGGTGAGGTCGCGGTCGTCGAGCAGCCGATCCTGCTCGATGTCGACGCTGCCGTGGCCGGCGTCCGCGTCGAGCCGTCGGGCACGCTCGTGTTCGACCCGACGTCGAGCAGAACGCTGCGGTCGACCGGCAACGTCGTCGTGGGTGGCGTACTGCAGGCCCAGCCTGGTGCCCACCACGTCATCCACCTGATCGAGTTCCTCGACGTCGACGAGAGCCGCTTCGAAGGCGGCCACACCGAGACGCCCTTCGACACCGACGTCGGCATCTGGGTGGTCGGGGGCGGCCTGCTCGATCTGCACGGCACGGCGAAGACGGCGTGGACCAACCTGACCGGCGCGGCCCGGGCAGGAGACGCCACCATCGAGGTCGACGACGCCACCGGGTGGCAGGTGGGCGACGAGGTCGTCGTCACCCCCACCGAGCCGGCCACCGCCGCAGACCACTGGCTGCACCACGACCGGCGCACGATCACGGCTGTCGACAGGCGGCGGGTCACGCTGGACCAGACCCTCCAGTACCCGCACCCGACTGTCACCGTGCGCCCAGGTGTCACCCACCGCGCCGAGGTGCTGAACCTGACCCGCAACGTCGTCGTCAAGGGCACGCCCGACGGCCGCTCCCACCTGGTCTTCAACGCCACGACCCGCGCACAGCGGATGGGTTACGTCGGCCTTCAGCACATGGGCCCACGCCAGGGCGAGGAAGAGGTGCTGGGCCGATACGCGCTGCACTTCCACGCCGACTACGACGGCTCGCGGGGGTCCGTGGTCGAGGGCGTCGTCGCCTACGACTCCACCGGCCACGGGTTCGCCGCCCATCTGTCCAACGGCGTGACGTTCCGCGACTGCATCGCGCACGACATGGTCGACGACGCTTTCTGGTGGGATCTCTCCCTCGAAGGCGGGCGGAACCTGGTCCCGTCCCACGACATCGTCTACGAGCGATGCGTCGCCCACTTCGTCAAGAGCGGCGGCAACAGCCGGTTCAACCTGACCGGCTTCATGATGGGCGCCGGCGAGGGCAACATCGCCCGCGACTGCGTCTCGACCGGTGTGCAGGGTCAGGCAGAGTCGAGCGCCGGGTTCCACTGGCCGTCGCACTCGCGCGACCAGAACACCTGGACCTTCGAGGACAACATCGCCCACAACAACCGGCACAGCGGCATCTACTTCTGGCAGAACGGCGCGCCGCGGACCATCGTCACCGGCTTCACCGCCTACCAGTGCGGTCAGGGCATTTTCGCCGGCTCGTACCAGAACCTCGTCTCGTACCGCGACTGCACGATCTACGCCTGCAAGAAGTCCGGCCTGATCATCTCCGCGCTGCCATCCCGCCGGGGCCGGCGCACCGCCGAGACGATCACCTACGAGGGCATGTACATCGACCAGGCCGGCCTGTCCGACTACGCCGTGGAGATCTCCAAGCATCTTTCCAAGGGCTTCGAGGGCGGCGTGACGTTGATCCGGGACGGGACGTTCATGGGCGGCAACCGGGCGCAGGTCGCCATCCCGAAGGGCGGCGACAACCTCCAGCTCTACGACTTCGTCGACTGCGAGTTCGAGGGCAACGCCTTCTGGTTGGCCGACGACGTGCCGGCCGACACGGCGCTGCGGGTGTTGAGCGGCGACGGCGGGTCGTATGTGGTACGTCGGGCCGACCAGCGGGGCGAGCCGCGTCCCGAGTGGAACGCGACGGTGTCCTCGGCATAGCCGCCCGCGTCGCGGCGACTTCTCCATCGTGGTGGGTCAGATGCCGTGGTGCTCGCCCAGGAGAGCGGAGAGTTCGGTGTTCGGGGCGCGGAATCTCTCACCCAGCGCCGCGGCGGTGGCTGCGTCGAGATCGCCGGCGTCGGGATTCCCGCCGGCACGGCTGGCGTTGCGGAACGCCGGCGGTTCCCACCGGCGCAGGCCGAGGAAGTCGAGGATCGTCGCGAACGTCCTCGGCGTGTCGGCGAAGAAATCCTCGCTTGGCAGGATCAGGAACTGGTCGCGCGGGAAGTGGGCGAACCAACGGCGCAACTGCTCGGCGTAAAGGCCCCGGGCGGCGTAGGAGTAGCGCAGCAGCGCCTTGGCGTCGTGGTCGGGTTCGACTGCCAGCCGGGCGAGATCCTCCGCGCAACGCTCCTCCTCGGCCGCCAGGGCGGCGGCGAACGCGAGCGTCTCGTAGCCCAGCCGGACCATGTGCTGGTGGTGAGACCACGCGCGCGCCACCGGGTCGCGGAGCAGGACGACCAGCCGTGCGTCCGGAACGAGCGCGGCTGCCCGGGACGGTGCGAGCGGGTGGAACAGGTAGTCGGGCGTCGCCTCGAAACCCAGCTTGGGCCGGCCGATGCGCAGGGCGAAATGCGCCCGGTACCACCGTTCGCCCAGGTCGGCGCGCCGGCTGAAGTACTCGACCTCTTTGCGGAACGATGCCGCGACGTCCGGGTGGGCGCCGAGGTAGCGGAACAGCGAGCTGGTGCCGCTGCGCTGGGCGCCGATGACGAGCGCGCCGGGCGGCGAACGCCAGCGTGCTGTCGGCACGCGGTAGCGCAACCGTCCCATGGCGATCCGGTGCCGGACGCCGACGGGCAGCCGGGATCGGAGATCGTCGAGCGCATCCAGGGGCATGTCCCATAGCCTTCCACCGAGATAGACGTTGCCGTAGAGTTCGCCGGACAATCGACTCATGGCCCGCTTCGCGGGCGGGGGCTGGGGGAAGTGCACAGCAATCTTGCGGACATCGACGTCCAGGTGCGGGCGTTGCTCGAAGAGCGCCTCAAGGTCTCGGGCAACGGCGCGGTGATCGCCGGCGACGCGTCGCTGAGCGATCTCGGGCTCGACTCCATCGCGATCCTGTCGATGGTGGTCGGCCTCGAGCAGGAGTTCGACGTCGAGATCCCCGACCAGGACGTCTCATTGGACAACTTCGGCAGCGTCGCGAGCATCGTGCGTTACGTCGCTGGCCAGCTCGACCGGTGGCCTCCCAGCTGACGGTGCCGGCCATGCTGGCCAGCACCGTCGAGCGGTTCGCGAGCCGCCCGGCTCTCGTCGAGTCGTCGCGTCGACGCAGCTGGGGCGAGGTGGCCGTCGACGTCGAGCGGCGGTCTGCCTCGTTGGCGGCGCGGGGTGTCGGCCCCGGCGACGCCGTGGCCATCGTCCTCGGCAACGACGCTGACTTCGTCACGACGTTCCTCGCCGCGGTCTCGCTGGGTGCGGTCGCCGTCCCGCTCAACCCGCTGTTCACGCCCGCGGAGCTGGGCCGCCACCTGCAGGAGTGCGACGTAGCCGGCGTCGTGACGACACCCGCCCTGCGCCCGGCCGTCACCGACTGGGCCGCTGGCAGCCGCGGCGTCTGGCTGGCAGAGGCCAGCGCCCTCGACAGCGCTGGCAGCGCAGCACCCGCGGCCTGCCGGCCCGAGCAGCCGGCGCTGCACGCGTTCTCGTCCGGCTCGACCGGGATGCCGAAGGGGATCGTCCGCACCCAGGCCAACCTCGCCCACGAGGCCAACCAGTTCTTCGACACCGTCGGCGTGGGCGAGGACGACGTCATCCTCACCTCGATCGCGCTGTTCCACGCCCACGGCCTCGGCAACTGCGTGCTCGCCGCCGTCCGGTCCGGCGCCTGCCTGGTGTTGCTCGACCCGTTCCGCCGCGACGAAGCGCTCGGCGCGATCGAGCGCGAGCGCGTCACGGTGTTCCCGGCCGTCCCGTTCCTGGTGCACACGCTGGCCGAGACCCGCCGGGCGGCCCGGGCGGGCACCGGGTCGCTGCGCCTGTGCTTCACGGCGGGGGCGCCGCTCTCCCGCGAGACGTTCGACCTGTTCCGCGAGCGCCTCGGGGTGCCCGTCCGCCAGCTCTACGGCTGCAGTGAGGCCGGCTCGGTGACGATCAACTTGGACGACGACGCCGCTGGGACCGCGGCGTCGGTCGGCCGGCCGATGAAGGGCATCGACCTGCGGGTCGTGGGCGAGAACGGCGAGACCTGCGGGCCCGGCGGCACCGGTGAGGTGATCTTCGCCAGCCCGGCGCTGGCCGCGGGCTACGTCGGCGGCGCATCGGACGCGAACGATGCCTTCCGAGACGGCTGGTTCCGGACCGGCGACCTCGGTCATCTCGACGAGGCGGGCAACCTGTTCGTGACCGGCCGCACGAAGCTGTTCATCTCGACCAGCGGGTACAAGGTCGACCCGTTCGAGGTCGAGAACGTGCTGCGTCGACACGCCGCGGTCGCCGACGTCGTCGTCGTCGGTACCGAGGGCCCGTTGGGCGACGAGATCGTCAAGGCCGTCGTCGTCCGTACCCAGGGCGGGTCCGACGACGACACCCTGCGGGGCGAGCTCGTCGCGTCGTGTCGTGCTCAGCTCGCCGTGTACAAGGTGCCCCGCATGGTCGAGTTCCGCTTCGAGATCCCGCGCAGCCCACTCGGGAAGATCCTCCGCAAGTACCTCGTGTGAAAGGAAGTCATGGCTGACGTCGTCGACCTCGCGCAACTCCTGGACAAGCTCGAAGGGTTCAGCCCGCTCCGCCGGGTGATGCTGGCGACCGCCGGCACGTTGCAGGGCACCCTGTCGGCGTACTTCGGCGCGCCGGTGACCGTCGAGGTCGTGTCCCAGACCGCCGAGAACGCGAAGATCCACCGGGTTGTCAACCTGGTGTGCAAGAAGCGCGAGCTGGTGACCTGCCGGGCCGAGACCGAGGTGCACGTCGAGGACCGCCTGATGCGCGAGCTGATCGCCGAGCGAAGCATCGGTCTGGGCCAGATCTCCACCTTGCTCGGCGTGCGGACCAACTTCGAGCTCGAGGCCGCCGCCGAGGACGAGACCTCGTTCTGGCGGCGCTACCGGCTGTGGGGCGACGGATTCCAGTTCCGCATCACCGAGACGTTCCCGGGCGAGCTGTACCCGCCGGGGTCGATCGGCGTCGACTCGGCATGACCGTCGGCGAGGCGCGGGCGGTGCCGTTCCCGTTCCTCGTCGGGTGCGGCCGGTCGGGCACCACGCTCCTGCGGGCGATGTGCGATGCCCACCCGGACCTCGCGGTGCCTCCCGAGTCGCACTTCGTGGTACCACTGGCTCCCGGCCGATCGGACGCGGGCTTCGAGCCTGCGCCGTTCCTGGACCGGCTGTACGGCCAGGAGCGGTTCCGCCTCTGGGAGCTCGACCGGGACGTCATCGAGGCGTCGTTCCGGCGGTCGCCGCCGCAGGACTACGCCGATGCCGTGCGGGCAGTCTTCGCGGCGTGGGCGGGCAGACAGGGCAAGGGTCGCTACGCCGACAAGACGCCTGGCTACGTGTTGCACGTTCCACGGCTCGCCCGCCTCTTTCCCGAGGCCGTCTTCGTCCAGCTGATCCGCGACGGCCGCGACGTCGCCTCGTCGTTCCTGGAGTTGGGCTGGTCCGCCGGGATCGAGGACGCCGCCCTGCACTGGAAGCTGCGGGTTCGCCGGGGTATGCGGTCCGGACTCGCCCTGCCGGCGGGGCGGTACCACGAGATCCGCTACGAAGACCTCGTGACGTCGCCCGAGGAGTCCCTGCGCCGGCTCTGCCAGGCCATCGACCTGCCGTTCGCCGCACAGATGCTCGACCATCACCGGCACGCCGCCGACGTGGTGCGCACGACATCGCATCCGGACTACCACCGCCACGTCCGCAAGCCCGTCACCGCGGGCCTGCGGGACTGGCGGCGCGACCTGCGAGCCGCCGAGGTCGAGCGCTTCGAGCTCGTGGCCGGCGACTTGCTGGACGAGCTCGGCTACGAGCGGTCGGCGGCCCACGCTCGGGTCCGAGCGCGGGCCGCCGTTGCGGCACGGAAGGCCCGCTGGCAGCTCCACCGTGTCGCCCGCCGCACCGGTCTGCAGCGGTGAGCTGCGGCGTCAGGGCAGGCTCCCCGCGCTACTCGTGCCGTGAAGATCGTTGTGCAGAGTTCGTCGGCGTGGAGACGTGTCCCAGCTTGCACGACGATCTTCACGACCGGCTCGTGGCCTCCAGCCGGGCTGCGAGATCGCCCATGGGCAGTACGTCGAGGCGGCCGGCGTCGCGCAGTCGGGCGGCTTCGGCGCATACCAGGTCGAGCGCGTGGAGTGCTCGCTCCGGGTCCGCGGCGACGTTGTACGGGTGGAACCACAGGTGGAACAGCGAGCGCTCTCGAGCAGCCTGACGCAGCCGCGCCACCGGTCGCCGTGCCCACACCGCCACGGGTAGACGCCGCCGCCTCGTCGCCGGCGCGAACAGGAAGGTCTGCGGGATGTTCCACACCCCGCTGGCGTGCTGCACCGGTCGAGCCGCCGACCCGGCCAGCGGCCGCACCCGGTCGGCCAGCCTCAGGAGCCGTCGAACCGCCGTATCGCGCCCCTGGAACGGGACACCCGGCGAGCCGCGGTAGGACGTGAACCCGTGGGCAGGGAGGACCTCCACATGTCCGATGGCGTTGCGCGGGTAGACGAACGACCGCAGGACGAGGCCGGCGTCGGCCGCAGCCCCCCGGCAGGCTGCCAGATCGGAGGCGAACGCACCGGCGCTGCAGCCCGGCTCGCCGGCCATCAGGTGCGAGAAGGAGTGGGAGCCGATCTCCTGCGACACCGGGCACGCTCGGATCCGGTCGACGATGTCGCGGCCGTAGTAGGTAGGCGCGTCCGCCAGGCTGGTGCCGGGGTCGATGTCGAACCAGTCGCCGTCGAGCCACGGGTAGGAAGGCCGGGTGATCTCCGGATGCGCCCGGCCGTCGACCGGCGAGCAGTGGTCGAGGAACAGATGGCCCACGACGGCCCAGGTGGCGGAGATCTCGTAGCGCTGGAAGAGGGCCAGCAGGCGGTCGACGATCCGCCGCTCGGCCTCGTACCGGTGTCCGGCCGGTACACCGTCGCGCCGGTGGGCCTCTCCCCAGGACAACTCGGTGTCGATCGAGAGGACGGCAACGCCACGCTCTCGCGCCGTCATGTGACCCGCCGGGAGTGTGCGCCGCGGAGGGCTCGCCGTTCGAGCAGGTCACCCAGGCCGTCCGCCACGGCGGCCAGCGAGAAGTGGTCGACCCAGGCGCGCCCGGCGGCCACGTCAGCGGCCCGCTGCGGTGACCGGTACGCGTCGAGCATGGCCTCGATGAGCGCCGGGACATGTCCGGCCACTGCGAGACGGGCATACCGGCCGGCGTCGGTCAGCTCGGCGACCGGCGGGATGTCGAAGCCGACGACGGGCGTCCCGACCGCCATGGCCTCCAGCACGACACCCGGTGACCCCTCCGACAGCGAGCTCAGCACGAACACGTCGGCCGCCGCCATCAGCGAGCGGGCGTCCGACCGGAAGCCGAGCAGGTGCACGGCGTCGCCCAAGCCCCGGTGCGCGATGGCTGCCCTGACCTCGGTCTCGGCCGGCCCCGGCGCACCGGCGATCGCCAAGATCGCGTCGGGCAGTGCGGCCCGGACGCCGGCGAACGCGTCGACGAGAAGGCGCTGGCCCTTCTCGGGTACGAGACGGGCGACGTTGACGAACAGCGGCCCACGCGGCGGCAGCCCGAAGGCCACCCGGTCGGCGTCGAGCGCCGCGGCGTCCACGCTGACGCCACGTGGCACGACCGTCACGCGTTCCGGGGACAACCCGAGCAGCGAGCAGTTGGTCCGCCGCGCGTACTCGCTCACGGCGCGGTAATGGACGTCGCCCGAGCGGCTCACCCGGCGGGCGACAGCCTGCATGACCCGCCCGCGCCAGCTCGCGGCGCCGGGCTGGAACGCCCGCTGCAGATCGAGCTCGCCGGTCCGGTTGAAGGACGAGAGCACCGGGATCCCCAACGGACGGCAGGCCAGCTGCCCGACCAGGTTGCCGGTGAACAACGACGTGTGCACGACATCGGGCCGCCAGTGCCGCAGCACGCCGCGCAACCGGCGGGCGGCCAGCGGCCACGAGCGCCCGGCGTTGCGTGCACTGAAGCCGAGCGCCACAACCGGGATGCCCGCTGACTCCAGCCGGGTCTGCAGGAAGTCGCGTTCGAAGAGCCGGACCACCCGCTGGTCGAAGCGGCCGCCGAGCGTGACCACCTCGTCGACCAGCCGGTTCTCTGCGCCCCCGGACCCGGCCAGCGAGTCGATGACGTGGAGGACCCGCCTGCGCTCCCCGGCTGCCGTCATGGCCGCCCGTCGGGCGTCGGCAGCTCCGAGCCCATCCACCGCACGACGGCGGAAAGGACCGCCTCCTGGGTCTCGAAGCTGGTCAGCCCATGGACTCGCCCGGTGACGGTCTCGGATTGGACGAGGTCGCCGGCCGGCGCGAACAGGCGGGCGAGCTCCGTCGTCCGGGCGGTCTCGAAGTCTCGCCGGTAGTTGTCCTCGTCGCCGTAGACGAACAGCACCGGGACGCCCGCGCCGATCACGGTCTCCAGTTGCCCGACGAACCGGTGGCTCAGCCACTCCGGCCCGTCCGCGTGCCGCTTGCGTACGCGCTGGCCGGCGAGGTCGAGAAAGGCACGGCTGGTCCGCCCCAGCGCCTTGCGCCGGGCGCGGTTGCCCAGCACCCGCCACGCATGGGTGGGTGACAGCCGCTTGGCGAAGTGCGAGAGCGGCCGGCGGTCGAGACGGCGGGCGACCTCGAAGTCGTGGACCGGCGGAACGAGCAGCACCAACCCGGCAACCCCGCCGCCTCGGTCCTGCTCCGCGGCCGCGTACGCCAGCGCGGTCCGGGCGCCGAAGCAGTTGCCCACCAGCACCGGCCGCAGGCCCTGCCCCCGCACCCATCCCACGACGGCGCGGGTGTCGTCGACGTAGGGCCGGTCCAGCCGGACCACCTCGTCGGGCTCTCCACCGCTCTCGGCGACGCCGTGGTAGCTGAAGCGGACGCCGTGGAAGCCGAGTTCGGCCAACCGGCGCGTCGTGCGTAGCTGGGTTCGCCGTGGTCCGGACGACGGGCGCCAGCCGCCGCCACGGAGCAGCACCGCGGCCAGCCCGTTCGCGGCCGTCGTGGGGCGGGTGACGACAGCCAGCAGGTCGCCGGTCGACGCCGGGACGAAGACCGGGTACTCGTCGGCGGCCGTTGCCGTCAGCCGAGTGGTCACGTCGGCGCCACCGCTGCGAGCAGCCAGTCGGCGGTCGGGTCGAGGACGGCCTCGACCGGTGCCAGGCGGTCATGCACGAACCACCAGGTCTCGTCGGTCGGGCAGAGCCGCGCCGTGACCGGGAACCCGGCGGCCGTCCACCGTGCGACGGCCTCCCGGTACGGCCGCGTGAGGTCAGAGCCGGCCTCGAACTGCACGAGGAGCACCGGCCGCGGGCCGTCGCCCATCTCGGTCAGCAGGTCGTGGTGGGCTGGAGTCTCGACGAGCGCGCGACTCACCGGGATCCCGAGCAGATCGACGTACCCCTGGGCCGCCAGCTCCGCCGCGGGGTCGATGCCCGCCGCGCCGCGCCGCAGGTGGTGGACCGACCTGGCCCGGAACCCGTCTCGGAAGAAGCGGCCCGGTTCGGTCGTGGGCTCCCACAGCGCGATCGGCGCGCCGGGCAGGTCGCGGCCGACCGCCGCCGCCGCCAGTGCGCTGAACCGGGTGCCCAACAGCGCGACCGCAGGCACGTCCACGGCCTCGCGCAGCCGCACGACGGCTGCCGCCGAATCGGCCACCAGCGTGTCGAACGTCAGGTCGAGCCGGTCCCCGTCGCTCTGCCCGGTGCCGCGCGGGTGGAAGCGCTGGACGGCGACGCCAGCGGTCGCCAGCCGGCGTGCGAGCCGCACCTCTCGCGAGTAGTTGGCGCCGAAGTCGGACAGGATCGGCGAGCAGATCACCAGGCCGCCGAGCACGGCACCCAGAGGCAGGTGGCGGCAGCCGAACAGGCGAACAGCACCGGCGTCGAAGAACTCGACCTCCTCCCTGATGCCGAGCTCGGCGTCGACACGTTCGGCCCGGACCGGTGGATCGGTCACGCGGGTCCGCTCCTCGTGGAATGTCATGGCACCCCCCATGGCGTATCTTGCGCGTTCATGGGGGGCCTCGTGAAGGCTGCGAACCGGCGATTCGTGCGCCGGCTCTCCCCGCGGGCACGCCGTCGCATCGCCGCCGTCCTCCCAGCCCGTACGTTCGCATGGTTCCGCCGACGGCGGACCGACGTGTACCTCGTGTCGTTCCCCAAGTGTGGCCGGACCTGGCTGCGCGTGCTGGTCGGGAGGGCGTTCCAGCGTCATTTCAGCTTGCCGGCCGACGCCAACCTGGTCGAACTGCACCGGTTGTCCGAGCTCGACCCGAGGGTGCCGTGCGTGTTCGCCACGCACGACGACGACGCCCAGTGGAAGGCTCCCGCTGACGTCGAGCGGGACAAGGCCCGCTACCTGGGGTCACGGGTGATCCTCCTGGTGCGCGACCCGCGCGATGTCATCGTCTCGCTGTACTTCCAGAAGCGCGGCCGGCGCGGCGGGTACGCCGGCAGCCTGGCTGAGTTCCTCCACGACCCGGTGGGCGGGTTCGAGTCGCTGCTCCGGTTCTATGACGCCTGGGCGGCGAACCTCGACGTCCCCCGCGACGTTCTCGTCGTCCGGTATGAGGACCTGCACTCCCGGCCCGCCGACGAGTTGCGCCGGGTGCTCGGGTTCCTGGGCGTACGCGACGTGCCTGACGGCGTCGTGGACGAGGCCGTCGCCTACGGCTCGTTCGGCAACATGCGCCGCCTCGAGGAGACCGACGCGTTCCGTAGCGAGAAGCTGCGCGCCGACCGGCCCGGCGACTACGACACCTACAAGACCCGCCGCGGACGGGTAGGCGGCTACCGCGACGACCTGACGGAGGACCAGATCGACACCCTCGACCGCCTGATGGCCGCATCGGACGCCCAGCGGTTCGGCTACGGCACGGCGGCGGGTGCTCCGGCATGACGCCGTTCGTGTTCGTCGTCGGGTGCGGCCGGTCCGGGACGACGGTGCTGCGGACCGTCCTGGACTCCCATCCCGAGCTCGCGGTCTCCCACGAAGGCGGCTTCGTCTACCCCCTGAGCCGCCGGCGGGCCAGATATGAGCGTCCCGGCGGGTTCGCCGTGGAGGCATTCGCCACGGACCTGCTGGCAGCCCGGGCCGTGCGCACCAACCTCGCCCTGACTGACGAGGACGTCCATGCCGCACTGGACGGCGAGCCGGTCGTCGACTACCCGGATGCGGTGCGGCGGATCTTCGCGTACTACGCGGCCAGGCAGGGCAAGGAGAGGTACGGTGACAAGATGCCCGGTTACGTGCAGCACCTACCGGCGCTAGCCGAACTGTTCCCCGAGGCACGGTTCGTGCACATCATCCGGGACGGGCGCGACGTCGCCTTGTCATCGATGGCCATCGAGGGCAACACCCTCGACGTTCTCGCGCTGGCGATCAACTGGAAGCTGCGGGTCGAGACCGGTCGGACCGACGGCGGCGCGCTGACCCCGGGCCGGTACCACGAGGTCCGCTACGAGGCGTTGACGGGCGAGCCAGAGAGCCAGGTCAGGCACCTGTGTGCCTTCCTCGACCTCGACTTCGACCCGACGATGCTGGAGTTCTCGCGGCGGCGCGACGGTACTCCCGCGAAGGTCCTGGTGAACCCCCGGCACGCCCGGTTGGCCGAGCCGCTGTCGGCGGGCCCGCGGTCCTGGCGCACGCACATGGCCCGGCCCGACCTGGAGACGTTCGAGGCCGTGGCGGGTGCTCTGTTGAGCGAGCTCGGCTACGACCGCGCGGTACCAAGCCCACCGTTGACGGCTCGGAGCAAGGCGGCTTGGGGCTGGGCCCGCCACCAGTCCCAGCGCGTGCGGGCCCGCCTGCCTGGGATGCTCCGCCGCGTCGCTGCGCCGTGAAGCTGGCCCCGCGCACGCACGGGTAAGGGCCGCCCAGATGGCACGCTGAACTGTTCCACGAACCTACATATTCTGCCCTCGATAGCGACGGTTCAGCGTGCCATGAGCGACGTTCAGGCGTGCCATGCTGTCAGAGCGCGCCACCTGTCGGCGGGTCGCGTCGCGCAGAACACGCATGATCAACTGGTGGACCGAGGGGCGAGGCCGTAGAGCGCGAGCATCTGGCGGCGGACGGTGTCCGGCGCAAAGGCGGTGGCACGCTCGCGGCCGGCGGCGCCCAAGCGGGCCCGCAGGTCGGCGTCGGATACCAGCCGGGTGACCGCCTTGGCGGCAGCCGGCACGTCGCCACGAGGGAACAGCAACCCGGCCTCGTCGTCGCCCAACAGGTCGCGGATCGGCTCCAGGTCACTGCCGGCGACCGGGATGCCGTTCAGCATGGCCTCCGCGGCCACCCGGCAGAACGAGTCGTACAGCGACGGGCACACGACGACGTCGCAGCGCGCGTACGCCGTGCGCACATCGGTGAACTTGCCCTCGATGGACACGTGTCCGGTGGCGTCGAGCTGGCGCAGCCGGTCCCAGGTCGCCGCCACCTCGTCGTCGGTCTGGTGGGAGAAGATCAACCAGCGCACCGGAGGGTCGAGCCCGACGGCGTCGATGATGTCCGGCAGCAGATGGAACCCCTTGTACGGGCGCGGTGACCCCAGGAAGGCGACGGTGACCGGACTGCCGGGTGGGCTCGCCTCTCGCGAGGTCAGCAGGTCGGCAGGGTCGATCGGGTTGGGCACGACCTCGACCCGGCTGGCAGCGGTGAGCCCGGCGTCGACCACGAGGTCGCGCGCCAACGGCGACACCGCGGCCCATCGCACGTCGCAGCGCGGCAGCAGGCGCCGCCACACGCCGCCGAGCAGACGCACCGACGGCGGAAGGAGGAAGTTGTGCACCCAGACGACCAGGGGTACCCGGCTGAGCAGCGCCGCCGGCAGAGCGAGGCTGAGCTCCTTGAGACCGTTGGCGTGGATCGCCGCGAGCCGCCCGCGATGGCGCCTCGCGTACCACGCCACCCGCATCGCCGACCAGGCTCGGCGAACCGGTCGCGGCCACCGGCTGGAGATGACGCGCAGGTACTCGTCGGCTCCGCCCAGGTCCGCGACCAGGCCGACGAACCGGCCGCGGCCGGGGCCGGCCAGGATCCGGGTGGCGTCGCCGCGCAGGTACGACAACAGGTTCGCCAGCGAGCGGGTGGAGCCGCCGACGCCGGTGGGAACGCTGACGAACAGAACCGCACGACCCGCCGCGGGTGCCGTCACGGCGCGCCCACATCCCAGCGGGCCGCCACATGGACCGGCGAGAGCCGGGCGATGCCGGCCGGCCCGGCGTCGAGGTCCGGCCCGATCACGTCGAAGTGGGCCACCGGCTGCCAGCCCAGCAGCTCGCCCTTGGCCACGAACACGCCGACCCACAGGAAGTAGCGGCCTCGCGGCAGCGGCAGCCGGTCGATCCCGCAGCGCGCCACGACCTCGCCGTCGTCGGGCAGGTGGAGGTCGTGCCGCAACAGGAAGATCGGCGAAGCAGGCCCCTCGCTGCATCCGATGCAGACCCGCCCCGACGACTGCGTGATGCTGCGGAACACGAGTGTGACCTCGGCAGGCTCCTGGGTGCGCACCATGCCGCCGTCGGCCCCCAGGACCTGGGCCTTCACCACCGACACGATCCCGTCCGCCGATGGAGCCAGCTCGGACACTCGCTCCAGCGCCTGGCGGTAGGAGCGCAGGACGTCACGCGCCGCGCCGTCCTCGGCGACGCGGCCGTCGTGCAGCCACACGATCCGCTCACTGATCCCTTCGACCGCAGCCAGGTCGTGGGAGACGAAGACCAGCGTCGTGCCGGCGAGCATCATCGTCCGCATCCGGTCGAGGCAACGCTGCTGGAACGCGGTGTCGCCGACGGCCAGCACCTCGTCTACGAGGAGCACGTCGGGTTCGAGGAACGCCGCGACGCCGAAGCCGAGCCGCATCTGCATGCCGCTGGAGTAGAACTTCACCTGCCGGTCGATGGCCTCGTCCAGCTGGGCGAAGTCGACTATCTCGTCGAAGCGTTCGGCGACGTGCTTGCGTGAGATTCCCAGCAAGGTCCCGTAGAGGTGGATGTTCTCGCGACCGGTGAGCTCGGGATGGATGCCGGCCCGGACCTCGATCAGCGCGCCGACCCGGCCGCCGACCTGCATGCGGCCGGCATACGGGTACATGACCCGAGTGAGGATCTTGAGCAGCGTCGACTTTCCGGACCCGTTGATGCCGACGAGGCCGACCGACTCTCCGGGTTGGGCGACGAGGTCGACGTCTTCCAGCGCCCATCGCCAGCCGCGCCTTCCCTTGCCCTGCAGGCGTCGCTTCGCCTGCTTCGCACGGGCCCGGATCGAGGCCCGCGTCGGGTCGGCGCGGAACCTCTTCCAGATGTGGGTGGCGGCGATGGTGCCGTCAGGCAACGTCGGCAAAGTTCGTCTCCATGCGCTTGAACAACAGGTAGCCGATGCCGAGCATCAGGACCCCGGAAAAGGCGGCAATGGCAAGCAAGCCCAGCCGCGGAGGCGCCCCCAGCAGGACGGTACGGCGGTAGCCGTCGATGACCGGAGCCAGCGGGTTGAGCGCCGAGTACGCCGCCCAGTACTTCTCCGGCACCACGTCGAAGCTGTAGCCGATCGGGGTGGCGAACAGGCCGAACTGCAGGATCATCGGCAGGATCTGCCGGATGTCACGCAGGTAGACCACGCACGCTGAGAGGAACAGTGTGATCCCGATCGTGAAGGTGAGTTGGACGAGCATGAGCACCGGCAGCCAGACGATCTCCAGCTGAGGCATGAACTGGTAGATGGCGAACAGCAAACCCAGGATCGACAACGCGATCGCCGTATCGACCGCGGCGACGGCAATCGCAGCGAGCGGGAACACCTCCCGCGGGCAGTACACCTTGTTGAGCAAGGTGAGGTTCTGGGTGATGCTCACCGCACCCCTGGCCAGGGATCCGGAGAAGAACGTCCACGGCAGCAGCGCGATGTAGGTGAACAACGGGTAGGGGATGTTCTCCGGGGTCTGGATGTCGGCCACCCGCTTGAAGAACACGGTGAACACGACCATGAGCAGGAATGGCGTGAGCAGCGCCCAGGCGAAGCCGACCTTGGTCTGCTTGTACCGGGCGCGCAGCTCTCGTTCGGCGAGCACGACGATCAGGTCGCGCCCGGCCCACAGCTCGCGCAGCATGGCAAGCGGCTGGAGGATCCGGCGGAAGATCAGCTCGGGAGGTGGGCCCGGTGCCTCAGCCGTCTGGCGACTCACGCGCGTGTCCCCACTCGGGATCCCCCCAACAAAGGTGCTGCGCACATTCGTACCGCGAAGTGCTTGCGGTGCGCAGCCGTTGCGACTGATATTTGCGGCTGAACGGCTGAGGCGCAATGGTAAGGCCGGATCGGCGTAGGGGGATGCGACGTGGTCGACGGCCCCAGCGCTTCCGTTCCCGGCCCGTCACTGCAGCTGATGGTGTCCCAGCAGCGGCGCGGGGCCGAGGTGTTCGCGGTCGACCTCGCCGTCGAACTGGAGCGGCGCGGGATTGTCGCACCGACCCTCGCGCTGACGGCGACCGACGACCGGAATGCGCTGGCCGTGCCCTCCGCGGGGGACACCCCGCTCGGTCTTCAGACCCTCCGGGCGGTACGCCGGGAGGCTGCCGGTGTCCAGTCCGTCGTCGCACACGGGTCGCGAACCTTGCCCGCCTGCTCGATCGCCCTGGTCGGAACGGGCGTGCCGTTCGCGTACCGCAGCATCGGCGACCCGAGAACATGGTCCAGCCGTGGGCCGCGCCGGCTGAGGACCACGATGCAGCTCCGCCGCGCTGCGCTGGTCGCCGCACTGTGGCCGGGCGGCGCCGACGCCATTGCCGCCCAGCACTCCGTGCCGTCCGCCAAGATCCGTGTCATACCCAACGGCGTGCCCGCGCAGCGTTGCCCGCTCGTCGACGACGACGCGCGGGCGGAGGCGCGCGCCCGGCTCGGGCTGCCGGCCGACGCCACCGTCGTCGGCTACGTGGGGTCGCTGACACCGGAGAAGAACGTAGGCGTCGCCATCGCAGCGGTCGGCGAGCTCCGCGACGTGTTCCTCCTGGTGGCTGGCGACGGGCCGGAGCTGTTGGCACTCGAGGCGCAGGCCGACCGCGACGCCCACGGTCGGGTCCGGTTCGCAGGGACCCTGCCCGGGGCGGGACTGGCCCTGGCCGCCAGCGACGCGGTGGTCCTGCCGAGCCGGACCGAGGGCATGCCGGGGGTGCTCATCGAGGCCGGGCTGTCGGGCCGGCCAGCCGTGGCGTCGGACGTGGGCGCGGTGTCCGAGATCATCTCGGACGGGGAGACCGGCGTGCTGGTGTCTCCTGGCGACATGGCGGGCCTTGCGGCCGGGCTGCGACGTGTGCTGGGCGAGGGCGGCCACGACCTGGGCCTCGCCGCCCGCCGCCGGTGTCTGGCCCGGTTCGAGATTCGCGTCGTGGGCGCGGCCTGGGCCGACCTGCTGGTCGATCTGGCGCGGGACTGAGCCGCATGCATCGACAGGCGGGCCGTGGTTGCGTACGGTCGACGCGGCGGCCTGGTGGAATGGCTGCGGGACGCGCGGGTGGGGTGTGACGCAGGGCTCTCGGGGGAGTGACGGCCCGGTCGGCGTGCTGATGCTGACGAAGGGCCTCGGACGGGGTGGCACCGAACGGCTTCTGGCCGGCACGGTGCGGCACGTGGACCGAACGCGCTTCCGGGTCGAGGTGGCGTACCTGCTGCCGTGGAAGGACGCGCTCGTCGACGAGATCCGTGCCGTCGGCGTCCCCGTTCGTTGCCTCGACGGGCGGAGGGCCACGAGTGTCGCCTGGCTGTTCCGGCTACGACGGCTGGTACGCGACCACGACATCGACCTGGTCCACACGCACATGCCGCTGCCCGCCGTGGCCGCCCGGCTGGCGTTCCCGGGGCGGCGGCCGGTCTTCGTGCACACCGAGCACAACCTGTGGCCGCGCTACCGCCCGATCACCCGCTGGGCGAACCGGGTGACCTACGGGCGCAACGCCGCGGTGATCGCCGTCTCCGAAGGTGTGGGCCGCTCCGTGCGGGGCAGGCCCCCGGTCGAGGTCGTCGTACACGGTGTCGACCCCGACGCCGCCCAGGTGTGCGCCGACGCGCGGCGGCGGGCCCGCCGGACGCTCGGACTGCCCGACGACGCGTCGGTCGTCGGAACCGTCGGCAACTTCACGGCCAAGAAGGACCATGCGGCTCTGCTGACCGCGACGGTGCTGCTCGCCCGCGAGATCCCCGGGCTGCGCCTGGTCCTGATCGGGTCGGGCCCGTTGGAGGACCGGCTGCGCAGCGAGGCCGCCCGGCTCGGACTGTCGTCGGTGGTCGTGTTCGCCGGGTCGCGTGACGACGTGCCGGAGCTGCTCGCGGCCTTCGACGTCTTCGCGCTCAGCTCGCGGTTCGAAGGGCTCCCGATCGCCCTGCTGGAGGCGATGGCGGCCGGGCTACCGTGTGTGGCGACCTCGGTCGGTGGCATCCCGGAGGTCGTCACCGACGGCGACGACGGGATGTTGGTCGAGCCGGGTGACCCGGACGCCCTGGCGGCCGCGCTCGGCAAGCTGCTCGCCGACGGCAGCCTCCGCGCCGAGGTCGGGAGCCTGGCCAGGGTCCGCTCCCGCGACTTCCAGATCGGTGCGGCAGTTCGACGCATCGAGCAGATCTACGACCGGGCGGTCGGCCGATGGTGATCACGTCGCGACCGCAGCCGGAGAGTGCGAAGGGGCGCGCGCCGCAGGGGCCCGGCACGCAACGGGTGAACACGCTGATCGGCTTCCTCGTCGTGCTCGCCTACCTGTTCGCACTCGGCCTGGCGATGTCTCGGGTGTCGTTCGACGTGTGGGGCGCCATGGTCGTGGGACCGGTCCTGCTCGTCGTCACGATCCCGTTGCTGATCCGGGCCAGCCGCCAGGAGTCGGACCCGTGGATGATCCGGCTGCTCGTCGTCGCGTTCCTGGCCAAGATGATCGGCACGCTGATCCGCTACGCGGTGACGTTCGAGGTGTACGCCGGGCGGGCCGACGCCGGTGGGTACCACGGAGCGGGGAGCCGGCTCGCGGAGGCGTTCTGGGCCGGCATCTGGGACACGGTCTATCGCGCCGAGGTGCCCGAGCTCGTCGGGACCGAGTTCATGCGGCTGGCCACCGGCATCGTCTACATCGTCACCGGGCCGACGAAGCTCGGCGGCTTCCTGGTGTTCTCCTGGCTGAGCTTCCTCGGGCTGTACTGGTTCTACCGGGCCTTCCGGGTCGGCTTCCCGGCCGGCGACCACCGGCGCTATGCCGTCCTGTTGTTCTTCCTGCCGTCGCTTCTGTACTGGCCGTCGAGCATCGGCAAGGAAGCCTGGATGCTGTTCACGCTGGGGATGGCGGTATACGGGGTCGCCCTGATCCTCAAGCATCGCAGGGGCGGCTACCTCCTGCTGTTGCTCGGCCTTGGCGGGACCGCGCTGGTGCGCCCGCACGTCACGATGCTGACGTTCGCGGCGCTCTTCATCGCCTATCTGGCCCGCCGACGGCCGTGGCGAGACTCGCAGTTCGGGCTGCTCGGCCGGATTGCTGGCATCGGCGTGCTGATGCTGGTCGGCGGCATCGTGCTGACCCAGGCGGCAACATTCTTCAACCTCGAGGACGTCGACCGCGAGTCGGTGGAGGGAGTGCTCGACCGCACGACCGACCAGTCGACCAAGGGCGGGTCGGAGTTCACCGCTGCGCGGCCGAAGAGCCTGGGCGAGTTCCCGGAAGCCGTCATGACCGTGCTCTTCCGGCCGTACCCCTGGGAGGCGGACAATGCCCAGGCGTTGGTGGCCTCCGCGGAGGGGACGCTGCTGCTGCTGTTGTTCGTGTTGGCGCTACCGCGGCTTGCGAAGGCGCCCCGGTTGATGTTCTCGGTGCCCTACATCGCCTTCGTCATCGCGTTCACGCTCATGTTCGTGTTCGCGTTCTCCTCGATCGGCAACTTCGGCATCATCACCCGGCAGCGCACGCAGGTGTTCCCGCTTGTCCTGGTACTGCTCGCGATCCCGCTGACCCGCCAGGCGGCGGCCGGCGTGCTGTCGCGGCGGGGTGGGGAGGAGTCGCTGCCGGATCCGCCGCCTGAGCCGCCGCCCCGCTGAGAGCGGTGACTTGTCCGCGGGGTGCGGGCCTAATCCGGATGACCCGACTGCGGCCCCGCCCCTACCGTGGCCGTCATGGGCGACCTGCTGTGGCGTTCCCTGACGCCCGAGGATGTGCCGGCCTGGGTCGACCTCGAGGCGGCCGCCGAGGCTGTCGACAAGACCGGGGAGCACTTTTCCGCCGAGGACCTGGCTGAGACGTTCGACGACGAGACGTTCGACCCGGGTCGTGACTCCTGGGCGGTCCTGGACGGCGGGCGGCTGGTGGCCGCTGGGTCTGTACACGGCTCGGCCGAGGTATGGGACGTGCACTCGGTCAGCTGCTACGGCGTCGTCGATCCCGACTACCGCGGGCGGGGGATCGGGCGGCGCCTGCTCGCCGGGCAGCTCGACCGCGCCGCGGCCATGCACGCCGAATCACACCCCGGGCACCCGGCCCGGATCGCAGTGCGCCCGTACGATCACGTGACACCGCACGTGGCCCTGGCGAAGGACGCCGGCCTGGTGCCGGTCCGGCACTGGTTCGAGATGGGCCACGATCTGCGCGCCGAGTTGGTGGCGGCGGCGTCGGTCGGCGGGTCCCTGCGGCTGGTGCCGTTCACGGCCGATCGGGACGACGACGTGCGCCGGGCCCACAACGACGCCTTCCGCGGCCACTTCGGCTCCACCGAGCGTGACCCGGCCGCGTGGAAGCAGTGGTACACCGGCAGCCGCAGCTTCCGTCCCGAGCTGAGCTTCCTGGTCGTCGACGGCTCCGAGGGCGACGCCATCGCCGGCTACCTGCTGACGTACTACTACGACGCCGACACGCAGGCCACTGGAGTCAAGTCCGGCTGGGTCGGTCAGCTCGGCACCCGGGCGCCGTGGCGCGGCCGCGGCGCCGGCACGGCATTGCTCGCCCGCGCCCTCGCGGCGTACGCCGACGCCGGCTTCGACCGGGCTGCCCTCGACGTCGACAGCGCGAACGAGAGCGGTGCGCTGGGCCTCTACGAACGGCTCGGCTTCGCGGTGGTGCGCAGCAGCACGAGCTGGGCCCGCGAGCTACCAGCGCGGCGGCGCTAGCGTCGCGGCGTCTCCGGTGGTGCGGGTACCCGAGAGGGCACACTGTGGCCGCCCGGTGCCCCCTGGGCAGGAACGGTGGCCGGGCGTGGCGAGGCTAGCCGGCCGTACTCCCGCTCGCCTGGGCTGACGCCTTGAACCAGGCCAACGTCCGGGCCAGGCCGTCGGCGAACGGCACCTGCGGCCGGTAGCCCAAGTCCTCGCGGGCGGCGCTGATGTCGGCGTGCGAGTGCCGGATGTCGCCGGGCAGTGGATCGGCGTGCCAGGCTGCGATATCGACGTCGAGCACCCGTCGCAGCTGGTCGAGCAGATCGAGCAGCGTGTGGGTCTCGCCCCGTGCGACGTTGTAGACCCGCCCGGAGCACACGTCCGCCGGGGCCTGGGCCGCACACAGGTTGGCCGACACCGCGTCGGCGACGTAGGTGAAGTCGCGGCTCTGCAGACCGTCGCCGTTGACCTGCGGCGGCTGGCCGCGGACCAGAGCATCGATGAACAGCGGGATCACCGCGGCGTACTGGCTGGCGGGATCCTGGCGCGGGCCGTAGACGTTGAAGTACCGCAGACTCACCGTCTCCAGGCCGTAGAGCTCCGCGAACACGCGGGCGTAGTGTTCGCCCGCGAGCTTGCTGACGGCATACGGGGAGCGGGGTGTGAGCGCGGCCGTCTCCGACGTCTGCCCTTCGCCGGCCCCTCCGTAGACCGACGAGGACGACGCGAGCACGACTCGTCGCGCCCCGGCCTGGCGGGCCGCGACGAGTACCCCGAGCGTGCCATGGGTGTTGACGTGGTCGTTGTCCATCGGTGCCCCGACGGACTGTTGAACCGACCGGCGCGCGGCGTCGTGAAAAACGATCTCGCAGCCGCGCACCGCCGCCTGGAGCGCGACCTCGTCGGTGACGTCGCCCTCGACGAGCTGGGCGGCGGGTGGCACATTGCCGGCCCGGCCGGTCGAGAGGTCGTCGAGCACGACGACGTCGGCTCCCCGGTCGAGCAGAGCGCCGACTATGTGCGAGCCGATGAACCCGGCCCCACCGGTTACCAGGACGCGCATGCGTGCCTCACTTCGTCGGCGTGCTCGTGGACTCGGGCCAGCACGTCGACGACCCTGTCGACGGCGTCGTCGGGCAGGTCGCGCCACAACGGCAGGCTGATCACCCGGGCCGCGAGCCGGTCGGTCGTCGGCAGGTCGGGCAACCGTGCCGTCCGGTAGGCCTGCTGGCGGTGCACCGGCGGTGAGAAGTAGCAGCGGGTGTCGATCCCGTCGGACCGCAGGGCCGTGACGATGTGGTCGCGCGCGGCGCCATAGCTCTGCTCGTCGACGACGATGGTGAAGTCCTTGAACGTCGACCGGTCGTCGGCGTCGACACGTTGCGGCTGGACGCCGGGAACGGCGGACAGGCCCTTGGCGTACCGGTCCGCGAGCTCCTGCCGGCGGGCGAGATGTCCGTCGAGCCCGGGCAGCGCTTCCAGCGCGATCGCCGCGTGCAGCTCTGACATGCGACCGTTCAGCCCGGCGAACCGGGTGTCGTAGTCGCCCGGGTTGCCGTAGTCGCGGCCATGGCGGACGCGTTCGGCTAGATCCGGATCCGACGTACACACCAGGCCGCCCTCGCCGGCGGTCAGCGGCTTCGTCGGGCTCAGGCTGAAGACCTCGGCCGTCCCGAACCCACCGATCGGCCGGCCTCGGCGGGTTGCACCGAAGGCGTGCGCGGCGTCGAACACGACCGGCAGCCCGGCGTCGCGTCCGAGAGCTTCGACCCGCTCGGGTTCACAGGGTGCGCCGAACATGTGGACGCCCACGAGCGCCGAGGCACCGGCTACGCGCCCGGCGGCGTCGTCGACGTCGATCTGACCGTCTTCTGCCCGGCACTCGGCGAAGGCGGGTACGCCGCGCGCCCAGGCAGCCGCGTGGGCCGTCGCCGAGAACGTGAAGCTCGGCATGACGACCTGCGAGCCCGGTGTCGAAAGTGCCTGCAGCACCAGCATCAGCCCCGACGTGCATGACGACACGGCCACCACGTCGGACACAGCCAGCCGATCCGCGACCACCGCCTCGAACTCGCGTACCAGCGGCCCGTTGGTCAACAGGCCGCGCTCGTAGGACGGCTCCAACCGGGCGGCCACGGCGGCCAGGGGTGGCCGTGCCGGTCGCACGAAGGGCAGCCCGTCGGGGAAGGCGGGCCCGCCGCCGAGGAGCGCCGGACGGGTCATCCGGGCCCCCGGCGGACCGGCGCCGCCAGCACGCCCGCGAGGCGCAGCGCCGCCGCAGTCGCCCGGTTCAGCCGGTGCGGTGCGTCGGCGTAGGACAGGAGGGCCCGTCGCTCGGCCGGCGTGGCGTCGTAGCGGGACGCCCAGGCCGACAACGGGGTCTTGTCGGCGAGGTCGAACGTCGCCCAGGTGAGCTGGATGGTGCTCGCCACCAAGGCCGTGATCCGCCACGTGCCTGCCAGTCGCACCAATCGCTCCAGGTCCAGTGCGCTGGTCAAGGCGAGCTGCGCGACGTCGCGGATCGCGAGCAACCGGTGGGCATCGGCAGACGTCGTCGCGTGCGCGCAGGCGTGAATGAGCTGTGCCTCCGCGGGCAGAGCCGGCACCGCGTGGCCGTCGATCGGGATCGTCTCTTCCGGCACCTCGGACAGACCGACCGGCGCTCCGACCGAGGGCGGCAAGAGGCTGGCCGTGAGTCGCACCTGGTTGGAGCCGTGTCGACGTAGCAGAGGCGACAACGGCTCGACCAGGACGTCGACCGTCGTGTAGTGGCGCACGTTCGGGTCGACGTAGGCGCGCCGCGCCAGCACTGGCCCATCCAGAACCCGATGGTCGACGCCTTCGGCCGTCAGCTCGCGGTGCACCTGGACGAGCTGGCGATGCGCAACCCGCGACTGTGCGGCGCTCTGGGCCTCCAGCGCGGCGAGCTCGGCCGCCTGCTCGTTGCGCACCTGAACCGCGCCGCCAGCCGCTGCCGCAGCCAGCAGGCCGACCAGCCGGTGACCCAGACAGGACCTGGACAGCCCGGCCCACTCGGCCTGGTCGAGCGGTCCGGCCGGCGGGCGGAACCGGCTACCCGCCATCCCGTAGGCCGCGACACCGAGCACGGCCGGACCTACGAGTGCCCCGCTGAACCCCCCCGGCGCGGTCATGGTCCACCGCGCCGTCTCGGGTCAGCGGTCCTCGGCCGGCGCATCGTACGGGTCGGCGCCGCTGGACCTGGCCCGACGCGCGCCGTAGGGCGGTTCGTGGCCTGGAACGGAGTTGTCGGACAGCCCGGTGAGGTCGGCTTCGGACTCCGCTTGAGCCGCGAGCTCGTCAGCCTCGGCTTCGGCGACCACCTTGCGGATGCGCCGCGGAGACGAGTAGGCGAAATAGTCGGAGAACGGCCGCACGGCGACACCGACGAGCACCACGCCGAGGGCAGGAGCGCCGAGTTGTTCGAGCAGGTCGCCGCACCGCTCGGCCTCGGCGACCGTGGTCCGGCCTACCCGGCACACGACCACAACCGCGTCGACCATGGTTGCCAGCTCGCGGGTGAGGCTGGTGGACAGCAGCGGGGCGGTGTCCAGGATGACGACGTCCGCCAGGGTGCGCGCCTCGTCGATGAGCCGCTGTTCAGCCACCAGCCGGCCGCCGGGCCGCCGGATGGCGAGGCCGCCGGTGACGACACGGACGCCCGGTACCTCGGTGTCGCGGACGAAGGTCTCGAGGCGGGGATCGTCGCTGGACGCCAGGAAGTCGCTGACCCCGCGGCCGGACCTGACGCCGAACCGGTGCGCGACGCTCGATCGCCAGAGATCACAGCTGAGGACCAGCACCGACCGCCCGCTCTCGGCATAGGCGACGGCGAGGTTCGCCACCGTCGTCGTCTTGCCGTCGGACGGGCCGGGCGACGTGATCAGTATGACCTCGCGGTCGGGGACCGATCGCCGGCCATTTCCCGAGACATTGCTGCCCGGGACGGCAGCTCCCGCCCGCTCGTGACGTGGCCGGATGGAACCGCCCAGGCCGGGCGTGATCTGCTCATCCTTACGGCGGTAGAGCATCACCGCCGCCCGGAGCGTGCGGTAGGACTCCGCCTTGATCGAGTCGGGTTCGTCGGCCACCACCACCTTTCGCCGGCGGTTGGGCAGAGAGAGCATCGGGATCTCGGCGATGACCGGAAGGCCGAAGTGGGTCTCGGCCTCGTGGCGGGTGCGCAGCCGGGTGTCCGCGCGGTCGAGGACGACGGCCAGGCCGAAGCCGAGCACCAGCGCCACCACACCCGCGAGAAGCATGCGCTGTTCCCGGCTCTGGGTGCCGGGCAGCCGTTCCTCTTGTGTGGTGGAGGTGGCGGCCTGCAACGTCGACATCTGCGCCGACTCGCCCTGTGCCTCCAGGTTCTCCAGGACCCCGCCGAGCTGGCGGACCAGCGCATCGCGCTCGGCGGAGAGCGTCCCGATCTCCGGCTCCTGCTCCGCCTCTTCGGCAGCGGCGGTCTGCGCGGCAATGGCGGCGTCGAGATCGGAGATCTGCGTGCGCAACTCATCGGCACGCGTGCTGTTCTCCTCGGTCAGCGCGGCTACCCTGGCGGCTTCGCGTTCCTGCAGGAACGCGACGACCTCTTCGGCGAAGGTGTTGGCGAGCAACATCGCCCGCTCGGGGTCCGGGTCGGTGGCGGTGATCGACACGGTGCCGATGTTCCGGTCGCCCTCGGCCGTGATCCGCCCCGCCAGCTGGGAGGGGTCACCGGTCTCGCCCAGGCGGGCCGCGACCCGGGCGGGGACGTCGCCGACAGTCGTCCACAACGCGACGACCTGTGGGTTCGCCGAGGCGGCAGCGCCCCTGCCCTCCGCTCCCTCGATGAGCAAGACGTGGGTGGCGGTGTGGTCGTCGGTCACGCGCTGCGGTGACGTCCAGTAGACGATGGCTACGGCCGCCACAACCAGGAGGGCGATCAGCTTCCCGTGCCGTCTGGCGATCTTGAAGTACTCGGTGGGTTCCATCAGTTCATCTGCTTCATCGCGGGGACGTCGGCCGTGTCGGCACGGACGTTGGTCAGTTCTACGAGCAGTTTCTCGGCTGCCTCATCCAAGCCCTGATCGGCCAGGTCGGCAAGCTCACCGATGCCGTCGGCCAGCTGGCCGGCCGGAATCGGGATGCGGCGGAGCCGGACGATGGACGGGTGATTGGTCGGGAAGGAGAGCTCCTCGGGGTCTTGCAGGTCCTCGACCAGCTTCTCTCCCGGCCGGGTACCCACGAACCGGATCGCGATCTCGGCGCCGACGACGTGGCCGGACAGTCGGACCATCCGTTCAGCCAGCTCGAGGATGTTGACGGGAACCCCCATGTTGAGCATGAAGATCTCGTCACCGGCCGACAGGACCGCGGCCTGCAGGACGAGTTGGATGGCCTCGTGCACGCTCATGAAGAACCGCGTCATCCCCGGATCGGTGACGGTCACGGGGCCGCCGCTGGCGATCTGCGCCGCGAACGTGGGCACGACGCTGCCGCGGCTGCCGAGCACGTTGCCGAAGCGGACCGAACACCAGCGCGCACCGGTGGGTGATCCCAGGTGGGTGATCTGCTCACCGAGCCACTTGGACCGGCCGAGAACGTTCTGGGGGCGAACGGCCTTGTCCGAGGAGATGAAAGCGAGCCGGTCGACGCCCAGGCTCGTGGCGGCGTCGACGACGTTCGCGGTGCCGAGGACGTTCGTGCGGATCGCCTCGACCGGGTGCGCCTCGAGCAGCGGAACGTGCTTGTGCGCGGCGGCATGGAAGACCAGCTCGGGCCGCTCGGCCTCGAACCGGTCAAGCAACCGGCTGCGGTCGCGGATGTCGGCCAGCGCGAGCTCGACCGGCACGTCGACGTCGAGCGTGGCTGCTACGTCGTGCAGGTGGGTCTCGTCGTGGTCGAGCAGTACCAGGCGGGCCGGCCCGAACGCGGCGACCTGCGCGGCGATCTCGGACCCGATGGACCCGCCCGCCCCGGTGATCAGCACCCGCTTGCCGGCGACGGTGGCCCGCACGCCGTCGAGGTCGGTGACGATCTGCTGCCGGCCCAGGAGGTCCTCGATCTGCAGGTCGCGTGCGTCGCGCACCGACGGCGGCGCGCCGAGCAGGTCGCGGGTCGGCGGCAGCACCTTGAGCGGAACCTGCGCCAGCTCCGCGCCGCGCATGACCGTCTCCATCAGCTCCTGGTCGGCGCTGGGAACGGCGACCAGGACCTCGTGCGCACGGTACCGCTCGACGACGTGCTCGATCGACGCGGTGTGGCCCACGACCGGCACGCCGAGCAGGGACCGGCCCTGCTTGCGCGGATCGTCGTCGACGACGACGACGGGGGTGAGTCCGCTGCCCGCCGTGCGGCGGAGCTCACGGACGATGGACGCGCCGGCCGAACCGGCACCGATCACGGCGACCCGGGTCGCGGACCGGTCGATCTTGCGCCGCCAACCGAACAGGCGCGACTGGAAGCGCACGAGCCCGATGAACATCGTGGCGACGACGGCGCCGAACAGGGCGACCGACCGCGGCAAGGGGAGGCCCTGCAGCGGGTTGAGCAGAAAGATGACGGCGCCTGCGGTCAGCCCGGCGAGCACGACCCGCCGCGCCTCGGCGACGCTGGCGTGCCGCCAGATCTGGCCGTACAGGCCCCAGCCGAGGTTGGCGGCCAGGTGGATAACGACAACGATCGGCAGGAACGAGAACAGCCGTTCGGAGTAGTTGGCCGGGATCGTGCCGTCGAACCGGACCGCGAGTAGAGACATGAACGAGCCGATGACGAGCATCGCGTCGAGCACCGCCAGCGGGAGGTCGAGGCGCAGCCTCGAGAGCAGCCGCCACATCCACTGCGGCCGTCGTCCGTGAGTTACCGACGACGAGTCCCAGCCTCGCCTGGCAAGACGTCGCAGATCCCCCACACCCCCCGGTCAGAGCCTGCGCGCAATTGTTCTGTGCCGGGCGAGAAAGGGCAAGGGATTGTCATGATCGCCGTTGTCCGTTCATCCCACCGAAATGCTAATGAACCAGCCATGTGGCCGATCACGCGGGCGGGCTGACTTTCGATCGGTCGCAGGCCTAGATTATCCGTCGGCAACATAGGATTATTCTCACCACATCATCTGAGATGCCTGTGCTCAGCTCGTCAGAATGCAGATTCGTCGAGGTCCATCAGGGCGTTGTCAGTGGCCTCGAGGGCGGCCCGCTCCGCGCTCAGGCGTGGCAGGACCCGGCGGGCGAAGAACTGCGCCGCGGCGATCTTGCCCTGGTGGAACGCCTTGTCCTTGGCCGGCACGTCGTCATCGAGCTGGTCCAGCGCGACAGCCGCCTGCCGGACGAGCAGCCAGCCGGTCACCAGGTCACCGATCGAGAGAAGCAGCCTGGTGGTGTTCTGGCCGACCTTGTAGACGTTGCGGACGTCGCCGTTCTCGGCGTTCTCGTCCGCCGACGCCAGGAAGCCCACCATCGACCCGAGCATGGCCTGGACGTCTTCGAGTGCCTGGGTGAGGAGTTCGCGCTCGACCTTGAGCCGGCCACCGCCGAGCTCGGCGGCCAGCGTCTCCTGGATCTGGTTCGACAGCCACCCGATCGCCTGGCCGCGGTCCTTGACGATCTTCCGGAAGAAGAGGTCGAGGCCCTGAATCGCGGTGGTGCCCTCATAGAGGGTGTCGATCTTGGCGTCGCGCACGTACTGCTCGATCGGGTAGTCCTGCAGGAAGCCCGAGCCACCGAAGGTCTGCAGTGTCTCGGATCCGAGCAGCACCCACGAGCGCTCCGAGCCGTACCCCTTCACGATCGGCAGCAGCAGGTCGTTGACCCGTTCGGCCGTCTCGTCCGTGGTGCCCTCGTGTGCGGCGGCGTACACCCGGTCCTGCATGGTCGCGGTGTACAGCACGAGCGCGCGCATGCCCTCGGCGTACGCCTTCTGGGTCATCAGGGACCGACGCACATCCGGGTGATGGGTGATCGTCACGCGCGGTGCCGTCTTGTCGTTGGCCCGGGTCAGGTCCGCGCCCTGCACGCGCTGCTTGGCGAACTCGAGAGCGTTCAGGTATCCCGACGACAGCGTCGCGATGGCCTTGGTGCCCACCATCATCCGGGCGTACTCGATCACCTGGAACATCTGTGCGATGCCGTCGTGCACGTCGCCGAGCAGATATCCGATGGCCGGCTCGCCGTCGCCGAACGTCAACTCGCTCGTCGCCGACGCCTTGATACCCATCTTCCGCTCGACGTTGGTCGCGTAGACGCCGTTGCGTTCGCCCAGCTCACCCGTCGACAGGTCGAACCGGTACTTGGGGACGACGAACAGTGACAGCCCCTTGGTGCCAGGACCCCCGACTCCCTCGACGCCGACGGGACGGGCCAGGACCAGGTGGACGATGTTCTCGGTCAGGTCGTGCTCGCCCGAGGTGATGAAACGCTTGACGCCCTCGATCCGCCAGGTGCCGTCGTCGCTCCGGAAGGCCTTCGTCGTGCCCGCGCCGACGTCGGAGCCGGCGTCGGGCTCGGTGAGCACCATGGTCGCGCCCCAGCCGCGTTCGAGCATGATCTCGGCGATCCGCTTCTGTTCCGCTGTGCCGTTTCGCCAGATGGTGGCGGCGAATGACGGGCCGGTGGCGTACATCCAGGTCGCCGCGTTGGCACCGAGGATGAGCTCGGCGCCGGCCCAGTACAGCGATGGCGGCACCGGCGTGCCGTCCAGCTCCGGCGGCAGGGCGAACTTGTAGAACTCGGCGTCCATCAGAGCGCGGAAGCTCTTCTTGAACGACTCCGGCAGGGCGACGGCGCGTGCGTCCGGGTCGTAGACCGGCGGGTTGCGGTCGCCGTCCTCGTACGACGCGGCGATTTCTGCACGGGCCAGCCGGTCCACCTCGGCCAGGATGCTGCGCGCCGTGTCGACGTCGATGTCCGCGTATCGGCCGTGACCCAGCACGTCGCCGCGGCCGAGGACATCGAACAGCGTGAACTCGATGTCGCGGAGATTGGACTTGTAATGACCCATGCGGCCCTCCGAGCGCTACTCACCGGTAACTCCATAGTGCTACTGGTGGGTAACTTCATGCAAGCGTGACGCTCATCACGACTGCCGGATGCGCGCAGCGCGCCCGCGCGGCTGAGGCGGTCTGCGCAGCCGGTCAGGCGGGGTGGTCGACGACGTTGGGGTGGTCGAAGCGTTCGCCGTGGTCCCAGGCGGCGCGTGAGTTGCCGTGGGTGGGGACGCCCCCGGCTCGCCTGATCAGGGCCGCCAGGTGCATCAGGTTCCAGGTCATGAACACGGTGTTGCGCTGCGTGAACTCGTTCTCCGGCCCACCGGAGCGTTCGTCCCGGTACGACGGTCCCGGCCCGGCCTCGCCGATCCAGCCGGCGTCGGCCTGCGGCGGTATCACGCAGCCCAGGTGCTGCAGGGAGTAGAGGACGTTCATCGCGACGTGCTTGACCCCGTCCTCGTTGCCGGTGACGATGACGCCGCCGACCTTGCCGTAGTACGCGTACTGGCCAGCCTCGTTCAGTTCGCTCGAGTTCGAGTAGAGCCGCTCGATCATCCGGGTACAGACGCTGGACTTGTCGCCGAGCCAGATCGGCGTGCCGATCACCAGGATGTCGGCCGCCTCGACCGACTCGTAGATCGCGGGCCAGTCGTCGTGGTCGAAGCCGTGCTCGGTCATGTCCGGCTGGACACCGGGCGCGAGGTCATGGTCGACCGCACGGACCTCGGGACATCGTTCGGCGTCGACTTCAACCCGGCTGCGAACCGGCTGCGGGTCGTCAGCGATGCCGGGCAGAACCTTCGGCACAACATCGACGACCCGAACGGTGCGCCGGCCGCCGGCACGACTGCTGTCGATGGCATGCTGACCTACCCGCCGGCGACCGTTGCTGCGACCGGCATCAGCGGCGCGGCGTACACCAACAACGACCTGGACCCGAACACCGCCACGACGTTGTTCGACGTGGACACAGCGCTCGACCAGGTCGCCGTGCAGTCGCCGGCCAACGCGGGCAGCCTCGCTCCGACGGGCAAGCTGCTGGCCGATGCGGGTAGCGGTGCGGGTTTCGACATCTTCACGACGCAGAGCGGCGACAACCTCGGGTTCGCAGCGCTTCAGGTCGGCGGGCGCTACGGCTTCCACCAGGTTGATGTGCTCACCGGCGAAGCCAGCCTGGTCAGGACGTTCTCCGAGCGCCGTCAGGTCGTCGACATCGCGGTGCCGCTCGACCAGGACTGACCGAGTCCTACGCTGCGTCGCGCCACGAGTCGACGTGAGCCAGCAGGTCGATCAGCCGGTCGATGATCGCGTCAGGCGCGACATCGACCGGCATCTGCTGGTCGGCCGGGATCTGCGAATGCGGCACGAGGACCGCACGCATGCCGACGGAGTGAGCGCCGGAGATGTCGTCGTACGGGCGGTCGCCGACGAAGACGCAGCGGGCCGGGTCGGTCACGCGGACAGCCGCCATCGCAGCGCGGAAGGCCTCGGCGTGCGGCTTCGTGTGAGCGATCTCCGAGGTGTAGACGGCACCGTCGACGAGGTCGAGGACGCCGTCGCGCGCGAAGACCTCCTCGTGCCAGGCCCGGGGCCAGATCGTGTTGGAGAGCACGCCGACGCGGATGCCGCGTTCCCGCAAGCCGGCGAACAGGTCCGGCACGTCCAGGTCGGTGAACGTGTGCGGCTCCCAGAACTCGCGCAGTGCCCGGACGGCCTCGGCGTCGTACGGGACACGGGCCGTCGAGACCACGTCGGCGAAGGTGGCCGACTGCTGGTGCAGGCGAGCGGCCTCCCACGCCTCCTCGTCGGCGGTGAGCAGGGCCAGCGCGACGGCGTCGACCTCATCCGGGGCGACGATCCGCGCGTATGCCCGCCACTGCTCGGCCAGGTCGACCGTGTGCCACGGCGTGAGCGTGCCGCCCCAGTCGAAGATCACCGCGTCGATGGTCACCAGCCCGAGGATAGGCGGCGGGTCCGTCAGAAGCGCTTGCCGGCCTCGCGAGCTTCGGCCTCGGCGATGCGGCGTCCCGTCGCGGCGTCGGGAGTGGCGAGATCGGGCCGGAAGTAGATCACCGTGACATCGGTGACACCGCCCACCGGAGCCACTCGTTGAAGTACGGCGCCTGGAAGTCGACCCCGAAGGCGTGTCCGCGCTGCGGGCCGTAGGCGGCACTGGTGCAGATCACGGCAGCCTTCTTGCCGGTGAGCAGCCCGGTGTACCCCCGCTCGTTGTCGAAGCCGAAGACCATGCCCGGCTGGCTGACGACGTCGACGAACTGCTTGAGGACGTAGGGGATGCCGTGGTTCCACATCGGCATGCTGAACAGGTAGTGGTCGGCCGCGTCGAATCGTTCGAACGTCTCGCGTACGGTGTTCCACGCCTCGGCCGATGAGCCTTGGGGTGTCGCGGCGGCGAATGCGCTCATCTTGGCGGCCGCGGCAGCCGGGCCGAACGTCGGCAGCGTGCCGTCCCAGAGGTCGAGCGTGTCGATGCCCACGTCCGGGCGGGCGTCTCGGAAGCTCTCCAGGAAGGTGTCGGCAAGGCGAAGCGACTCCGACGCCGTGCCTCTCGGAGACGCGCTCACGTGCAACAGCGTGGCCATACTTGCCCCCGTCGTAGCTAATCGGACTAGAGTCCGGTCTCATGGAAAACGAGGAACCTATCGGACTACAGTCCGGTTCGTCAACCGGTCCGGGGGGGCCATGCCTGCCGGTTCTCGACGTCGGCGTCGTCCGCGAGCGTGCGGACGCGGCACGGAACCGCCGGAAGGTGTTGACGGCTGCCGAGGCGCTGTTCGCCCGGCGCGGCGTCGGTGTCGTCACAATGGACGACGTCGCGCGGGCGGCCGGCGTCGGGAAAGGGACGCTGTACCGCCGCTTCGGCGACAAGTCGGGGCTGGCCGAGGCGCTCCTCGACGAGCGTGAGCGCGAACTGCAGCAGGGCTTGCTCGAGGGCCCACCGCCGCTCGGCCCGGGTGCCGACCCGGTGCAGCGGCTGGTCGCGTTCGCCGGGTCGTACCTGCGGTACGTCGTCACGCACCTCGACGTGGTGCTCATGTCCGAGACGTCGACACCCGGTGCGCGCCTGCGCACCGGCGCCAACCGGCTGTGGCGGCTGCACTGCGCCCGGCTGTTGGAGGCTGCAGGCGCGGACGACCCCGGCCTGCGCGCCGACGCGCTCCTTGCGGCCCTGTCCGCCGAGCAGGTCCAGCACTGGCTGCACGTTCACGCCGGGCACGAGGGGACAGGTCGTGAACCACCGGAGGGCATCGTCGACGGGCTCAGCCGGCTCTGCGAGGCTCTGGCCCGGCCGTGATGCCGTCGGGTTGACGGCGTCTGGCGGTTGGCCAGGACGATCACTGCGGATCGTCCTGAATCCATCCGACAGGGGAAGCGCGATGGCGGGCACGTTCGATCCGTACGGACGCTCCGTCCGGTGAGGCATCCGCCGCCGGTCAGGATGCGGTGGGAACCACCGCGGTCGTCGCCGTGTCCGCAGCGGCCCGCTGGCGCCGGCTGGCGACGAGGAACGGCGCGGCCAGGAGCTGGATGCCCGCTGCGAACACGAAGGACGTCGCGTAGCTGTAGACGTCAGCCGACCGGCCGAGCACCGGCTGGATGACCACGCCGCCGCTGCTGCCCATGAGCGAGTCGAACGACAGCACGGTGGCACGCTGCTTGGACGGGATCATGTCGTTGAGGTACGCCTGCCGGATGGGCATCTCGGCGGCCTCGATCAGGCTCCACAGCACCAGCAGCGCGAGCGCGACCCAGAACGCGTCGGTGACGCCGAGCAGCCCCAGCATGACCGTGCCGACGAGCACCGTCAGGATCAGCGGAGTGGTCCGCTTGCGGAACAGAAGCCGGATCCTCGGTGCGAGATAGCCACCGACGACCTGGGCCCCGGCGATGATCGCCGCGGCGAGGCCCGCGATGGAGTACGCCTCAGGGTCACCCCAGAGGTCGAGGAGGTACGGCTGCAGGGCGTAGAACGCGTAGATGCCGACGCCGGACACGAACGGCGCGGCCAGCATGACGTAGCGCACCGGCGGGTTCCTCAGGCCGTGGTCGATCGACGCCGACAGGACGGTCCGGATCGCCTGGACCGGGCGCGCTTCCCGGTCGGGTGTGAAGCCCAGGTCCTTCATCAGCAGGTACGCGACCACGAACATGACCACCAGCACGCCCACCCGGAGCAGGAACGGGACCCCCAGATTCGTCAGCTGCGCGATCACGCCGCCCAGGACCGACCCGCCGAGCATGGCCACGCCGGCGACCATCTGGCCGCGCCCGAAAACGGCTTCGAGGGTGCCGTCATAGCCGGCGAAATGCAGTGCGTCGACAAGCCAGGCCTCGACCGCGCCGGAGAAGAACGTGAACCCGAGCCCGAGCAGAACCGAGACGATCGCCCACGGCACGAACGGCGCCTCGAACTGCCACATCAGGAAGTAGAGGAACGTCGACCCGGCGAGGGTCAGCGTGCCCAGCAAGTATGACGTTCGCCGGCCCCAGGTATCGGCGACGACGCCGGTGGGCACCTCGAAGAGCACCATGCCGGCGGTGAAGAACGCGTTGGCGGCGAAGGCCTCGAGGTTGGTCAGCCCAGCGTCGAGCAGGAAGAGCGTGTTGATGCCCCAGATGAACGACGCCGCGAGCGTGTTGCCGAGTAGCAGCGTCAGGTAGGTCCGCTGGATGCGGCGAGCTGGGTCGGTCATCGTCTCCGCTACTCCGCTTCGACGTCGGTGCCGGCAGCGACCGCACGGTCCTGCGCCCGCCCTGAAGGTGCTTCCCCTATCCAAGCGCGTGAGTCCGAGATCTATGCCCGGCTCCCGAGCGGGGGCCCTCAGCGGTCGCCGGCGGTGTGCTCGAGGAGAGCCGGGATCAGGACGTTCCATACCGCCCGCGGTGGGTACTGGTGGCCGACGCCTTCGAGCAGCAGCAGCCGGGCGCCGGGGATCTCTCGGGCAAGCGCCTCGCCGTGCCCAGCCGGGAAAAGCGGGTCGTGGGTGCCGTGTACGACGAGCGTCGGAGCACTGATCTTCCCAAGCCGGTCGCGGATCGGATCGCCGCCGTCGATGATCCAGTGGTTCGTCATGCTGGCCGCGATGTCGACGGTGCGGTCGACGACCCGGCTGGCGATCTCACGAGTCGTGGCCTCGTCGGGCGGGAGCGTGCCCGCGAACGGTCGCTCGCCCTCGACGAGATACTCGATGACGGCTGCCCGGTCGGTCCAGTCAGGCTCGTCCGGCTCGGCGGCGAACATCGCGCTGAGCTCGGGAGCCATCGGGGGCAGGTCGGGGTTGTCAGGTCCGCCCGGACCACCCGGGCTCGTCGAGATCAGGGTCAACGACGCGACCCGATCCGCATGCTCGACGCCAAGGCGCTGGGCGATACCAGCCCCCAGCGAAATGCCGACCACGTGTGCGCGCGCCACGTCGAGCGCGTCGAGCACGCCCAACGCGTCGTCGGTCAGGTCGGGCTGCGTGTACCCAGGGGAACCCTGCGGGTAGCTGTCCGAGCGACCGGTGTCGCGGTTGTCGTAGCGGATGACATACCGCGGGCCGGCGGCGAGCCGTGCGCAGAACTCGTCCTCCCACCAGTCCATCGAGTTGGCCGCACCACCGATCAGCAGGATCGCCGGGTCGGCCGGATCACCGAACGTCTCGAGACAGATGTCAATCCCGTTAGCGACGATCATCTTCTCGCCGGACGCCGTCATCGGGGCTTGCGTCCCACAGCACCCAACGGGTCGGCCTCGTCGCGCGGACCACCCTCGATGGTGACGTCGCCGAGGTCGGGCCGCCACTGCGAAACCGGAACCATGCCCGGTTCCACCAACTCCAGACGATCGAAGAAGCCGGCGATCTGGTCGGGGCTGCGGGCGGTCATCTTGGGTTCGCCGAACCGGTTCCAGTGCTCGAGAAGCGCATCCATCGAGTCGCTGTGGGTGGGGTCGGTGATCGCCAGGTAGCTGCCTGAGGGCACGGCATCGAGCAGGCGGTTCACGATCGTGTTGGCCTCGTCGTCGTCGAGCACATGCCCCAGGAAACCCAGCATCGTGATCGCGACCGGCTGCGTGAAGTCCAGCGTCCGAGCAGCACGTTGCAGGATCTCGTCGGTGTCTCGTGCGTCGGCGTCGATGTAGTCGGTAGGGCCTTGCGGGGTGCTGCTGAGCAGTGCCCGAGCGTGGGTCAGGACGAGGGGGTCGTTGTCGACGTAGACGATGCGGCACTCCGGCGCGATCGCCTGTGCGACCTCATGCGTGTTGTTGAACGTGGGCAGGCCGGTGCCGATGTCGAGGAACTGTCGAATCCCGACCTCATCGGTCAGGGAGGTGACGACGCGGACGAGGAACGCGCGAACAGAGCGTGCGAGGTACCCGATGTCCGGAAAGATCTCGAGGACCTGGTCACCCACCTGGCGGTCAACCGCGAAGTTGTCCTTTCCGCCCAGCCAGTAGTTCCAGATACGGGCCGAGTGCGCAACGGTCGTGTCGATCTTGGACTGCTGCTCTTCGTCCGTGGGCGACGTGTCTGTCACGGCGAGCCCTCTCCTGGGTGCGGTGTCAGGACGCTGCGAACGAACACTACTCACGCCTCCGTCAGCCGCCCCTTGACGCCATGTTGTTGGATCGGCCCGACCCAGACTCACGCTCCCGGCGAAGCGGTTTCGGTAGGTTGCGTCGTACGCGGGGCACCCTGACTCCACCTGACGGGCCTTCCTGCGGGGAGAGTGCATGACAACGGCCAATCCACTCGATCAGGGCCGGAAGTCGTTCGATCGGCAGGCGTGGGGGGACGCGTACACCCAACTGTCGGCCGCTGATCGTCAGGCGCCGCTCGAGGCCGAGGATCTGGAGCGGCTCGCGATGGCTGCGTTCCTTCTCGGCCGTGATGCCGACAGTTTCGACACCTGGGCGCGGGCCTATCACGACCGCTTGGGCAGGAAAGAAGTCGAGCGCGCCGCCCGGTGCGCGTTCTGGCTGGCTTTCGGTCTGTGGCAGACGGGGGAGACGGCACGCGGTGGCGCCTGGCTGGCCCGTGCGGAGCGGCTCCTCGAGGCCGACCGGCGCGACTGCGTGGAGCAGGGCTACCTGCTCGTGATGGCCGCATTCCAGAGCCTGGAAGGGAGTGACAACGCGACCGCTCACGCGACGTTTGCCCGAGTCGGCGAGATCGGCGAGCGCTTCGGCGACCCTGACCTGACCGCTCTCGCTGGTCTCGGCCGGGGCCAGGCACTGATCGGCCTCGGCGAAACCGCTCCGGGCGTCGCGCTACTCGATGAGGCCATGGTCGCCGTCACAGCCGGAGAGGTGACGCCGGTCGTCGTCGGGTTTGTCTATTGCTTCGTGATCGCGGTCTGCCAGGAGATCTTCGATCTACGGCGGGCACGGGAGTGGACGGCGGCGCTGAGCCAGTGGTGCGAGTCCCAGCCCGACCTGGCGCCGTATCGGGGTCAGTGCCTGGTGCACCGCGCCGAGATCATGCAACTGCGCGGCACCTGGCCGGATGCCATGGAGGAAGCGGAGCGAGCCCGCGACCGGCTCTCCGATCCGCCGGGCCGGCCGGCGGTGGGGGCGGCCTTCTATGAGCTGGCCGAGCTGCACCGGCTCCGCGGCGAGTCCGCGAAGGCCGAGGAGGCGTACCGGCAGGCAAGCCACTGGGGGCGAACCCCGCAGCCCGGTCAGGCGCTCCTGCGGCTGGCCCAGGGCCATGTCGATGCTGCCGCCGCTACCATCCGCCGGGTCTTGGCCGAGGCCCAGGACCGCGTGACGCGCGCCCATGTCCTTCCTGCCTACGTCGAGATAGTGCTCGCCGCGAACGATGTGCGAGCTGCCCGCGCCGCTGCCGATCAGCTGGCGGAGATCGCCGTCGACCTCGATGCGCCGTTCCTGCACGCCGTGTCCGCACACGCGACCGGTTCCGTCGTCCTGGCCGAGGGCGATGCCCGGGCCGCCCTTGCTGTGCTGCGCCGTGCGTGGAAGGCCTGGCAGGGGTTCGAGGCGCCGTACCTGGCCGCGCAGGTACGCGTCTTGGTCGGGCTCGCCTGCCGCGAGCTCGGTGACGAGGACGGCGCGGAGATGGAACTGGATGCGGCGCGTTGGGTCTTCCAGCAACTGGGCGCGGCGCCAGACCTCGCCCGCGTGGAGGCGTTGTCCCGGGCGGCGGCGCCCACGGGCGTCGGCGGCTTGTCCGCGCGCGAGGTGCAGGTGCTCGGCCTCGTCGTCGCCGGCAAGACGAACCGGCAGATCGCCACGGTTCTGGTCATCAGCGAGCACACGGCCCGCCGACACCTCCAGAACATCTTCGCCAAGATCGGCGTGTCCTCACGTGCAGCGGCCACCGCGTACGCGTTCCAGCGCGACCTGGTCTGATCCGCCACTGGTACGAACGGACCACGCCCTGGCGCGGGGCTTGGTACGCGCGGGGGATGCCGGTGCCGCCCTCCGTTCCTAGCGTCGAGCCAGAGTCAACCCGTGCAGCGGCGGAGGAGAGCACGTGGGCGGTGTTCGCGACACAGAGCGCTTCGAGACGGTGATCATCGGCGGCGGGCAGGCCGGCCTCGCGGTGGGGTTTCACCTGGCGAGGCGAGATCGGCGGTTCGTGATCCTGGAGGCGGACGATCGGGTCGGCGACTCCTGGCGCCGGCGATGGGACTCGCTGCGCCTGTTCACCCCCGCGCGCTTGAATGGTTTGCCGGGATGGTCATTTCCGGCATCCGCGTGGTCCTTCCCGACCAAGGACGACATGGCCGACTACGTCGAGGGATACGCGAAGCGTTTCGAGCTCCCCGTTCGGACTGGTGTCGGCGTGGACCGGCTCGTCAGCGAGGCGGGCCGGTTCGTCGCGACGTCGGGTGACCGGCGGTTTGAGGCCGACCATGTGGTGGTGGCGTCGGGCGGCTTCCGGACCCCCCGGGTCCCCGGATTCTCGACCGAGCTCGATCCGAATATCGTGCAGTTGCACTCCAGCCGGTACCGAGGGCCGTCCCACCTACGGGACGGTGACGTCCTCGTGGTGGGCGCGGCCAACTCGGGGGCCGACATCGCTCTCGAGCTGTCCCGCACGCACCGGACCTGGCTGTCGGGCCGGCACCCCGGAAGCGAACCCGTCCGGACCGGAAGCGCATGGGACCGGCTGCTCACGCCTCCGTTCTGGTTCGCGGCCTCACACGTGCTGACCGTGCGGACGCCGATGGGCCGGAAGCTCCGATCGACGTTGCTGACAGGCGGTCACCCACTTGCGCGGGTCAAGCCCAAGGATCTCGACGCGGCCGGGGTCGAGCGGGTGCCGAGGACGGTCGGTGTCCGGGACGGCTTCCCGGCGGTCGAGGACGGACGCGTCATGGACGTGTCGAACGTGGTCTGGTGCACCGGGTTCCGGCCGGACTTCGGATGGATCGACCTGTCCGTCTTCGGCGACGACGGGCAGCCGGTGCACGAACGCGGCGTGGTGGGGGCCGTGCCTGGCCTGTACTTCGTGGGCCTGCCCTTCCTGTATGCGCTGACCTCGTCCCTGGTCGGCGGCGTCGGGAGGGACGCCGAGCACATCGCCGAGCACATCGCGTCAGGCCAGGTCGTGCGGATCAACCTGAGGTAGCCGACGTGCTTCTCCAGCCGACAGGAGGATGCTGAGCCGGTACCCATGCCTCCTCCCGCAGCGGAGCCGCCGCCCGTGTGCCCGGTGGACGGCTGGCGCTGACCGGCTGGGACCTGCCGGAGCGCACCCGCCTGATCGTCGTGTTGCTCGACGCGATCGCCGCGGTGGATGCGTCGCCCCCGACCGGCATCCGCCCCCTTCTTCCGGGGGAGGCGCGCCCGCGGATCCGGGCGGCCTTCGACGAGTGCGGAAGTACCAGCACCGAGAGGCGCTCGAAGTGCCGGTGTCGGTCAAGCTCGGACACGGCACCAAGGCGTAGAGCCCACCAGGCACCGGAGGGTCTTGAGCGGTCGGTCCACTGAGTAGATGAGGGGTGGCGCCGTCGCGGGCGCTTCGGCGCGAGGCGGCGTCTGGCTTCAGCCGGTCTGCACGTCGACGTAGACGACGTAGTAGAGGCCGTCGGATCCGTCCGATCTCGTCAGCTCGCCCGCGCGGACCTGAAGCACCTGGTCGCTGTTGGGCGCCACCTGGATCCCCAGCCCGTACGTCAGGTGTCCCTCGAAGTCGCCGGCGAAGCCATAGCTCTTCAGGTTGGTGAACCCGATGGTCGTATCCGGTGCTGTCTCGACCGTGGATGCGCCGGCATCGTCGTGCGCCTGGGCATTGACGAACCCGACGCGGAGGAACCCGTTTCCCTGCAACGAGATCGGAGCGCCGCTGCCCTCCTCGAGCACCGATCTCACGTACTGCAGGTTGTACTCCGGGAATGCGTCCCGGAAGTAGAAGGAGATCCGTTGGTACGGCGGGCTCCCCTCCGGGTGGTCGCCCACGTAGATGGCCACCAGGTAGGGCAACGGGATCTCGGCAGGGTGCGCGACCGTGACCTCGTCCGAGGGTGTGGCCCAGTCGTAGCTCACGCGGTGCGCCACCTCTGGAGCCGTCGGCTCGCTCGCCGGGGGTGCGCCGGCACGTCGGTGGGCGCGGCGTCACCGGTGGACGTCGCCTCCGACGAGGCGGGACCTGCCACTCTGTCCGCGGCGGGCTGGTCAGCGTCGGGCGCGCCTGATTGTGCACATCCGCCCACGGCCAAGGCACCCGCGAGAAAGGCGGCAGGACCGAGAACGAGCATCGGTAGGCGGTGTCGTCTCATCGGGGTGCTCCTCGTGACGGGCGTCGGTGGACCGACACACCATCAGGACGTGCCACTCCCACCGGCGGTTTACCGGCTCTCCAGACGACCGCGGGGGCGGCTCCGTCACCCGTGGCGTCGGGGGAGCCCGCCAGCCCGCACCGGCGGGCAAGGGCAGGCATCTACCCGACCGACCGATCGATCAGTCTGGCGCTACGGCACAGAGCCGCGGGCCCGCCACGGTGGCCGCCAGCCGCTGCCGCAGCGCGCCCGGCTCGAGCACTTCGACCTGCGCGCCGAGCCGCAGGAACTGCGCCTCGGCGTGGCTGTCTGACTCGATCGGCACGCGGGCCAGCACCGGGCCTCCAGGTCAGCGACCCGCGCACCCAGATCAGCGATCAACCTATCGCGCTCCGCCAACGCCCGACCCCGCTCGGCCAGCGCCAGGTCACGTTCGGCCAGAAGGGCAAGCAACTGCTCGACCGTCGGCTCGGACGGCACCAGGCACAACGACCACACACCAACCATGCCAACCTGCCCGCGGGGGAAGACGGACGCAGTCACGGACACCGCAAGCATGATCAACAGCGCGAAGAGATCAAGGCGACGCGCCGGGACCTGAATGGTTACGGGGTCACCGGTTTTAGGGCACGCCGCTCCGGCGACACATCCGCAGGCCACCGGGCCGGGGAGGGCCTCACCAGTTCCCGCCGCCACCATCTGAACGTTCCGCGCCCCATACGCCGGGGAGTCCTTCGCGGCTGCCTTCCAGGGTCTTCACCGCTTCCATGGCCTTCGCCCTAATTTCGCGGGCTCGGCACTTCCTGTCCCTACCCCGAAGGGCAGGCCCCTAACGACGCCGCAGGCTTCGCTTGATGTCAACGGACCGCTCAGTCGCTCCCCCTAAAGGGCTCTTGACGCTGGGCTTCGACCCGACCCGTTCCAGACCGAACCACCAGCCTGCTACCGGGCCCTCCTGGCAGCTACCCGGACCGGACTTTCACCGGCAGGCGACGACGAGCTGACGACTGACGATCACCTACACCAGGTCACCTCCAGTCTGCTGGACGCACGAAAGACTGAGGCTAGACCGTATGGAGTGTCGGGGTTGGGCCCCGATGTTATCCGAGTGGTGATGGTCCGCGTGCCGGGCACCGTGTCAAGGCGGTGAGGCGTGTCTTGACACGGTGCCCGGCGCGCGAAGGGCTGCAACGATCGGATGACGCCGGCGGTGTGATCTCGCCGGGAGGCACCCGGCGCCCCGGCTGGCAAGTTGGTGCGGGTCACGACCGGGCGCCCATGAGGAGCGTCTGGGGTGCCGCATTTGCAGGGAGGCGCCGGATGTTCTGTGAGCGTACGTCGGTGGGGCTCGATGTGCATGCCCGGTCGGTGGTGGCCGAGGCGGTGGACTGGACCACGGGGCAGGTCTTCTCCGAGCGGTTGGCGCCGGGCAGCGAGACGGTGCTGGCTTGGGTGGCGCGGCTGCCCTCTGCGGTGGCGGTGACCTACGAGGCGGGCCCGACGGGGTTCGGGTTGGCGCGGGCGTTCACCGCGGCCGGGATCCGCTGCGTGGTGGTGGCCCCCTCCAAACTGGAACGACCGCCCGGGACCGGGTCAAGACCGACCTGTTAACCGAACTAGCGGCCCGTCCCCGCGGACGATTCGTGCGGCGCGGCGTGGCGCCCGTGTCAAGCTCGCTGAGATGGACCAGATCACCGCCCGCCGCAACCACACCGTCCAGCTCGGCATCCCCACCTTCACCGACACCGCCGGACGCACCAGCACGAACCCGCCCAGCCCCAACAGCACCTCCGTGAACTCCCGCAATTCGGACAATTTGTAGTTCGGAGAAGACCGCCGCGACGCCCAACGCCTGGCCCGGCTGCTGCACATCGGTGAGGTTCCCGAGGTGCGGGTGCCCACCGTGGAACAGGAAACGGGCCCGGGACCTGGTGCGCGCCCGGGAGGACGCCCGGGCCGATCTGATGCGAGCCCGTCACCGGGTGTCCAAGCTGCTGCTGCGCCAGGGCATCGTCTACAGCGGCGGCGCGGCGTGGACCGGGGAGCACGAGGCGTGGCTGCGTTCCCAGCGATTCGACTCCCTGGGCCTGCAGATCGCCTACACCGAGGCGTTCGACGCGGTGCTGTCCACCGCCGGGCGCCGGGACCGCCTCGATGCGGCGATCATCGAGATGGCCCACCAGCAGCGGTGGACTACCCCCGTGACGAGGCTGGCGTGTCTGCGCGGGATCGCCACCTTGACGGCGTTCGGGTTGAGCGTGGAGATCGGCGACTGGCACCGGTTCACCGGAGCAACCATCGGCGCCTACCTTAGCCTGGTGCCCTGCGAGGCGTCCAGCGGCAGCAAACGCGCCCAGGGACCGATCACCAAGGCCGGCAACACCCACGCCCGCCGGCTGCTGGTCGAAGCCGCCTGGCATCACCGCCGACCGACCCGCGCACCCAGCAAGGCGCTACGCGACCGACGAGCCGTCGTGTCCCCGGCGATCCGGGCCCGGGCCCAGGCCGCCGACACCCGCCTGCACCGCCGGTGGACCAACCTGGACGCTCGCGGGAAACGCAGCACCGTCAGCGCGGTCGCCGTCGCCCGCGAACTCGCCGGATGGTGCTGGAGCCTGGCCGTCATGGACCCCTGACCCGGCCACCAACCGCCACCCTCAAGCCGGCCGGTGGGAGACCCCACCCCGGGCACCGCGTGAGGAACGACCCGCGACGCGACTATGAGACACCGTTTGGCAAGCACCCCTCGGTCGTGGAGTGTGCGCCGCCGCTTGTCGGTGTCGAGGTCGTTCGTCCTCGGCTGCGCCGCGGAGCGGCTTCGCCTGCGGGCGCTGCACCTTGACGCCCTCCTGCGCGTCGTCGCGTGGGCGGCGGCGGAGGGCTGGCGTGGCGGGTGCTCAGGCCGCCGCGGGCGGGTTGGTGCGGTGCAGGGCTCGGTTGCGGTTTGCGAGGTGGAGTGCCTCGTCGTTAGGCCACGTTCTTGGTCAGGCAGTGCCACAGGATCTCCAGCCACCGGTTGCCCAGTGCCCGCAGGGCAGCGTGGTGGGATCTGCCGCGGGCCCTCTGTGCGTCGTAGTATCCCCGGGCCCAGCCGGAGCGGTTCAGCGAGCAGAACGCCCAGGCCTGCACGGCGTCGCGCAGGTACCGGTCGCAGGCCAGCCGGGTGGCAACCACGTACTCGCTCTTGCCCGAGCGGCGGGTGACCGGCGCCTTGCCGGCGTAGCATGCCAGCGCGTTGGGGGAAACGAACTGGCCGATGTGGTCGCCGTGGCGGCTGGGCAGGGTGTCGAGAGCCTCTTCGGAGGGAGCAAGGTCACGGGCCGTGGCGTCAAGCGAGCTCTGCAGCCTCGTCACAGGTACAACGGGAGAGCCGAGCCGCTCATGGCACGGCGGAGGCCATGTCCGTCAGGCCCTGTTCCGGGGTCAGCCTGGCGGGTCCGCCCGGGGTACGGGAGATGGCACGTGGTCATGGTCTGGTTCGGAACAGCAGAGACCCGTCTGCCTGGCCTTCGTCGGGCAAAGACCGTTCGTATAAGCCGATGGTGAAATCGAGCGGAGGGCAGCGGGAGTCCGACGGGGTCGTAGTACCGGTCGGCGGCGGCCAGTCGCCGGTGGGGAAGGGCCCTGACTTCGGTCACGCAAGCGGAGGGGGTAAGCGCCAGGGCATGGCCGGGATCGCCCGGTCCAATCACCCTGGCGGGCGTGAGCCCGTCGTGTTGCACCGGCTGGCGCCGGTGGGCAAGGTGCGAGAACTCCAATGCAAGCTATGGGCTGCGGCCAAGCAGTCTGAGGGTCGGCGTTTCGATGCCCTGTTCGACCGCATCTGCAGGGATGACGTCCTGCGGGAGGCGTGGGGACGGGTCCGAGCCAATCGTGGCGCCCGCCGGGGTCGATCGGGTGACCTTGGAGGCGGTGGAGGAGTACGGGGTGGACCGCATGTTGCGTGAGTTGTCCCGTGACCTTCGTGCAGGCAGCTACCGCCCGGCGCCGGTGCGCCGGGTAGAGATCGCCAAGCCGGACGGCCGGATGCGACCGTTGGGTATCCCGACGGTGCGTGACCGGGTGGCGCAGCAAGCGGCGAAGTTGGTGTTGGAACCGGTTTGCGAGGCCGACTACGTTCCTAGCAGTTTCGGGTTCCGCCCGAAGCGGTCGGCCACCGACGCGCTGGAGGTGATCCGGGTGGCGTTCCCGCGGGGACAGCAGTTCGTCTTCGAGGCCGACACCAGGGACTTCTTCGGCACGATCGACCAGGACCGGTTGATGGTCGAGGTCGAGCGGCGCGTGTCTGATCGTCGGGTGCTCAAGTTGATCCGGCTGTGGCTGCGTGCCGGGGTGCTGGCCGAGGGGGTGGTCTCGCCGACGGTGACCGGGACCCTCCAGGGCGGGGTGCTCGAGGGCGTCGACCGATGGCGCCAGGGCGTCGTACATCGTCTTGTCGCCGGCCTCGGCCTTGCCGCGGGCGACGATGCCGTCGAGACCAGCACGCAGAGCGGCCGCGAAGCCCTTCGGATCGAGGGCGGCGACCTCCCCCGCACCCGTGCCGAAACGGAGGAAGAAGGTACCGAACAGCGGTCCGCTGGCGCCGCCCACGGTGCTCACCAGGATCATGCCGACCTGCTTGAACAGCGCCGCGGCGCTGGCCGGCGGATCGCCACCGTCCAGCGCCGCGAGCACCGCCGTCATCCCCCGGTCCATGTTCGTGCCATGATCGGCGTCGCCGATCGCGGCATCGAGCTGGGTCAGCTGCTCTTTACGTCGCGGACTCCAAGCTGTGCTCACGGGCGGCGATGGGCCACATCGACAGTCGCGGCGGCCGGTTCGTCACCGTGATGCCCAAGTCCCGCACCGAGGACGGCGCGTTCCGCAAGCACCTGCAGACTCACGCCCAGGTCTGGACCGAAGCCGCCCGCCAACCCCGGGACGAGGCAAGGTGACCCCGATCAGGTCTACTCCACCACTGCTGCGCCGCTGCCCTCGGTGGAGGGCTACCGGATCGTGTGGGTGCACTCCACCGCCAAGGCCAGCCGCGACTCCGCCGCCCGGGCCGCCCGGATCGAGGCCGGCGTCGCCGCGATCGAAACTCTCGACGCCAAGCTCGCTGGGCCTCGGAGCCGGTTCAAGACCCGCGTCGCGGTCGAACAGGCCGCCGCCATCGCGCTCGCCGACACCGGCGCCGACCGGTGGGTCACCGCCACCGTGAGCGAGACGACCAGCAAGAGCTACAAGCAAGCACCCGCCGGCCGACGCGGACCCCAAGACGAGCTACCGCGAGGTCGCCACCACCCACTTCACCGTCCAGCACGACATCAGGCTCGACAACATCCGCTACGACGCCGCCAGCGATGGCTGCTTCCCGCTGATCAGCAACGACCGGCTGCTGAGCGACGCGCAGGTTCTGGCGGCCTACCGCTACCAGCCGAACCTCGAACGCCGCCACCACCTGCTCAAGAGTGTCCAAGACGCCGCGCCGGTGCTGCCACACAACCCGGCTCGGATCGAGGCCCTGTTCTGCTGCCAGTTCCTGGCCCTACTCATCAGCGCGCTCATCGAACGCGAGATCCGCACCGGCATGCACAAGGCTGACCTGGACAAGATCGGCCTCTACCCGGAGTTCCGGAACTGCACGTCGCCTTCCACCGAACGGATCCTGGAGATCTTCGGCACCGTCAGCCGCCACACGCTGCACCACGACGGCGTCCTGGTGAAGACCGTCCAGCCCGAACTCACCACCCAACAGCTACAAATCCTCGAACTCATGGACCTCACCGCGAGCGTCTACACCCAGCTCCCCTAATCACCGAGATATCCCGCGCGAGATGTGCGGAACGTCGGGCATACACGGTGACCGCAGGGCAGTTTCGTCGCTTCGTCCGCGAGACCGGGTACGTGACCGTCGCCGAGCGGCCGCTCGACCCGGCCGACTACCCAGACGCCGACCCGCAGCTGCTCGTGCCCGGCTCGCAGGTCTTCCGCAAGAGCACCGGGCCGGTCGACCTCGACGACGTGCACAACTGGTGGGAGTACGTGCCGGGCGCGTTCTGGAAGCGCCCGGAAGGACCGGGCAGCACCATCAACGGTCGCGATCGGCACCCCGTGGTCCACGTCGCGGATGAGGATGCGCAGGCCTACGCCACCTGGGCCGGCAAGGAGCTGCCGACCGAGGCGGAGTGGGAGTTCGCCGCCCGGGGCGGACTCGAGGGCGCGGCTTTTGCCTGGGGCGACGAGCACTTCCCGGACGGGAAGGCCATGGCAAACACGTGGCAGGGCGAGTTCCCGTGGCAGAACCTCAAACTGGACGGCTACGAGCGCACCTCGCCGGTCGGCTCCTACCCGCCCAACGGCCACGGCCTCTACGACATGACCGGCAACGTCTGGGAGTGGACATCGGACTACGTCACCGCGCGTCACGCGGACGCGGCGGATTCGCCGTGCTGCGCTCCACGCAACCCGCGCGTCACCGCGGTCGAGCCAAGCTACGGGCTCGGCCCGCCCGGCGCTCACATCCCCCGCAAAGTGATCAAGGGCGGTTCGCACCTCTGCGCACCAAACTACTGCCTGCGCTACCGCCCAGCTGCCCGCCAGAGCGAGACCGTGGACACCGCGACGGGCCAAATCGGCTTCCGCTGCGTCGTCCGCGCCGGTCGGGTATGAGTGCGTCTCAGCTGTCACACGGCGGTGATGCCGCCGTCCACCACATACAGCGCGCCGGTCACGTAGCTGGCCTCGTCGGACGCCAGGAAGGCCATGACGGCGGCGACCTCGTCGACGCGGGCCGGGCGGCCCAGCGGG